>NZ_JBEZZR010000022.1:0-141008 GCF_040639325.1 Actinoplanes sp. NPDC023936 | reverse complement strand
ATCGACCGCCGAACCTACAAGGCCACCATCAGCCTCACGGTCCTCGCCGGACCAGCCTTGACGACCAGCCCGGATCCTTAACTACCCGGCATTGCCGCTAGCCGGGGATCTCGGCGAGCGTCCGCCAGAACAGCTCCTCGTTCTCGTGCAGCAGCCGCGCATGACGGCGGGCCTGGCCCAGGTCGCGGCCACTGTCGATCGCGGCCTGCGCGGCGACCACCGCCAGTTCCAGCGGCTCGGTCACCGGTTCGGCGAAGAAGTCCAGGAAGGCGCAGGCGTCGTCGCCGAACCCGTACCGTTCCCGCAGGCCGCGCGCCAGCTCAGCGCAGTAGCCGCCCCAGGCGGCGAAGTTCGAGACCAGAGCCAGTGCCACCGCCGCCGGCTCCGCGTTGAGCGCCAGCCAGGCGACAATTGACGGGTACGCCTGACAGCCCGCCCGTGGCTCATAGGACGCCAACGCCTCCCCGCCCATCCCGGCCGCCGCCGCCAGCGGGGGGATCATCGGCTGCACCAGCCCCTCCCCCTGCGCCAGCCCGGTGAAGAACCGCACCGCGGCGGGCTCCTCGGACCGGGCGGCCAGCAGCAGAAACGCCCGCTGGTCAGCCGGCACGATGATCCGCTCCTCGGCGGCGAGCGCGGCCACGGCAGCGAGCGGGGCCCGGCCTGTGGTGACAGCGGCTACCAGCGGATTGGGCCCGGCGCCGGCGGCGATGCCGGTCTGGATGTCGGTCAGTAGTGCTCGTGCGGTCTCACTCATGACGCCTCCCGTGGTCGCCGGCTCCACCGCATATTCGCACGCATGGATCAGTGGCGTGGGACGCTGAGCACCGCCCGGCGGATCCCCGGCCCGCGTGTGGAATTGAGGCGCGCAGCGCACCCAAAATCCACACGCTCAGCGGGTCCCCGGCCGGCGTGTGGAATTGAGGCGCGCAGCGCACCCAAAATCCACACGCTCAGCGGGTCCCCGGCCGGTGTGCGGCAGCCCGCACAGCCAGCCGGACCAGCCGGCACCACAGTTCCACCATCCACAAACCGAAGCGACCACCGTGCTACCAGCCTTGTAGCGTCAAAGCATGCTGTATGCGATGCCGGCGTTGGACTGGACGTCAGTGCGCTCGGCCGCGGCGATGGTCCCGAGGTGCGTCATCACCGCTGCGGGGCCAGCCGACAACCAGGACCGGACCGCCCGTCAGCACGAACCGTTGTCACCCAGCGTGCCGACAACCACGGTAAACCCCGCGCTGCGCGGAAACCCGCGGACGCCCCAGGCCCCACAGAATGACGAAAACCCCCAGCGCTCCACGGTCAGCGGCGACCGACCGTAATGCGCGGCCGGATCGGCGCACTACCGGGCGGCGGATATCAGCCAACAGGGTCAGCACTCAGCACCAACCGGCCCCCGCCGCTCCACGATCCACAACCGGGGCGGCCACCGCACACAAAAGTCCATGGCGTGCGCAAACCGGGGGCGGCCACCGCACACAAAGGTCCATGGCGTGCGCAAACCGGGGGCGGCCACCGCACACAAAAGTCCATGGCGTGCGCAAACCGGGGCGGCCACCGCACACGAACAGGCAACGCGTGCGATGACCGCCCGCCGTGAAGATCCACCGCGGCGTGAGCACCCCGCGCGCACCCTCACCCCGCACCACCACGCCACCGCTCGGGTCTACGCGCTGGCCGGCGTCGCCTCCGAGATCGCCGCAGCGGCCGCCGCCGCGGCCGCCGCGGCGGTGCGCGGTCCGAGCCGCGACCCCTACCGGCAGGACGTGAGCGACTAACCTGCCGTCATGGTGAAGGCGGAACTGGAAGAGCTGATCGTTGCGGACGCCGAGGCGCTGCGGGCCTGGCTGGCCGAGCATCACGCCACGTCCGCCGGTGTGTGGCTCGCGCTGACCAAGAAGGGCGGCACTGTCACCACGCTGACCTGGCAGCAGGCGGTCGACGAGGCGCTGTGCTGCGGCTGGATCGACGGGCAGGCCCGCCGCCGTGACGAGGAGAGCTCGTTGATCCGGCTGACGCCGCGCACGGCCCGCAGTTCCTGGTCGCAGCGGAACGTCTCGAATGTGGCCCGGCTGGAGGAGGAGGGCCGGATGCTGCCGGCCGGCCGCGCCGCGGTGGAGGCCGCGAAGGCGGACGGGCGGTGGGCGGCCGCCTACGCCCCGCCGTCGGAGGCCGAGGTGCCGGCCGACCTGCTGGCCGCGATCGCCGCGGACCCGGCCGCGCAGGCCATGCTCGACGTGCTCACCAAGGCGAACCGATTCGCCCTGATCCACCGCCTCAACGCGGTCAAGCGGGCGGAGACGCGGGAGCGGAAGATCGGCGAGTTCGTCGCGATGCTGGCCCGGCACGAGACGTTCTACCCGCAGAAGGCCAGGCCCAGTTAGGTACCGGCGGAAATTCGCTGGGCCTCGCGCTCACCGGACGGTACCGTCCCGGCATGGACGTCAGCATGCGATCGACGATCGCGACCGTGCGAGCTACCGGCTCGACGGTCGCCGCTGCCTGACCTCTCCTCCTCACGCCCGCGACCGGAGACGAACCGTTCTCTGTGTCGCCGCGCGGTTCCTTTCCGGTCGTTTTTGACCCGAAAGGACCTTATTATGTACGTCGATCAGACCGTCCGCACTTTTATCGACTTCTATCGCGATCGCGGTCACACACTGCTACCGGAGAGCACGCTGATCCCGCCGCCGGGCGATCCGGTGCTGTTCACCACGTCAGGCATGCACCCGCTCACCCCGTACCTGGAAGGTCGTCAGCATCCGCTGGGCCGGCGGCTGGTGAACCGGCAACGCTGCCTGCGCACCACCGACCTGGACGAGATCGGCGACGACACCCACCTCACCGTGTTCCAGATGCTCGGCTCGTGGTCGCTCGGCGACTATCCCGGCCCGCAGAGCCTGACCTGGGGATACGAACTGCTCCGCGACGGCTTCGGGATGGACCCGGGCCGGTTGCACGTCACGGTGTACACCACCGACACCGGATCGCTGCGCACGTGGGAGCGCCTGGGTGTGCCGGTCGAGCTCACCACCGACGAGAACTGGTGGTCCAACGGACCGACCGGCCCGTGCGGCCCGGACTCCGAGATCTTCGTCTGGACCGGCGAGGGGCCACCGCGCGGCACGCCCACCACCGACGACGGCTGGACCGAGGTGTGGAACCACGTGACGATGCGTTACGAACGCCTCGGCGACGGCAGCCTGCGCCCGCTGCCGACGGAGTCGATCGACACGGGCATGGGCCTGGAACGCATGCTCACCGTCCTGCAGAACCGCCGATCCGTCTTCGACACCGACGTGTTCGAGCCGTGGATGACCACGATCCCCGGCCTCTGGACGCTCGGCGACAGCGACCTGCGCATCGTCGTCGACCACCTGCGCTCCACGATCGTGATGATCGGCGACGGCGTCGAACCGTCGAACACCTCCCGCGGCTACGTGCTGCGCCGCCTGGTCCGCCGGGTGCTCACCATCCTGTGGCGCACTGATCCGGAACGGACATTGGGCGACCTGCCGACCGGCCTGATCCGGCACACCCTCGACCGGTTCGAGCAGATCAAAACCCTTTCCCGGGTACGGGGAATCCTGCTCACCGAGGAGGTCAGGTTCCGCGGGCTGCTGCGCCGGGGCCGCCAGGTGCTGTCGCGCCGGCGCTCACCCGGCCCGCTGACCGACGACGACTACCGCCGCCTGCACGAGACGCACGGCGTGCCGCGGGAGCTGGTCGACCTGGTGCTCACCGGTTCAGACCTGATCGAGGAACGGCCGGACCTGCGCTGACGGCGTGAGCAGGGTGAGGGTGGAGCCGTCGGCGAAGTCGAGGCGCAGGCGGCCACCCTGCTCGGCGGCTCCGGTGAGCCGGTCCCGCCGGCATTCCCAGCGCACCCGCAGCGACGACGAGAGCACCCGTTTCGACAGCACCAGCAGGCGGCGGTCGGTGACCGCGAGGACCCGGGGCTCGCTCACCAGGCGGACGTGCTCGGCCAGACCGGCGGCGAGCTCCACCGGCGGGCGGTACGGCATGTCGCGCGGACGCGGCCGGTACCGCAACGGCGACAGCTCGGCGCGGGTGATCTCCATCGGCGCCTGGTCGTCAGCCCGGCTCACCCAGACGGCGGCGCGGAACAGCTCACCGGGCTGGAGCTGCGCACGCACCCGTTCCTCGTGCTGGCCGGTGCTCATGGCGGAACTCCACTCTCGCGATGCGGTCCGGTGACCTGACAGTCGACCACGGGATCGGATGCACGCCGCGAGCGGGCCTCGCCAATTGACGGCGATGATTCAGTGGGCGGGAACGGGCCGACGCCCCGCACGCCTATCCGTCGGTACGGCGTCGCCGGTAGTGGCCGAGCAGCACCGCGCTCACCCCGGTGGCAAGCAGGAGCCAGCCGGTGAGAGCGATGGCACTGACCGGTGTGCCGGTGGTGGGCAGGCCAGCCGCCGGTGTCGGTGACGTCGTCGCCGGTGTGGTCGGTGTGGTCGTCGGCGCGATGCTCGTCGGCGTGGTGCTCGTCGGCGTCGGGTCGGCGGTGATGGGCTCGGTCGCCGAGTCACCCTCCGTGGTGTGGGTGGTGACCGTGATGACGTAACTGACGCCGTTGGTGAGGCCGGTGATCGTGCAGGTGTCGGCGTCGGTGGTGGTGCAGCTCGCGGAGTCCGAGGCCGCGGCCACGGCGGCAGCAGCGGTCGCGGCCACGGCGGCAGCAGCGGTCGCGGTCGCGGCGGCAGCAGCGGTCGCGGTCGCGGCGGCGGCCGGGGCCGGCACTGCGGCGGTCTGGGCAGCGGCAGCGGCGGCCTGGGCGGCCGCGGTCTTGCCGGTGCTCGGCTTCTGGACGGTGGTCCTGGTGACGCAGGGCGTGGTGGCCGACGCGCACGGGGTGTTCGTGGCGGTCGCCGTCACCGTGTAACCGAGCACCGTGGCGCCGCCGCCCCGTTCGCCGGGTTGCCAGGCCACGGTGATGGCCTCGTTCGCGGGCGCCGCGTCGGTGATGACGGCGGGCTCCACCCCGGCCGCCGGGGCATCGCTCGGGGTGACCGGTGCGGAAGCGGCGCTGGCGGCCGAGGTGCCGCCCTTGGCCGTGGCGGTCACCGTGACCGTGTACGCGGTGCCGTTCGTCAACCCGTGGATCGTGCACACCGTGTCGCGGCTGCTGTTGCTGTTCACGCTGCAGGACTTGCCGCCGGGCGAGGCGGTGGCGATGTACCTGATCAGCGTGTCGCCGCCCGGGTCCACCGGTGTCCAGGACACGGTGATCGACTTGTCGCCGCGGGACACCGTCACGCCGGTCGGCGCCTGCGGTGTCGCGGACGCCGTCGGGGTGGGCGTCGGCGATGAGGTCGGTGTCGCGGACGGCGTGGGGGTGGGTGTCGGCGTGGGGGTGGGTGTCGGCGTGGGGGTGGGTGTCGGCGTGGGGGTGCGGCTCGGTGAGGGCGATGCGGTCGGGGTGGGAGACGCGGACGGGCTGACCGCCGGTGTCGGGCTCAGCGTCGCGCTCCCGGCCGGAGACGGAGAGGAGATCACCGAGGGAGAGACGGTCGCCGTCGAAGAAGAGACCACCGACGGGGAGGGCGTGGCGGACGACGCTTCGGACGGCAGCTCCGAGGGCAGCTCCGAGGGGGTTTCCGAGGGGGTCTCGGACGGCGTCCCGGACGGTTCTGCCGAGGGCGTTTCCGAGGAGACCGGCGCCGGGCTGGGCGTCTCCTGCGGCTGCGGCGGCGCCACCTCCACCGGCACCGACTGGTTCGCGGTGTCCCCGGTACCGAGCTGACCGCTGCCGCCCTGGCCCCAGCAATAGGTCCGGCCGTCGGTGGCGACCCCGCACGCGTGGCTGTAACCGGACGTGAGCCGGAAGATGAACACCCCGTCCGTCGGTGGGTTCACCTCGACCGGAGTCGAGTGCTCCGCGGTGTCCCCGTTGCCGAGCTGGCCGGCGGCGCCGGAACCCCAGCAGTAGACCGCGGCCATGTCCGCCAGCGCACAGGTGTGGCTGTAACCGGGGGCGATGTCGACGAAGATCATGCCGTCCGGCATGTCCACCGCCACCGGGCTCGACCGGTCCACGGTGTCGCCGTTGCCCAGCTGGGCGTTGCCGTTGAAGCCCCAGCAATAGGTCGTGGCGTCGTCGGCCAGCGCGCACGTGTGGCCGTAACCGGCGCCGAGCCGCAGGAACGTCACGCCGTCCGGGACGTCGACCGGCACCGGGCTGGAATGATCAGTGGTGTCCCTGTTGCCCAGCGCGCCCGCGGCCCCGTACCCCCAGCAGTAGGTTCTTGCGTCGTCGCCCCGCGCGCACGTGTGGTTGCCACCGGCGGTGATGTCGACGAAGGTGACCCCGTCCGGGGCATTCACCGCGACCGGGCTCGATTGGTTGTCGGTGCCGCCGTTGCCGAGCTGACCGAATTCACCGCGACCCCAGCAATAGGCCGTGCCGTCGCCGCTCAGCGCGCAGGTGTGATTGCCACCGGCCTCGAGATGGGAGAAATAGGTGCCGTCCGGCACGTCCACCACCGCCGGGCTCGGCCGGTCCGCGGTGTCGCCGGTGCCCAGCTGACCGTCGGCGCCGTAACCCCAGCAATAGGTGTTGCCGTCGCTGCCGAACGCACAGGTGTGGTATCCGCCGCCGGTCAGCGGACGGATTGTCACGCCGTCCGGCGCATTCACCGCCACCGGGCTCGACCGGTCGACGGTGTCACCGTTGCCGAGCTGACCGAATCCGTTCTGACCCCAGCAGTACGTCCGCCCGTCGATGCCGTTCCCACACGTCTGGTGAGCGCCGGCGGTGACATCGGTGAACGGGTTCAGGTCGATGTCCATCGGCGGCGGGCCGGTCGGGCTTTCCGACACCGACGGTGACGGAGCCGGAGTCGCCGACGGTTCCGCGGGCCACACCTCCACCGCTGCCGGCTGGTTCTCGGATCGGCCGTTGCCGAGCTGACCGTCGACGCCGTTACCCCAGCAGTACGCCTTCGCGCCGGCACCGATCCCGCACGTGTGGCTGGATCCGGAGGTGAGCTGGGTGAAGCCGGCCGGCGCGTTCACCAGGACCGGGCTCGGCTGCTCGGCCGGGTCGGCGTTGCCCAGCTGACCGGCGAAGTTGGTGCCCCAGCAATAGGCCCGGGTGTCGTCACCGAGCGCGCACGAATGGCCGAATCCCGGGGCGATTCCGGTGAACGTCACCCCGTCCGGAACGTCCACCCGCACCGGCGTCGCGCGGTCCACCATGGTGCCGTCGCCGACCTGACCGCTGCTGTTGAAGCCCCAGCAGTACGCGGTGGCGTCGGTGGCCAGCCCGCAGGTGACGGAATAGCCCGCCGTCACCGTGGTGAAAGCCGGGCCGTCGACGGCCACCGGAGTCGGCTGGTCAGCGGTCCCGCCGTTGCCGAGCGCGCCGTTCCCGCCGTACCCCCAGCAGTAGGTCGTGGTGTCGCTGCCGAGCCCGCAGGTGTGCATGCCACCCGCGGTGAGCTGGGTGAACGTCACCCCGTCCGGGGCGTCCACCAGAACCGGGGACGACTTCGTCAGCATGCTCCCGTCGCCCAGCTCGCCCGAGCTGTTCTGACCCCAGCAGTACGCCTTGTCGTCGCTGCCCAGCCCGCAGGTGTGCCCGCCGCCCGCGGTGAGCTGGGTGAACGTCACACCGGGCGGCGCCTGCACGGCCACCGGCGCCGGCTCGCCGCCGAACGCGTCGTTGCCGAGCTGACCGCCGAAGCCACTGCCCCAGCAGTACGCGGCGTCGTCGCTGCCCAGCGCACACGTGTGCGAGCCGCCGAGCGTCAACCGGCCGAGTGCCACGCCGTCCGGGGCGTGCACCGGAACCGGACTCGACCGGTCCGCGGTGTCGCCGTTGCCGAGCTGGCCGTACGTGTTCTGGCCCCAGCAGTGGACGCCGCCGTCGCTGGCGTGCCCGCAGGTGTGCAGGCCGCCAGCGGTGATGTCGGTCAGCGGCAGGCCGTCCGGCGGCCCGTCCGGGGACGGGCCCACGGTGGGTGTCGGCGACGGCGACGGCGAGGCCTGCCCCTGGCCGAACACCACCTCGACCGGCGTCAGCTGGTCCGCGGACGCGCCGTTGCCGAGTCGCCCGCCGGCGCCGTGACCCCAGCAGTACGCCTTCGCGTCGCCCCCGATCCCGCACGCATGGCTGTACCCGGACGTCACCCGCGTGAAGGTGACGGGTGCGGCCACCGCGCCCGGCGTGTCGTGCTGAGCCGTATCGCCGTTGCCGAGCCGGCCCTCGCTGCCGACGCCCCAGCAGTACGCCCTGGCGTCGTCGCCGAGAGCGCAGGTGTGGTGGGTTCCGAGAGAGGTGTCCGTGAACGTCACACCGTCCGGCACGGCCACCTCCACCGGAACCAGCCGGTCCACGGTGCTGCCGTCACCCACCTGGCCGCCGCCGTTGAAACCCCAGCAGTACTGTTTCCCGTCGGCGCCCCGCGCACAGGCGTGGGCGTCGCCGGCGCTCAGCGCGGTGAGAGCGGGGCCGTCCACGGCCACCGGAGCCGGTTGGTTCGTGGTGCCTCCGTTGCCCAGGGCGCCGGTCCTGCCGTACCCCCAGCAGTAGGTCGTGGTGTCGCTGCCGAGGCCGCAGGTGAAAATGCCGCCGGCGGCCAGCTGGGTGAACGTCACTCCGCCGGGCGTATCGACCTCCACCGGCAGCGACTGGTCCTCGGTGCCGCCGTTGCCCAGCTGGCCGAAATCGTTGCGGCCCCAGCAATAGGCCTTGTCGTCGTCGCCCAGCGCGCACGTGTGATGACCACCGGCCGTGACGGCGGTGAACCGCACCCCGAACGGCGCGGCCACCGCCACCGGTTCCGTCCGGTCCGCGGTGTCACCGTTACCGAGCCGGCCCGTGCTGCCGGAGCCCCAGCAATAGGCGTTGGTGTCGCTGCCGAGCGCACAGGTGTGCATGGCGCCGAGCGTCAGCCCGCTCAGGATCGTTCCGGGCGGGGCGTTCACCGCCGCCGGATTCGACCGGTCCGCGGTGTCGCCGACACCCAGCTGGCCGGACCCGTTCCAGCCCCAGCAATAGGCGCGCCCGGCGGCGGTGCGCCCGCAGGTGTGATCGCCGCCGGCGGTGATCTCGGTCAGCGGCGACACGGCCGGCATCGGCGGGGTTCCGAGCAGCACCAGCGAGGGGGTCAGCCGGTTCTCTGACGCGCCGGTGCCGAGCTGGCCGTCGACGCCGGCGCCCCAGCAGTAGGCCCGAAGATCGGTGCCGGCGCCGCAGGTGTGGTGATACCCGGAGACGAGCGCGGTGAACGCCACGTGCACCGGCGCCGGAGTCACCTGCCGCGCGGTGTCGTCGTTGCCCAGCTGGCCGCTGACACCGGAACCCCAGCAGTACGTCTTCGCGTCGTCGGCGACCGCACACGTGTGGCTGTGACCGGGGGCGACCTCGGTGAACGCCACGCCGTCCGGGAGATCCACCTCCACCGGGGCCGGCCGGCCGGTGGTGCTGCCGTCGCCCAGCTGACCGCTGCCGCCGGAACCCCAGCAGTACGTCTTCGCGTCGTCGCCCACGCCGCACACGTGGGCGTAACCGGACGTGACAGTGGTCAGCACCGGGCCGTCCACCGCTACCGGAGCCGGCTGGTCCGCGGTGCTCCCGTTGCCCAGGGCGCCGGTGCCGCCGTACCCCCAGCAGTAGGTCGTGGTGTCGCTGCCGACGCCGCAGGTGTGCATGCCACCCGCGGTGAGCTGGGTGAACGTCACCCCGTCGGGCGCGTCGACCGGCACGGGACGGTACTGGTTCGCGGTGCCGCCGTCGCCCAGCTGACCGAATTCGCCACGCCCCCAGCAGTACGCCGTACCGTCGCCGGTCAATCCGCACGTGTGGTGCTCACCGGCGGTGAGCTCGGTGAACGTCACCCCGAACGGCGCGGCCACCGCCGCCGGGACCAGCTCCTCGCCGGCGCCACCGGTCCCCAGCTGGCCGTCGTCGCCCTTGCCCCAGCAGTAGGCGTTGGCGTCGCCGGCGATCGCGCACGTGTGCGATCCCCCGGCGGCCAGAACGCCCAGGGTCAGGCCGCCCGGAGCGTCCACCGCCACCGGGACCAGGCGATCGTCGGTGTCGCCGGCGCCCAGCTGGCCGGAGCTGTTCCTGCCCCAGCAGTACGCCTGGGCGTCGTCACCCACTCCGCACGTGTGGAAGCCACCGGCGACCATCTGCGCGATCCGGGTGATCGGGGTCTGCGCCGTGGCCAGGTCGGCGGTCACCGCGGCGAGCATCCCCGCCAGCAGTGTCGTCACCACGAGCAGTGTCGTCACCAGGAGCGGCGTCGCCGCCGCACCGGCCCGGGGCGGAATCCTTCTCGGCACGTAGCCGACCGCATCATGGCCCCGCCCGGCGCTTCACCGTTTGTGTGATTTGTTCACCCTGAGGTGTGGCATCCTCGCGAACCCTCCCGGAGCCGGTCGGCAGCACGTATCCTCCGCCGAGCCACCATGCGACCGGCCGCCGGCCGTCAGCGCGCCACCCAGGGGCCGTGCCAGCCGCCGTGACCGGCCACCAGGCGATCGGCGCCGGGCGGGCCCCAGGTGCCGGGCGCGTACGTCTCGACCGGCGGCGGGCTGTCGATCAGCGGCTGCAGGATCCGCCAGGTCTCCTCGACGCCGTCCTGGCGCTGGAAGCGGGTGCTGTTGCCGAGCAGCGCCGCGTGCAGCAGCACCTCGTACGGCGTCGGGCCCTCGCCGCCCTCGTCGGCGAACTCCATGTCCAGGTTGACCGGTTCCGGCCCGTCCGCGTCGCCGCGGTGCGCCTGCAGGCTCAGGCGCATCCCGGTCGACGGATCCAGCTTGATCACCAGCTGGTCCGGCTCCGGGCGATGCGCCATGCCGGGCAGTCGCAGACCCAGTTTCGGCGGCCGTTTGAAGACCAGGCGGAACTCGGTCTGGGTGGTCGGCAGGCGTTTGCCGGTACGGATGAAGAACGGCACCCCGGACCAGCGCCAGTTGTCGATGTCGAGCCGGATCGCCGCGTACGTCTCGGTCTGCGAGTCCGGGGCGACGCCGGGAATGGCGCGGTACCCGTCGTACTGCCCGCGGACGTAGTGGGCCGGGTCCGCCTCCTCGATCGCCTTCCAGAGCGCGAGCTGGGTGTTCTTGAGCTGGCCGATGTCGGCGCCGGCCGGGGATTCCATCGCGCCGGCCGCGACGACCTGCATCAGGTGGTTCACCACCACGTCCCGCACCGCGCCGACCGGGTCGTAGAAGTGGCCGCGGTCCTCGACACCGAAGCTCTCCGCCATGGTGATCTCGACCGACTCGACGTAGTTGCGGTTCCACACCGGTTCGAGCAGCGTGTTGGCGAACCGGAAGTAGACCAGCTCTTCGAGGCCCATCTTGCCGAGGAAGTGGTCGATGCGGAACAGCTGCGACTCGTCGATGTGCTGGTGGATCTCGGCGGCCAGGGCGACGGCGGACGCGGTGTCGTGACCGAACGGCTTCTCCACCACGACCCGGCCGGCCCGGACCAGGCCGGCCTCGGCCAGCCCGGCGGCGACCCGGCCGAACAGGAACGGCGGGATCTCCAGGTAGAAGACCGGCACCGCGGCGTCCCCGATCGCCGCGCCGATCCGCTGGTACGTGCCGGGGTCGCCGAAGTCGCCGCTGAGGTAGCTCATCCGGGCGGTGAGCCGGTGGAACGCCTCGTCCTCGATCTTCTCGCCGGTGCCCTCGATCGCGGCCCGCGCGTGGCTCACCAGGTCGTCAGGCGTCCAGTCGTCGACGGCGACGCCGATGATCGGGCAGTCGAGCAGGCCGCGCAGCTCCAGCCGGTAGAGCGATCGGAAGGTCATCACCTTGGCCAGGTCGCCGGTGATGCCGAAGATGACGAGAACGTCACCCCGCGTGTTCGGTGCCATCGTGTGTCCCTTCCAGACGGATGCGTGGCCTGTCGATCGTGGCGGGATCGAGCAGCTCGGCCGACCGGTGCGCCGGCCGGAGGTAGAAGTCGTCGAACCAGCTCGCGAAGGCGCGCATCTCGGCGCCCGCGTTGGCCAGCAGTTGCGCGTGCACACCGAGCCAGGCCGCGAAGGCGAGCCGGCCCTTCAGCTCGTGCCGGTGCGGTCCGATCTCGGCGACCGCGGCCTTTCGGCCGATCATCGCCATGATCCCTTTGTCCTTGTAGTGGAACGGCTGCCGCCGGTCGCCCTCCAGGTCCGCGATGATGTTGCCGGCCGCCCAGTCACCGGCCTGCTGGGCGACGCTGCCGAGCTGCGGCAGCGCCTCGCCGTCGGCGCCGGGAATGTTCGCGACGTCGCCGAGCGCGTACACCGCGGGGAAGCCGGGGACCGAGAGGTCCGGGTGGACGTCGATGCGGCCGCCGCGGCCCTGCGGCAGGCCGGACCGGGAGGCGAGCGGCGCGGCCGACTGACCGCCGCCCCAGACCACCAGGCGGGTCTTGATCGTGGTGCCGTCGCCGAGCGTGACCCCGTCCGGAGCGACCTCCTTGACCGACACTCCCAGGCGCAGCTCGACGCCGCGGCGGGTCAGCTGCCGGACGGCGTACCCGTGCGCGTCGTCGGAGAACGCGGTGAGCACCGTGTGTCCGAGATCGACCAGGATGACGCGGGCGCCGGCGATGGCCAGGTGCGGATAGACGTGCGGCATCACGTCGTGCACGAGCTCGGCCAGCGCGCCGGCGGTCTCCACGCCGGTCGGGCCACCGCCGACCACCACGAAGGTGAGCGCGCCGTCCTCGGCCAACTCCGGCTTGGCCGCGGCGTCACGGAACAGCTCGAGGATCCGGCCGCGCACCCGCTCGGCGTCGGTCAGGCTGTACAGCGGCACCGTGTGCTGCTCCGCGCCGGGCGTGTGGAAGAAGTTCGGCTGCGCGCCCGCGCCCAGCACCAGCACGTCGGCGGCGAGCGTGCTGTCGTCGGCGAACGTCACCGACGGCGCGTGCGGGTCGATCGCGACGACCTCACCGGTACGGGTCCGCACCGTGGCGTGCCGGGCGAACATCTCGTCCAGGTCGAACCGGATGTCCCGCGGCGCCAGCTCGGCCGTGGCGATCTGGTAGAGCAGCGGCTGGAACTGGTGATATCCGTTGCGATCCACGAGGGTCACCCGGGCGCGCGGCTCGGCGGCGAGCCGCCGCGCGCAGGCCACCCCGGCGAATCCCGCACCCACGATGATCACTTCGGTCGTGCCGGCCATGGTGACTCCTCCCCCGCGGACAACCGCGTCAGCGAGGCCCATCGTCGGCCGGGCGCGTGCCGGCAGGCCTCATCCCGGACGGATGAGGCCTTCGATACCTCTCGTATCCGATGGTGGATCGCGTGAATGCCGACCTGCTCGCCGCTCCCGCCCAGCTGCTGCCGGCACGGGAACAGATGGCGCTGACCCTGATGTTCCACATCGTCTTCGTGCCGTTCGGGATCGCGCTGCCGACGATGATGCTGATCGCCAACTACAAAGGGCTGAAACGCAACGACACCGTGGCGTTGACGCTGGCCCGGCGCTGGTCGCACGCCGCGGGCCTGACCTTCGCCGTGGGCGCCGCCTCGGGAACCGTGCTGTCGTTCGAGATGGGCCTGCTCTGGCCCGGTCTGACCGGCCGCTTCGGGGAGGTGTTCGGGCTGCCCTTCGCGATCGAGGGCGTGCTCTTCTTCCTGGAGGCCATCCTGGTCGCGATCTACATCTACGGCTGGCGGCGGCTGAAGCCGTGGACACACTTCTGGCTGGGCCTGCCGATCCCGTTCGTGGCGATCGGCGGCGCCTTCTCGATCATCTCGGCGAACGCCTGGATGAACATGCCGGCCGGCTTCACCATCGACGCGAACGGGCAGGTCACGAACGTCGACCCGATCGCGGCGATCTTCAACGACGCGCTGCCGTACGAGTTCGCGCACTTCCTGGTCGCCGCGTACATGGCCGCGGCGTTCACTGTCGCGTCGATCTACGTGGTCGGCTGGCTGAAGGGCCGCCGCGACCGCTACCACCGGCTGGGCATCCTGATCCCGCTGACCATCGCGACAGTGCTGGTCCCGGTGCAGTTCGTCGTCGGCGACCTGACCGCCGTCGCCGTCTTCAAGGATCAGCCGGCGAAGTTCGCGGCGATGGAGGTGGTCACCGAGTCCGGCACCCACCAGCCCGAGGTGCTGTTCGGACGGTACGACAGCGCCACCAACACGGTCGTGGGCGGCGTCTCCATCCCCGGCCTGAACTCCTGGCTCGCCGGCGGCAGCGTCGACACCTACGTCCCCGGGCTGGACCAGGTCCCGCCGGAGAACCGTCCGTCGAACGTCACCATCGTGCACTGGGCGTTCGACATCATGGTCGGCATCGGCACGTTGCTGATGCTGCTCTCCCTGTGGTTCGGCATCGCCTACTGGCGAAAACGCGATGTGCCGGACAACCGGGTCTTCCTGTGGTTCGCCGCGAGCGCGGGCGTGCTCACCTACATCGCGGTCGAGGCCGGCTGGATCGTCACCGAGGTGGGCCGCCAGCCATGGATCGTCTACAACATCATGCGTACCGAGGAGGCGGTCACCAACACCGACGCGGGCACCCTGTGGATCAGCTTCAGCCTGATCGCGCTGCTCTACCTGACCCTGGCGATCGGCACGATCACCGTGCTGCGCGCGATGTCGCGGCGCTGGCGCCAGAGCGATCAGACCGACGACGACCTGGCCGTGTACGGACCGCGGCCGGCCGTGGCGGACTCGGAGGTGACGCCGTGAACACCGCTATCGCCGTGGCCGGGGTCATGATGCTGGCCCTGACCCTGTACGCGTGCACCGGCATCGCCGACTACGGCGCCGGCTTCTGGGACCTCACGGCGGGCGGACGCGACCGGGGACGCCTGCCCCGCTCGCTGATCGACAACGCCGTCACCCCGGTCTGGGAGGCCAACCACGTCTGGCTGATCTACGTGCTGGTGGTCTGCTGGACCGGTTTCGGCAGCACCTTCGCGTCGGTCATGTCGACGCTCTACATCCCGCTCGCGCTCGCGCTGCTCGGCATCGTGCTGCGGGCCGCCGGGTTCGCGATGAGCAAGGACGCCGCCCGGGCCCGGATGCGGCACCTGGCCGGCTGGCTGTTCGGGATCGGCTCGTTCCTCACCCCGTTCTGCCTGGGCACCGCCGTCGGCGCGGTGCTGACCGGCCGGATCCCGGTCGGCAACGCGGCCGGCGACGAGATCACCAGCTGGCTCAACCCGTCGTCGATCCTGGTCGGCCTGCTGACGGTGGCGATCGGCGCGTACGTCTCGGCGGTCTACCTGCTCGCCGAGGCGCACCGGCACGGCACGGCCGCCCTCCACGGCTACTTCCGCCTCCGGGCCCGCGCCGCGGGTGTCGCCGGGCTGCTGCTCGGCATCGGTGTGCTGATCGCGCTCTACGCCGACGAGCGGCAGATGGCCGACCGGGTGGTCCAGCGCGGCTGGCCGCTGCTGCTGCTCAGCCTGGCCCTGCTGGCCGGATCGTTCTGGCTGGCCACCGGGGTGCGGGTGTGGCTCATGCGGCTGGTCGCGGCCGGCGGGATCGCGGCGCTGGTGTGGGCGTGGGCGGTCGCGCAGTACCCGTACCTGCTGCCGTTCTCGCTCACCGTGCAGGACGGCGCCGCCGACCCGGCGACGCTGCGCTGGCTGCTGATCTGGTTCGTCGCCGCGCTGGTGCTGGTGGTCCCGGCGCTGACCCTGCTGTTCTGGCTGGACCAGCGCGGTGAGCTGGGCGAGGACCCGGCGACCTCGCGGCCGGAACCCGTGGAGCCGGAACCCGTGGAGACAGAAACGATCCGGTGAGAACCGCCGTCGCCCTCACCGGATCGTCCGTCTGACGATCAGCGCAAGCGCCCTGCGATGTGCTCACCCACGCGCAGGGCGTTGGCCATCGCGGTGAGCGACGGGTTCACCGCCCCGATGCTCGGGAAGAAGCTGGTGTCCACCACGTAGAGGTTGTCGACCTCGTGCGCCTTGCAGTTCACGTCCAGCGCCGAACTGGCCGGATCGGTGCCGAACCGCACCGTTCCGGCCTGGTGCGCGGTCGCCCCGATCGGCATCCCCTTGTGCAGGTAGATGCTGTGGTCGAGCAGCCGGTGCGGATGCATCCCGAGGTCGCCGAGCATGCCGCGCAGCTGGTGCTGCAGCCGTTTGACGCCCTCCTCGTTGTTCTTCTCGGCCAGGCTGAGCCGGATCTGCCCGTCGGCTTCCAGTGTCACCCGGCTCTCCGGGTCGGGCAGGTCCTCGCCGCACAGCCAGAAGTCGACGGCGTGGTGGGCGAGCACCTCGAACGGCATCTCCGGCGACACCTTGCCGGCCATCCGCGGCGCGTTCGCCCGGATCTGCTCGGCGTCGGACTTGCCGAGCATCTGGATGCCGCCCATCGGGAACTCCCACTCGTCCGACGCGGAGTACCAGTCGTTCAGGGCGAGGGTCTTCTGGAATCGGGTCGGGTTGGGTTCCCGGGAGACCGCCATGACGGCCAGGTTGTTGTGCCGCATGTAGTGCCGGCCGACGGTGTCCGAGCCGTTGGCCAGCCCGCGGGGATGCCTGTCGTTCGCCGAGCGCAGCAGCAGGGCGGCCGAGTTCACCGCGCCGGCCGCGACGACCACGATGTCCGCGCTGAACCGCTGCCGCTCGCCCTTCACCGAAGCGATCACCGCGGTCACCTCGCGGCCCGATTCCGAGGTCTCCAGCACCTCCACGTACGCGTTGGTGACCATGGTGACGTTCTCGTGCTCCAGGGCCGGATCGACACACCGGACCTGCGCGTCGGACTTGGCGCCGAGCAGGCACGGGAAGCCGTCCACCCGATCGCATCGGATGCAGGCGCTGCCGTGGGTGGCGCCGCCCGCGGCGTTCTGGGTCAGGTCCACGCCGATCGGCAGGTGGAACGGGTGCCGGCCGAGCTTCTCCAGGCCGTCGCTGAGCTCCTGGATGCGCGGCTCGTGCTGCACCGGCGCGAACGGGTACGGCCGGCTGGCCTTACCGGCGGTCGGATCCTCACCGTGCAGGCCGCGCACCCCGTACAGATGCTCGGCCTCGCTGTAGTAGGGCTCCAGGTCGTCGTAGCTGATCGGCCACGCCGGTGAGATCCCGCCGTGGTGGCGGATCTCGCCGAAGTCCTGCGGCCGCAGCCGGAACAGCGCCGCACCGTAGAACTTGGTGTTCCCGCCGACGTAGTAGTTCACCTCGGGCGGGAACTCGTGCCCGTGTTTGTCGAGCCAGAATTCCGGTGCGCGGTATTTGCCCTTCACGAACACCGCTGTCGATTCCCAGTTGTCCCGCTCGCGGGGCAGATAGTCGCCGCGTTCCAGGATCAGAACCCGTTTTCCGGTGGACGCCAGGCGGTGCGCCAGGGTTCCCCCTCCGGCTCCGGTGCCGATGACGATCACGTCGGAGTGCTGCATGGGCTTTCGCTCCCTATCCGTTGTCCTCGGAGTGGTAGTCCGCAAGGAGCCGCTGTTCCTCCTCCTTGCGCGGGAAGAGGAAGAACACGAGAACCGCGCCGGCCAGGATCGCGATGATGCCCGCGGTGTACGCCCAGTCGGCGCCGTCCAGGAACGACCTCTTCGCGGCCGCGGTGATCTGGCCGGCGTACTGCGGGTACTGCTGGGCCGCGTCGGCGGCGCTGGAGAACGACTTGGTGAGCACGTTGCGCATGTCGCCGCTGATGTTCTCGGCGTCCGGTGTGGAGGCGAGGGTGGCGGCGAACGCGGACGCGTACCCGGCGGTCAGCAGCGCGCCGAAGACCGATTGCAGGATCGCGCCGCCGAGGTCGCGTTGCAGGTCGGCGGTGCCGGAGGCCATGCCGGCCCGGCGCACCGGCACCGAGCCGGTCAGCGAGTGCGAGGCCGGGGTGCCGGCCAGGCCGACCCCGACGCCGATGAACGCGTACGCCAGGCCGATCTGCCAGTACGGGCTGCCCTCCTGCCAGAACGCCAGCATCCAGCCGAAGGCGAGCAGCAGGGACACGTACCCACAGAGGAGGGTGAACCGGGCCCCGCGGGTCTCCACCAGCTGCGCGGAGCGCGGCGCCACCAGCACCATCAGGATGACCGCCGGCAGGAAGGCGGCGCCCGCCTCCAGGGTCGAGTAGCCCAGCACGTTCTGCAGGTATTGCTGGCTGACGAACGCCGCGCCCATCAGCGACCCAAACACGATCACCCCGGCGCAGGCGGCCACCCAGAAGACCCGGCGGCGCGCCACATGCAGGTCGTACAGCGGGTTCGCGGCGGCCCGCTGGCGCAGCGCGAACCCGATCAGCGCGGCCAGCGCGATCACGGCCAGCCCGACAGCGAGGACGCCCTTGTTCGGCACCGGCGCGAAGTTGATCGACAGGATCAGCGAGCCGACCAGCACCACCGACAGCACGCCGCCGAGGTTGTCGACCGGGTCGGAGGTCTCGTTCACCCCGCTCGGCACCAGGAACCAGGCGAGCAGCAGCGCGACCGCCACGAGCGGCAGGGTGATCAGGAAGACCGAGCCCCACCAGAAGTTCTGCAGCAGCGCGCCGGCGACCAGCGGGCCGAGCGCCGCGATGCCGCCGCCGATCGCCGACCACAACGCGATGGATTTCGTCCGGCCCGGTCCGGACCACAGGGCGGTGATCAGCGCCAGCGTCGTCGGGTAGGCCAGGCCGGCCGAGAAACCACCGAGCAACCGGGCCGCGAACAGCACCGTGTCGCTCGGCGCGTACGCCGCGAGCAGGCAGGCCGGCACGGACAGGCCCATGCCCAGCAGCAGCATCAGCTTGCGGCCGTACCGGTCGCCGAGCGCGCCCAGGTAGAGCACCGACGCGGCCAGGCCCAGCGAATAGCCCACCGCGATCAAGTCGAGGGAGGTCTGCGACGAGTCGAACGCCCGCCCGATCGACGGCAGGGCCACATTCGCCACCGACAGGTTCAGATTGGCCACCCCGGCGACCACGATCAGCGCGATGAGCACCAGCCCGGCTCGCTGCGGAGCCTCACCGGCCCGCACCGCACCCGCACTGCGGTCAGTGTCCGCCACGACGTTCGCCCCCCTCGACTGGCCGGAATGTCACCAACCTCGCGCGTGGGGCGGTCGTGCGCATCGTTCGCCCAGGGTGATTCCGAGACAGGCGGGGCTCAGCGGTAGATGCCGAGCAGGGTGCGGGACGCGGCTTCGACGATCTCGTCGGTGGAGGCCCGCAGGGCGCCGTCCAGCCACGCGGTGATGACCTCGGCCATGCCGCCGATGAAGAGCATGCCGCCGATCTCGTCCTCGGTGGCGCTGCGGCCCGGTGGGCCGAGGAACGTGCGGGACTCGACCGCCGACCGGTGGGCGAGATGGCGCAGCAGCTCGGAGCGGCGCTGCCGCAGTTTCGGCACGGCGAGCGACTCGACGATCGCGACGCGGCCCTTGCGGGGGTCGTCGTTCAGCAGTTCGACGAAGGCGCGGACCGCTGCGCGTACCCGATCAATCGGATTGTCGCCCGCGGCCTCGGCCGCGGCCCGGCTGGTCTCCTCGATCTCCGCCGCGATGGTGTCCATGACCGCTTCGAGCAGCGCTTCGAGGCCGGTGAAGCTCTCGTAGAAATATCGCTCGCTGAGGCCAGCCTCGGCGCAGACGGCCGTCATCGTGGTGCGGATCCGCGGATCGGCCCAGACCGTGAGGGCGGCGGCGAGCAGCCGGGAACGGCGCTGCGCCACCCGGTCGGCGGCGCTGACGCCCCGGTAGCTCCCCGATGGGACCGCCATGCCGCCCACCATGCCACACCGTTCCGGCGACATTGACAGGACGCCCTTCCCGAATCACGCTGGTCGATACCGGAAGGGTGGGCCGATGAGGGAACCACACCAGATCGCGACACTGCGCCGTGCGGATCGCGGGCTGCCCTGGATCGGCGCGTTCTTCGACTACCAGCGCGATCCGGTCCGGCTCTACCGGCGTCACTACGACCACTACGGCCCGGTCGCGCCCTCCTACATGCTCGGCCGGACCTCGGTGATGCTGCTCGGCCCGGACGCCTGCGGCGAGGCGCTGCAGAACCGGGACAAGGCGTTCGCCAACGAGCCGGCCTGGTCCCAGCTGGTCGGCCCGTTCTTCCACGGCGGCCTGATGCTGATCGACTTCGACGTGCACCACGGCCATCGGCGGATCATGCAGGAGGCGTTCACCCCGGCCCGGCTGGACGGCTACACCCGGCGGCTGCACCCCGCGATCGAGCAGGGCCTGCGCGGCTGGGAGGCCGGCAAGCGGTTCCCGGCGCACTGGCGGCTCAAGCAGCTCACCCTCGACATCGCCGCGGACCTGTTCATGGGCGGCGCCCGGGACACCAGCCGGGCCGAGATGGCCCGGGTGAACCGGGCGTTCCTCGCCTGTGTGCAGGCCGCCGCCGGGATCGTCCGGGCCGACGTGCCGTTCACCCGCTGGGGCCGGGCCTACCGCGCGCGCCGGGTGCTGGAGAGCTTCCTGCGCGGGTACCTGCCGGCGAAGCGGGCCACCCGGACCGACGACATCTTCTCGGTGCTCTGCCACATCGAGACCGAGGACGGCGACCGCTTCTCCGACGACGACGTGGTCAACCACATGATCTTCCTGATGATGGCCGCGCACGACACGTCGACCGTCACCACCTCCACGATCCTGCAGTACCTCGGCCAGCACCCGCGGTGGCAGGAACGCTGCCGGGCCGAGGCGATGGCGCTGGGCCCGGCGCCGGACCGGGCCGGCCTGGAGTCGCTCGTCGCGATCGACCTGGTGATGCGGGAGGCGCTGCGGCTGCGGGCGCCGGTGCCGATCCTGGTCCGCTACACCGTCAAGGACACGGCCGTGCAGGGCGTGCGCATCCCGGCCGGAACCATGTGCGCGGTCGGCATCCAGTTCACCCACATGATGGAGGAGTACTGGACCAATCCGATGGTCTTCGACCCGGAACGGTTCGCCGAGGGCCGCCGGGAGGACCGCTCGCACCGGTTCGCCTGGGAGCCGTTCGGCGGTGGTGTGCACAAGTGCATCGGCCTGTACTTCGCCGGCCTGGAGGTCAAGGCGATCATGCATAACCTGCTGCGCCGCTATCACTGGAGCGTCGATCCGGCGTACCTGCCGCGGCTGGACCATCACTCGCTGCCGTTCCCCAAGGACGGCCAGCCGATCGTCCTGCGGGAGAACGCATGAGCACGATCAGCGCCCACCGCCCGGCCTGGCTCACCGACGCCAGGCTCGCGTCCCTCCGCCGATGGGTCAAAAACGGCAATTTGGGTACGCTCACCGCGCTCGCCCCCTACGACGCCCTGCCCACCGCGGGGGTGCCGGCCTGCTCCCCGGACGACGTCGACGCCGCCGCCACCAGCGCCCGGGCGGCCCAGCCGCAGTGGGCCGCGCTCTCCTACGAGGCCCGCGCCGCGGTCGTGCTCCGTTTCCACGATCTGCTCGTCGAGCGGCAGGACGAGGTCCTCGACCTGATCCAGTGGGAGGTGGGCAAGGCCCGCCTGCACGCCTGGCAGGAGGTGCTGCTGCTCGGCACGGTGGCCCGGCACTACGCCCGGCACGGGCGGTCCTACCTCAAGGACCGCCTGGTGCGCCCGGCCGTCCCGGTGGTCACCCGGGTCACCGAGGTCCGCGTCCCCAAGGGCGTCGTCGGCATCATCTCGCCCTGGAACTATCCGCTCTACCTGGGCGTCGCCGACCTGATCCCGGCCCTGCTGGCCGGCAACACCGTGGTCAGCAAGGCGGACCAGCAGACGCCGCTGACCCTGCTCTGGGCCCGCGCCCGGATGGCCGAGGCGGGCCTGCCGGAGGACGTCTGGCAGGTCGTGGCCGGTGACGGGCCGTCGATCGGCGCGGCGGTGATCGACGCCGCCGACTATCTCTGCTTCACCGGCTCCACCGCCACCGGCCGGATCGTCGCCGAGCGCGCGGCCCGCCGCCTGATCGGCGTCTCGCTCGAACTCGGCGGCAAGAACCCGCTGATCGTCCGCGCCGACGCCGACCTGGACCTCGCCGCCCGCGGCACGGTCGAGGCGGCGTTCGCCAACAGCGGCCAGATGTGCATCCACATCGAGCGCGTGATCGTCCACCGGAAGGTGTACGAGGCGTTCACCGAGGCGCTGCTGGCCGCCACCAGCGCGCAGCGGCTCGGACAGGGCCTCGGCTACGGCTACGACGTGGGCCCGCTGGTGAGCCGGGCCCAGCTGGACAAGGTCAGCGCGCACGTGCGGGACGCGGTCGCCAAGGGCGCCACCGTGCTGGCCGGCGGCCGCGCCCGCCCCGACATCGGCCCGTACGCCTACCAGCCCACCGTCCTCGACGGCGTCACCGGCGACATGGACCTCTGCCTCGGCGAGACGTTCGGGCCGGTGGTCGCCCTGCACCGGGTGGACGGCGACGACGCCGCGATCGCCGCCGCCAACCTGGGCCGGCAGGGCCTGTCGGCCAGCATCTTCACGGCCGACACCGCCGCCGCCGAGGCGATGGCCCGCCGGATCCGCTCCGGCGCGGTGAACGTCAACGACGGCGCCGGCCTGGCGATCGCCACCGTGGAGGCGCCGATGGGCGGGCGCGGGGAGAGCGGCCTGGGCCGCCGGCACGGTGCCGAGGGCATCCGCCGGTTCACCGACGCGCAGACCGTGGCGGTCTCCCGGCTCGGTCCGCTCGGCCCGCCGCCGGGCCGGCCGGTGGAGTCGTTCGTGGCGTTCGGCAACAAGCAACTGAAGCTGCTGCGGAGGCTGGGCATCCGATAGAGCGGGAGGAACCTGGATGGATTTCGACGACACCCCGGACGAGGCTGCCTGGCGGACCGAGGTCCGCGCGTTTCTCGCGGCTCATCGGCATGAGCTCGGTGCCGATCCCCGGGCCTGGCAGGCGCTTCTCTACGACGCCGGATTCGTCGGGGTCACCTGGCCGGTGTCCGCCGGAGGCCGGGGCGGCACGCCGATGCAGCAGGCGATCGTCGACCAGGAGATGTCCCGGCTCGGGCTGCCCGCCCTGATCAATTTGATCGGCATCGGCATGTGCGGACCCACTGTGATCATGCACGGCAGCGAGGACCAGAGACAGCGCTACCTCAAGCGGCTGCTGCGCGCCGACGACCTGTGGTGCCAGCTGTTCAGCGAGCCGGCCGCCGGCAGCGACCTGGCCGCGCTGCGCACCCGGGCGGTACGCGGCGACGACGGGGACTGGCGGGTCAGCGGGCAGAAGGTGTGGACGACGCTCGCGCACCTCGCCGACTACGGGATCCTGCTCACCCGTACCGATCCGGACGTGCCCAAACACCGCGGCCTGACGATGTTCGTGGTCGATCTGAAGGCGCCCGGCGTCACGGTCCGGCCGCTGCGGCAGATGAACGGCGACGCGCACTTCAACGAGGTGTTCTTCGACGACGTGGTGATCCCCGACGCCGAACGCCTCGGCGCGGTCGGCGACGGCTGGACGGTGGCGCTGACCACGCTGATGAACGAACGCCTCTCGCTCGGCGGCGGCGGCACCGCGGTCGGGCCGAAACCTGAGACGGTGGCCCGGCACGTCGCCGGGCGGATCGGCGCGCTCAGCCCCGGCCGGCAGGCCCTGGCCCGGCAGGAGCTGGGACGCGGGTACGTCGCCGCGCTCGGCGCCCGCTACACCGGGTACCGGCAGCTGTCGAAACTCAGCCGCGGCGAGCTTCCCGGGCCGGAGGCGTCGGCGGGGAAGCTGAGCGGCACCCGATCGGCACGTGACCTGGCCGACCTCGCGGTGCGGGTGCTCGGCGACGACGCCCGCGTGGCGACCACCCGCGAGGGCGACGGCATCTGGCAGAACGCGCAGGCGGTGATGCCGGGCATGGCCATCGCGGGCGGCAGCGACCAGGTGCTGCGCAACATCATCGGCGAGCGGGTCCTCGGGCTGCCCGCCGAACCCCGAGCCGACAAGGGACTCACGTTCCGGGAGAGCCTGCGATGAACTTCGACCTGGATCAGGAACACCTGGACCTGGCCGCCGCCGCCGGTGAGTTCCTGGCCGCCGCGGGTGGCCCGGCGGCGGCCCGCGCGGCGCTGGACGGCGGCGCCGGTGTACGGCCCGGACGCGCCGAGCTGGTCAAGAGCGGCTATCCGGCGATCACCGTCCCGGAGGCCGCCGGTGGGGGTGGCGGCAGCCTCCTGCACCTGGCCGTGGTGGCCGAGCGGGCCGGCCGGGTCCTCGCCGGGCCGTCCCTGGTGACCTACGCGCGGGCGGCCGTGCTGCTGGCCGACCACCCGGACCGGCTGGCCGGTCTCGCCGACGGCAGCCTGGCCGTGGCGGTGGTCGACGACGACGGGCCGGTACTGGACGCGGCCGGCGCCGACACGTTCCTGGCACTCCGCGACGGTGACCTGGTCTGCGGGCCGGGCACGGTCACCGTCCGGGAGCCGATCGACGCGACCCGCGGCCTCGGCGACGTCGCGCTGGGCGAGACAGTCGTGCTGGCCCGCGACGCCGCGGACCTGTGGCAGCGGGGTGAGCGCGTCGGCCGTACCGTGCTCGCCGCTGAGGGGCTGGGCACCGCCGCACGGATCTTGGAGATCGGTGTGGAGTACGCGAAGCAGCGTCAGGCCTTCGGGCGTCCGATCGGCTCCTATCAGGCGATCAAGCACATGCTCGTGGACGTCTACGTCGCGGTGGAGCAGCTGCGATCGCTGGTCTGGTGGGCCGCCTGGGCCGCCGACCACGCGCCGGGCGAACTGCCGCTGGCCGCGGCCGCCGCCAAGGCCGCCGCCGCCACCACCCTGGACCAGGCGGCCGAGGCGGTGATCCAGGTGCACGGCGGCATCGGCTTCACCTGGGAGCACGACGCGCATCTGTACTGGCGGCGGGCCAAGGTGGACCGGTTCCTGCTCGGTGACGACGTGGCGGCGTTCGACGAGGTGGCACGACTAGCGATGGAGGTCTCGTCATGAGCGGGCCCGGGACACACAATCTCGCCGTCCTCGCCGAGCAGTCCTTCGAACGCAACGGCGACTACGAGTCGCTGTTCTTCGAGGGCCGGTGGGTGACGTCCGGGGAGATCCACCGGCGATCGGCGCGGGTCGCCGGTGGGCTGCGCGCGCACGGCGTTCAGCCCGGCGACCGGGTCGTCGTGCTGACGATGAACGCGCCCGAGGTGTTCATCTCGTACCGGGCGATCTGGCGTGCCGGCGCGGTGGTGACCCCGGTGATCTTCCTGCAGAGCGTGCCCGAGCTGCGGCACATCCTCACCGACTCGGGCGCCACCGCGGCGATCATCAGTCCGGAGCTGGCCGACCTGTTCCGGGACGCCGCCGAGGGGCTGGACGTCAAGGAGTTCGTGCTCGGCTCCTCGTTCGCCGACCTCGAGGCCGGTGAGCCGGCCGGGATCGAGCCGCGTGCCGACGACGACCTCGCGGCGCTGCTCTACACCGGCGGCACCACCGGCCGGGCGAAGGGCGTCATGCTCAGCCACCGTGGGTTGTGGGAGTGCGGCCGCGGCCTCGACCAGGTCAACCGGACCATGGACGCGACCAGGAGTCTGCTGGCGCTGCCGCTGTCGCACGCCTACGGCCTGATCGTGTCGATCGCCAGCCTGCACTCCGACCGCCGGGGTGTCTCGGTGATGCAACGCTGGTTCGAACCCGTCGGCTGGCTGAAACTGGTCGCCGAGCACCGCCTCGAAGGCGCCCCGGTCGTCCCCACCATGCTGGCGATGCTGCTGGGCCAGCCGCTCGGCGACTACGACCTGTCCTCGCTGCGAATCTTCGGCTCGGGCGGCGCCACCCTGCCCCCGCCGGTCCGGGCCGCCGCCGAGAAGGCCTTCGGCGTGACAGTTCTGGAAGGCTACGGCTGCACCGAGTCCAGCGCGTTCGTCTCGGCGGAGACCGTTTCCGACCATCGGGCCGGCAGCGTCGGCAAGCCCCTCCCGCACGCCGAGGTGGCGATCCTCGACCCCGACGGGAAGCCGGTGCCGACCGGCGAGGACGGCGAGATCTGCGTACGCGGCCCGGGCATCATGCTCGGCTACTGGAACGACAGGGAGCTGACCGCGCGGACCGTCCGCGACGGCTGGCTGCACACCGGCGACGTCGGCCGGTTCGACGCCGACGGCTTCCTCTACGTCGTCGACCGGCTGAAGGACCTGATCATCCGGGGCGGCTTCAACGTGTTCCCCCGCGACGTCGAGGACGTGCTGCTGGAACACCCGGCCGTGCAGATCGCGGCCTGCGTGGGCCGTCCCGACGCCTCGACCGGCGAGGAGGTCGTCGCCGTGGTGCAGCTGACGCCCGGGCATCAGGTCTCCGGGCCGGAACTGGTCGAGTTCGCCCGGGAACGCATGGCGAAGTACAAGTACCCCCGCGAGGTCATCGTCCTGGACGCGGTGCCCCTCACCAGCGTCGGCAAGATCAACCGCAAGGCCGTCCGGGCCCTGGTGAAGCCGTGATGAGCCGCAAGATCGCCGGGATGGCCGTGATCGTCACCGGCGGCGCGCGGGGCATCGGCCGGGCCACCGCCGAACGTCTGGCCGGCCTCGGCGCCTCGGTCGCGATCGGCGACCTGGACCGGGACCTGGCGGCCACCGTGGCAGCGCCCTTCGGCGACCGGGTGGCCGCGGCCCGGCTGGACGTCACCGACCCCTCCTCCTGGCAGGAGTTCCTGACCGAAACCGGTCACCTGGGCCCGTGGCACGCGCTGATCAACAACGCCGGCGTCATGCCGCTCGGCTCGCTGCTCAAGGAACCCGACCAGATCACCCGGACCATCGTCGACGTCAACGTGTTCGGCGTGATCAACGGGACGAAGGCGGTGGCGCCGGGCATGGTCGACCGCGGCCGCGGCCACATCGTCAACGTGGCCTCGGCGGTGGGCCGCCTCGCGGTCGCGAACGCGGCCACCTACTCGGCGTCGAAGTTCGCCGTGGTCGGGTTCAGCGAGGCGATGCGGGCCGAGCTGGCACCGGCCGGCGTCGACGTCACGGTCATCCTGCCGACCGTGGTGAAGACCGAGCTCTCCACCGGCGTCCCGGCCGCGAAGGGCGTCAAACCGGTCACCCCCGAGGACGTGGCCGAGGTGATCGAGGCGGCCCTGCGCAAGCCGCAGGCCGAGCTCTGGGTGCCGCGCTGGGTGCAGGGCCCGACGAAGGTCACCCAGGCCCTGCCACGCCGGATCACGCGACTGCTCGACAGGCTGTCCGACACCGGGTCGGTGCTGAGCCGGGTGGACACGGCCGCCCGGGCGGCCTACGAGGAGCGCGCCCGGCGATCCGGCCGGCCCTAGTCGCTGCCGGGCTCCCGGCCCTAGTCGCTGCCGGGCTCCCGGCCCTAGTCCCTGCCGGGCTCCCGGTCCTTGGCCTCGCGTCCCAGCGCCAGGTCGAGAGCCAGCACGCTGCCGATGATCAGCAGCGGGTCGACGCCGTCGGCGACCTTGACCGCGTACGTGTCACGGAACGTGAGCCACCGCTTGGAGACCGACGCGACCTCGTCACCGCCCTGCTCGATCACGTACTCGTGGTCCAGCAGGTCACCCTTCATCTCCAGGTCGTCCGGGCCGGGGACGTCGATGGTGAACTTGTCGCGGAACGGGGTGAACAGCTTCTTGCGTACCTCGGCGGCCTTCTCCCCACCGATCTGGATCTCGTAGGTCGGGCGCAGCGCGATCAGGTGCCGGTGCACGGAGGCCACCTCGGCGCCCGCCGGGTCCTCGATGACGACCTTCCCCCGCACGCTGAACACCTTGCCGTCGACGTGGTAGACCTTCGCCCCGTGCTCGTCCAGCACGTCGAAGTCGTCACCGATCGCGAAGAACCGCTCCTTGATCACAAACATGGGGCCATTCTCCACCGCCCGATCTCAGCCGCACCGCGCGATGCCGGCAGCCGGTCATGACGGGCTGACCTGGTGGCACGGCGTGCAGTACCTCGCCTCCGGGTAGGCATGCAGCCGGCCCAGTGGGATGGCCTGCCGGCAGCGCTCGCAGGTGCCGTAGGTGTTCTGGGACATGCGCCGCAGGGCATCGGCGGCGGCGGCGACGCCGATGCGGGTTTCCCGGGTCAGCGCGGCCAGGGTGCGCGGGTCGTACCCGCCGAGCCGGGGTAGCTCACCGCACAGCACGAGCTCGGTCAACCGGTTGGTCTGGACGGCGAACTGCTCCTCCAGAATGTCGCGCAGCAGGCGCAGAGACGACGCGCTGCCGGCCGCGGCAGTGCCGTGCAGGGTGGCAGTCATGGCTGGTCCCTTCTGATCGCTGGATCGCCGCTCGGCGGCGAGCCGGTCCCGGGTGACTCCAGTCTGCTGATCAGCAGCGGCATCCACAGCGCGTCACGCCAGACAATACGGACGGAAATCTTTGCCGATCGTCGGCAACGTTCATCGGCGGACTCTCCGCCCCCTGCGTGCCGTCTCTCGCCGGGGACCACCCCGTCGGCCCGCTGGCCGCGACCGCGATGCCACTCGCAGGGCTAAGCTGCCGGATGTCGGCAAGAACGAGCGGCGACCAGTACGTCTGCGGGGTGGCGGGGATGACCGACGGCGCGGGACGGTCTCGGCAGCGCCCGGCGCCGGCCTCGGTCCCGTCGGACACCTGGCTCGTCGGCGTGGCCGACGGCGCCAGCCGCGACGCCGGTGGTGTTCCGGTCCAATTGCTCGGCGACTATCTGCCGATGCTCGCCGACGCGGCCATCCACGGCCGGCAGGTCAAGAAACGCGAGCTGGATGCTGTCGGCCGGCTCGGCCGGCAGGCAGCCGAGCAGGGCATCTCCGCCGGGCGCGTGGTGCAGCTGTACCTGTCCGCGGCCCGTCGGCTGTGGGAGGACCTCCCCATCGTGGTGCGCTCGCGCGACCGGGAAGCGGTGCGCGCGGCGGCGGCCGCGGTGCTGCAGGTCGTCGACAAGGCCGTCGCCACCCTCGCCGAGGGTTACGCGGACGCGCGGCGCGACCTGGTCCGGCGCGAGGAGACGCTGCGCCGCGAGCTCATCGACGACCTGGTGCGCGGCGACTCCGATGTGGGCGCGCTGGTGGAGCGCGCCGAACCGTTCGGCCTCGATCTGGCCCGCAGCCACCAGGTGGCGCTGGCGGCGCCGAGCCGGCGGCTGCCGGACGCCGACACGGCCATCAGCGCCCTGGAGGCGGTCGTGTTCGACCGGCTCGGCGACCGCGACGTTCTGGTGGCGACCAAGGAGGGCCTGCTGGTGGTCATCGCACCGGCCGACCCGCCCGCGGCGGGCCGCTCCTCGTCCGCGACGGGCACGGGTGCCGACCTGGGCGCTCTCATGCACAGCGAGTTGAATCGTCTCCCCCGCGGCCGGCCGTGGCGCGTCGCCGTCGGCCGGGCCCACCCGGGCCTGTACGGCATCGCCCGTTCCTATGAGGAGGCCCGCGAGGCGCTCACCATGGCCGGGCGGCTGAACACCGACAACCCGGTCACCAGCGCGCACGACCTGCTCATCTACCGGGTGCTGCTGCGCGATCAGCCGGCCATCGTCGACCTGGTCCAGGCGGTGCTGACCCCGCTGGCACAGGCCCGCGGTGGCGCCGCGCCGCTGCTCGACACCCTGGATGCCTATTTCGCCAGCGGCACGGTTGCCACCGAGGCCGCCAAACAGCTGCACATCTCGGTGCGCACCGTCACGTACCGGCTGGCCCGGGTGAAAGCCCTGACCGGTTATGACCCGGCCGATCCCACGCACCGTTTCACCCTGCAGGCAGCCGTGCTCGGCGCCAAACTGCTCAACTGGCCACGGGTGCCGCTGCCGGCCCCGGGCTGATCAGGCGGTGCCCCACCCCGTGGCCGGCGTCGCCGGCCGGGCCACGGCGCGGGATCGGCACGGTCGGCTTCGTCGTCCGACGCCGAGCTATCCCTGCTCGCCGTGGGGTGTGAAGTCCGAGATGGAGGCGAGCAGGTCGCTCGACGCGTACCAGGGATTGTTCGCGTTGCCGACGACCTCGATGAGGATCGCGTCGCCGTCGCGGGCGAGCACCCGGAACTCGTCGCCGGCTCGGAGCGTCAGGCCGCCGCCGGCATCGGCGTCCCGGGCGACGCGGTGGAGCCGCGACTGGGCTGCCGCTTCGGCGCGCGCGTCGAACGCCCGCTTCATGGCCAGAATCTTCCGGAGACCTGCCTCGCCACCCCGGGTGACCACAGCGCCTCCGACGAAGAACGCGGCAGCGAGCACCCGCGGTCCGCCGACCGCCTTGGCCATGGTCGTCATCGTCTGGTAGTCGAGCCACTTGGCCACGAGTGCCCCCGTCAAGATCGATTGGGCGACGAGCGTAGCAGCGATCGTGACCGATTTTGCACCTCGGGGGCGACGCCGCGCAGGGCGCCTTCCAGCGTGGCGAGCACCGAAACCACTCCATCGGCGCTCAGCATCCGCCTGCCGGCAGCCGACCGGCACGGGACGAAGGCCCCAGCGTTTCCGATGGCCGAGCATTACGACATCTATCAATGTGAGCCGCCCTCTTGTTTCATGGGCGTTACTGCTCAGTAACAGCCGAACACATTGATGGGAGTCACGTCATGGTTCCGCTCGTACCCTGGAAACGCCTGGCCGCGGCGGCCCTGGTCGGCCTGCTCGCGGCCGGTGCCGCCACCGTCCCGGGGACCGCCGCCGCGCCCGCACTGCGTCAGGTCATGTTCGTGGGCAACAACTGGGACGGCACTGTCGACGTCATCGAGGCCAGCGGCTCCTACAGCCGGATCGGCCGCCTCTCGGTGACCCCGGACCGGGCGCAGCGGCTCACCGAGATCTACCTCAACCCGATCAAGCTGGCCTTCTACCTCGGCGTCCAGCAGGGGCCCGGCGAGGGGCACGACCAGCTCGTCGACGACATGTACACCACACCCACCGGGGACGCCCTCGTCGTCTCCCGGCCCAGTTTCGCCGACGTGGTCGCCATCGACCTGGCGACCGGGGCGCTGCGCTGGCGGTTCCCGGTCAGCGGTTTCCGCTCCGACCACATGGCGGTCTCGCCGGACGGCCGCACGGTCGCGGTCTCCGCCTCCACCGGCAACACCGTGCACGTCCTCGACATCACCACCGGCCGCCAGGTCGGCTCGTTCGCCACCGGGGACAAGCCGCACGAGAACGTCTACACCAACGGCGGCCGGCAGCTCTGGAACATGTCGATCGGCGAGGTCAACACCGACCTCGACGCGCCCTGGCTGGACTTCACCAAGGGCGACCGGAAGATCACGATCGCCGACACCAGCACGTTCTCCGTGGTCAGGACCATCGACATGCGGCCCCGGCTGGACGCTTTCGGCCGCCGGGACCTGTCCGACGCGGTCCGTCCCGCCGTCTTCGCACCGGACGAGTCCAAACTGTACTTCCAGGTCTCGTTCTTCGCCGGGCTCGTCGAATACGACGTGACAACCGACAAGATCTCCCGGGTACGGGACATGCCCCAGAACCCGGCCACCGACCCGGACCGCACCACGTGGGTGAACGACTCCCGTCACCACGGCCTGTCGATCAGCCGGGACGGCGCCAAACTGTGCGTCGCCGGGACCATGGACGACTACGCGACGGTGGTCGACCGGGCCACGCTCAACCCGGGACCGCTGGTCACCGCGATCAAGCCGTACTGGGCGACGGTGAGCGCGGACGGCCGCGACTGCGTGATCTCGGAGGCGGGCGCCGACAAGGTGACCGCGATCAGCTTCGCCACCGGCCGCGCGGTCACCTCGGTCGGCGTCGGTGACCATCCGCAGCGGGTCCGCATCGGTCAGATCCCGGTCGGCTGGACCGCCCCCTGAGCCTGAAGCATCGATCTACGTCTCGATGAATGCCCGCATGAGCTGCTTCCCTCCAAACTTACTCTGGAGTAACCTCAGGGCCGCATGCCGGTTCGCGAACCCCCGTCCGTGAGAGCCACCACCACTCTGGAGGAACCGTGGGTTACCTTCGCCGCACCATCGTGCTCGCCACAGCGACAGTGCTCGGGGCCGCCGCCGCGATCACCGCCGCCACTCCCGCACAGGCCGCACCGATCGCGATCGATTTCAACAACGTCACGGGTACGACCCATCTGGCCAAGCCGAACGTCGACGTCACCGTCCCGACGTCGTCCGTGAAGACCCAGATCGACCTGGACACCAACACGGTGACCGGCAGCGTCAACCTGGCCGACCTCACCGCGAAGCTCAAGCTGGCCAACCTGATCGGCGTCACCTCGACGGTGAAGATCGTGCCGGTCGGCAACCTGACCGGCACCATCGATCTCGGCGCGTCGAAGCTCTCGACGACGTCGCAGTTCACGCTCCAGGTCACCAACGTGCACAAGGACGCCCTGCCGAAGCTCAACCTGGTGAAGCAGGGCTGCCGCACGGTCCGGCCGTCCACGCTGACCCTGAACAACACCAGCCCGGTCGAGCTGTTCAAGCCGATCACGATGCAGGGCACGTACACGATCCCGCCCTTCACCGGGTGCGGGCTGCTCACGCCGCTGCTGACGCTGCTGCTGTCCGGCCCGAACAACACGATGACGCTCAACCTGATCTGACACCACCTCCGCCCCGGATTCCCGTCCCCACGGGGATCCGGGGGCGGAGCCGATCACACTCCCGGGCGCACCGCGGGCGCCGTCTTCCCGAGCTCTACCGATCGATCGCCTGCCAGCGACGCCCTTACGAGCCTGCCAGCGACGCCCTTACGAGCCTGCCAGCGATGCCCCTACGCGCCTGCCAGCGATGTCCCTACGCGCGCCTACCAGCGATGCCATTATTGGGCTGCGAGACACGGCGGTCGGTTGCCGCGATGATCGAAGACACGGCCGGAAGGCCCGGTCGACCGAGACCGCAGATTCGACCGGTAAGGCGAGGCGCCGCCCATGACGAAGGGGACCGGCGATGCCGAGGAGATCGCGGCCGGCTCCGGTGTCATTTGTCGGTTCCGCTGCACGGCGGACCTCTGCCATTCTTCGGATCATTCCATTTCTGGCGCTTACCGCGCGTGAACGGCAGCCCTCCCCTGAGTTCGGAAAACCGGCCGATCATTTTGTGCCGGACATCTTGAACCACTGGCCCCGGCACCCGGCGCGAGCGCTTGAGCACCGTTGCCCGATCCGCGGTCAGCGTCTCCGCCTCGACAGCCGGCGCATCAGCCGCCGATGTTTGATGCGCGGTCGCTGGCACGGTCGCAGACTGCACCTGACCTGTGGAGGGGGCGCCAGCGACGGACGCAGCCGGAGCAAGGGACGCAGCACCGGCTGCGGACGGCGGCGGCGTATCGCACGGCGCCGGGGTGGCCGACAAGGCCGGGTTTTGTGGTGGCGGCTCCGGGACTTGTGGTGCCGGCTCCGCAGCAGCCGGAGCCTCCATCTGATCACGCAACTGACGCAGCCGCCGAGCATGCCGCTGCACAAGGCCCCACGCGCGATGCCGCTCGTGCTCACGCCGGAACCGCTCCCCCTCCGGCGAATAATTGCGACGCGCAGCAGGGTCCCGCAGATGCCTCACGGGGAATAAAGAAAGCTGCGCCATGAACCCATTGTCGCCGCCCCACCGGAAACCGGCCAACAGAAATCACTAATACTTCACATGAGCTCCGGTCATGATCGCCACCCATCCGCTGCCCGCGAGAACCCGTAACAGGATAAGCAATCTTGGAACCCGCACGGCGTTCATTGTTCGGCCGCAATTCCCGCGTTACGGACCGTCGCAGCTGCCGCCACCGGCCAGCGCACGCTCGAGCCGAGAAGAGTGCGAGTGTCATCCCAAACAGTGCTACCCCACTCTGGCGACCCAGCCATTGGCGACCACTGCAGCGCCGAGCCGTTGCATCGCTTCCTTGAGTTCAGCGGATTCCCGGGCCTGATGTGGCGGAGTCTCCGAATAGAAGTACGAGTAGAACATCCCGGTATGCCACTGTCTTGTCACATCCCCCGCCAGCAGTTGGTCGAACACTGCCGTGCCGAATGGTCGCAGCCGGTCGGAGACGAAGAAATCAGTGGCCGGCGACCAATACGAACCGGAATGCAACTCCGTCGGGGTCGGCGTGGGCTCCTCCAGTCCGAGCACAGCGTAGAGCGGGTCGAGCGTCTCGCAAAGGTCGCGGCAGAGCCTGGTCAGCTCACGCCAGGACCGCTCCGCGTCGATGCGATCCTCTTCATCCATGTACGCCGGATCCACGTCATGTACGTCACCGGAGATGAGGACCTCGACCGAACGACCACCACGGACATCCCCTTTGCCGAAGGTCACCGCGACCGGGCCCAACTCGGCAGTCATCAGGTATACCCGGTAAGGGCGTCGATCCACGCGCGGCGCGGGCCAGTCGTCGACACTCATGACCGCGAGATCGCTCACATACGAGAACGGGCCCGGATCGGATTGCCCCACCCACGCCTCGCCGGTGTACTCCGCGCCTCGTGCCACCAATGTCGCGCAGACCGAATCCAGCGCCTCGGCGTCCGCCAGCCGATCGAAAAACAATCCGACGGAAATCAGGGACCCCTCCGGGCGCGAATGGCTCACCGGCAGATCGTACATATCAGCGAAGAACGCGCGCCGGGCTACCGGACTCGAACCGGCTCATGCCGCTGCGGAGCAGTGCCCGCAGCAAAAGGCAACATGACTGAACATGACGCACCTTCCCATGTGCCTTTGCCCGGCGCGCGCAAGGAAGCTATCCCATGTCAGCCGGGAGCGCGAGACGGTTCGAGCTGAGCCGGCGCCATGAATGTCACCTCTGTGGAGGCGCGCCCGCGACGCGTGTGCAACACCGGAGTGCCGGATGAGATAGTCGGGAGCCGTGACGGTGAGACGCCCAGAATCAGTGATGGTGATCGCCGCAGTCGCACTGGTGCTGGACAGCTTCCTGCCGTGGTACGTCGAGCGCTGGACGTCGATGCGGTACGGCACAGGTCAGGTGACCGAACACGTCAACACGGCATCCGCCTGGGCGTCTTCGACCGCGTGGTCGGCCGGGATCATGCTGACGGTGACTGCCGTGCTCGGATGGCTGCTCTGGCCACGCCGGCTCTCCCGGCGGGTGCGGGACGCCGGTACAGCCATCGTCGCACTCGCCGCCGCGGTGACGACGGTCAGCACCTGGCTGATTGCCATAGCGACGCCGGATGGTGACGGCGGCACCTACAGGTTTGTGTCCACGCTTGACGGTGGGCCACGGCTCGGCAGCATTGTCCGCGACTCGTTGACCTCCGGAACCGCCGGCTGGGGCTTCTACATCGGCGTCCTGCTGATGCTGACGATCGCTGCGTGCGCCCTCCTGCTCCGCCGCCGCGATGCACACGCCACCCCGGCGATGACATAGGCCCGGAATGAAAACCGCGGCGAGTAACAGACGACCGGTAACAGGCGACCGGGAAGCAGAGGTCACCCGGACCGGGCGGTGATCAGCCATGCGGACGAGCCGAAACAGACGCCGTCCGGCGTAGCGTGCCCCGCCAGCACGCGCCGCAGGTTCTCCGCCGAGGCGGCCCGGCGTGCGTCGTCCTGCCCCTGCAGCATCCAGCCGAGCAGTCCGAGCAGGAACTCGTGCGCCTCCCCCACCGTGCGGCCGTAGTTCATCGCCTCGCTGACCGCGGTGAGCTCGATGCCGGTGAACCCGGCCGCGCCGAGCACCGCCCGCACCTCGTCCGGGTCGCTGAGCGAGAACGGGCCCGGGCCGCCGGGCGCCGACGCCGGCAGCTCGCGGCCGGTGAGCGCCCGCGCGAACTCGTTGATCCACTCTTGCCGGCCCGGTTGCTGCCAGGTGAGCAGCACCAGCCGGCCGCCGGGCGCGAGACCCCGGCACAGATTGGCGAAGGCGGCCCGCGGCCCTTCGAAAAACATCGATCCGGTACGGCTGATGACCACATCGAAGGCCCCGGAGCGGAACGGGTGCACCTGCGCGTCGGCCCGCTCGAAGCTGATGTTGGCCAGCCCGGCCCGGCCGGCGAGCTCGCGCGCCACGTCGAGCATCGCCGAGGACAGGTCGACCCCGACCGCGTGGCCCGCGGGTGCGGCGGCCGCCGCCGCGCGTGTCGTGACGCCGGTGCCGCAACCCACGTCGAGCACGCGATGGCCGGGCTCGATCGCGGCGGCGGCCAGGAAGGCCGGCTGATAGCGCGCCAGGGAGCCCTCGAAAAGCTCATGGTGGCGCGCCCAGTAGGCGCCCTCGTCGCCGTTCCAGGCCCGCTCCTGCTCCCGGTTCGTCTTGCTGGTCATCACACCTCCCTATACTCTCATTGAGAGTATTCAGAATGGTCCCAAGGAGAGTATGTGTCAAGCGCCCGCCCTACCAGCACCACCTTCGCCGTGCTCGGTCTGCTGGCCGTCCGGTCCTGGAGCACCTACGAGCTGACCCGGCAGGTGCAGCGCAGCCTCGGCCGGATGTGGCCGCGCGCCGAGAGCCGTCTCTACGACGAGCCCAAGAAGCTGGTGACCCTCGGCTGGGCGACCGCCACCACGGAGACCGTCGGGCGGCGGCCACGCACGGTCTACGCGATCACCGAGGCCGGCCGCGCCGCTCTGGCCGGGTGGCTCGCCGAGCCCGGCGACGGGCCGGTCCTCGAGTTCGAGCAGCTGGTCAAACTCGCCTACGCCGATCACGGCACCCGCGAGGACGCCCTGCGCACCATCGCCGCGGCCCGCGACTGGGCCGGGAAAGCCAACGCCGGCAACCTGGCCGCCGCCCGTGAGTACGCGGCCGGCGAAGGCCCCTACCAGCACCGGGCCGCCGTACCCATGCTCGCCGGCGCGTTCTTCACCGACTTCTACGCGATGGTCGCGCGGTGGGCCGACTGGGCCACCGAGCAGGTCGAGTCCTGGCCGGAGAATCCCGCCGACGCCGTCGCCGACCCGGCGGAACTGACGGCGATCGCCCGAAAAGCCGACTGGAGCTGAAACATCTTCGTCTCATTGCCCCTCCGCGCCTTCCGATCCGGGCCCGATCTATGGCAGATTGGTCCCGCGTCGACGGTCATGGGGAGGTCCGGTACGACATGGCAGTGACTCAGGTTCGCACTCGTGTCGTGCACCGTTTGTTGCTCACCGCGTCACTCGCCGTCGGGACGGTCGCCTCGCTGGTGCCCGCGGCCGCGCAGGCCGCCCCGCTGCCGGCGCCGGCGCCCGGGTCGACGGCCTGCATCCCCGGCGACGCCACCGCCGCCGACAGGGCGATCGCCGAGCAGTTGCGCCCGCTGATGAACGGCCGGCGTCTCGGCTCGGCCGTCAGCGGCCGCGCCATCGCCTGCGCCCGGATCATCGTCGCCCGGGTCAAGGCCCGCGACCTGCCCGAGCGGGCCGCCGTCATCGCGATGACCACGGCGATCGCCGAGAGCACCCTCAACAACCATCGCGTCGCGCACGACCATGACAGCCTCGGCCTCTTCCAGCAGCGGCCCTCGCAGGGCTGGGGCAGCACCACGGAGCTGACCGACCCGGCCTATGCGACCGACGCGTTCCTCAAGGCGATGCAGCGCAAGTTCCCCGGCGGCGGCTGGCTGACCGGCGACATCGGCGCGATCTGCCAGTATGTGCAGACGTCGGCCTACCCGGGCGCCTACTCGCCGGAGGCGCACGACGCCGCGCTGATCGTCGCGCGCCTGTGGTCCGGCGCGTCGCCGGCGACCGGCCCCGCGTCGTCGCCTGCCTCGCCGGTCCCGCCCGCCTCGCCGGTCTCGCCCACCCCGGCCTCCTCCCCCACGCCGACCGGGCCGTTCCAGCGCGTCACCGCGACGGCGGAAACCGAGATCGGCGCCCTGACCGGGCAGCACGAGCTGCTGATGGCCGACTGGGACGGCGACTCGCACGACGACCTGATGGTCATCAACGGCGCCGGTCTGGCCACCGGCAAGACCGAGGTCCGCATCCTGAACGGGACCCGCGACTTCACCTCCCTGTCGCTGATCACGGCGACCGCGATCGAGGCCACCGACGCCCGGCACGACTACACGGCCGCCGACTGGAACAGCGACGGCCGGCCCGACCTGGTGGTGGTGCAGAAGACCGGCACGGACAGCGGCAAGGTCGAGATCCGGGTCGCCGACGGGGACTCCTTCCGCGACCTGATCCTGGACGCCACGACGAGTCTGGCCGTCGACGACCGCGCGCAGTTCGCCGTGGTGGACTGGAACGCCGACGGCCGCCTCGACCTGGTCGCGGTGCGCACGTTCGGGACCGCGAGCGGCAAGGTCGAGGTCCAGGTGCTCGACGGCGCGGCGAACCTGCAGCGCGATCTGCTGCCGACGATCGTCACCGCGGAGCCCGTGCAGGACGGCATGCAGGCCCAGGTCACCGACTGGAACCGGGACAAGCGACCCGACGTCGTCCTGGTGCGTAAGCCGGCCACCGCCGAGGGCAAGACCGAACTGCACGTCCTGGACGGCGCGGCGAAGCTGAGCCGCACGCTGGTGAAGGCCCGCACGCTGCTGGGCCTCGCCGACGAGCGGTACGCGGTGCTGGTCACCGACGCCAGCGGCGACAAGCGCCAGGACATGGTGGTGGTGCAGAAGACCGGCACCGCGAACGGCCGCGCGCACGTGTGGGTGCTCGGCGGCTGACAAAGCGACGACCCGGCGGGCGAAGGCCCGCCACCGAAGCCGACGACCCGGCGGGCGAAGGCCCGCCGCCGAAGCCGACGATCCGGCTGCGGAAGCGGACGGCCCGGCTCACACGCCGGCGCGTTCCAGGCGCCGGGTCAGCACCCGCTCGGTGAGGGCCACCAGCACCGCCTTCACCGACTCGCGGCGGCGGGCGTCGCACTCCAGCAGCGTGATGCCGTCCGGCACCCCGACGGCGTCCCGGACCTCGCCCAGATCGAATCGCCGCGCGCCGTCGAACGCGTTGACGCCGACGACGAACGGGATGTCGTGCTCCTCGAAGTAGTCGATCGCCGGGAAACAGTCCTCGATCCGGCGGGTGTCGACGAGCACGACCGCGCCAAGCGCCCCGGTCACCAGGTCGTCCCAGAGGAACGCGAACCGGTCCTGTCCCGGCGTGCCGAACAGGTAGAGCAGCAACGCGTCGTCCAGCGTGATCCGGCCGAAGTCCAGGGCGACAGTGGTGGTGGTCTTCGCGGCCACCGCCGACGTGTCGTCCACCCCGATCGACCGCTCGGTCATCTCCGCCTCGGTGACCAGTGGCTCGATCTCGGAGACGGCGCTGACGAACGTCGTCTTGCCGACGCCGAAGCCCCCGCTGATGACAATCTTGACGGCTACCGGCGTCAGCGCCGGTACGGTGTCAGAGCGCCCGAACACGATCCCTGATCCTCTCGATCAACGCGGTGGAGAGTTCGCCCGGCGCCTCGCCGACCACCAGGAACCCCTCGGTGATCAGGTCCGCGACGATCACCCGGACCACGCCGAGCGGCGCACCGAGCGCCACCGACAGGTCCGCGACGGACCGGGGAACCTGACAGAGCTCGACGATGCGCCGGGCCTCGAAACGCAGCGGCGCCGACAGCGCGGCGGGGGCGGCGTGCAGCTGGGTCTCCACCCGTACCCCGTCGTGCATGGGCTGGGTCCGCCCGCCGGTGAGCATGAACGGGCGCACGAGCGGCTCATCGGCGTCCCTCGGACGGTTCATCGCGGCAGGTGTCATCGCGGGAGGTATTGCCGCGACTCGGCGATCAGCGCCGGTGTGAGCAGGTCACCGAAGCGCTCGGCCAGCAGGGAGATCTCGTAACCGATCAGGCCGAGGTCGCTGTCGCCGCCGGCCACCACGCCGAGGCAGCTGCCGCCCGGGATCACCGAGATCACCAGGAAGCCCCGGCGCATCTCGATCATGACGAGTTTGAGGCCGTCGAAGTCGTACCGGCGGGATGCGGTCCGCGCCAGGCTCGCCATGCTCGACACGATCGCGGCCAGCTGATCCGCGTCGGCCCGGCTCAGGCCGTCCGAACCGGCGATCAGCAGGCCGTCCGACGACACCGCCACGGCGTCCCGGACACCGTCCGTCTGGTGCACGAAGTTGCCCAGCATCCAGTTGAACTGATGCCGGTCGGCGGCGGGCGCGTCCACGCTCATGCGGGTACTCCTCGGGTCAGGGGCGGCGGGCGCCACGATGGATGCCGTCACGCAGGGCGGTGAGCCGGTCCCGCACCGCGCGGGGCGAGTCGGTGACCAGCGCCGGAGCCTCGGCTGCGGCGGCCGGCGCCGGCCCCGGGGTGACCGGCGGCCGCACCCGTGGGATGCGTTTGCGCAGGCCGTTCGGGGTGCGTGGCGGTTCGGCGCCGGAGTCGCCGTCGCGGTGAAGCGCGCGAGTGTCCATCGTGGCGCGCGGAGCCGGCACGATCGGAGCCGGCACAATCGGAGCCGGCACGATCGGGGCCACGGTCGCCGACGCGTGCGCCGTCCCGGAGGTCCCCGGGGACGCGGGGGTGCTCACGGACGCCGGGGTACTCAGGGGCTCCGGGTTCGCCCAGGTCACCGGCCTCTCCGGCAGCACCACGTAGTCGACCTCGTCGGCCTGCGGCCGGACCCGCAACGGGCTCACCCGCACGGGCTGCGCCACCAGCGGATCGGGCTCCACCGGGGCCAGCGCCGGCGGATCGGCCAGCAGCCCGGCCGGCAGCACCACCCGGGCCGTCACCCCGATCACCGGTGACGGCGTGAGCTGCACGTCGACGTTCATCTCGGCGGCGAGCCGGCCGACCACGTAGTGCCCGAGGAACCGGGCCGGCGCGGTCAGGAAGTCGCCGCCACCGCGCAGCCTCTCGTTGGCCCGGCGCAGGTCCGGGTCGGTCATCCCGACACCCTGGTCGCAGATCGCGATCAGATAGCCGTCGTCGAGACGCCGTCCGTGGATCTCCACCTCCAGGTCCGGCGGGGAGAACGTGAGGCCGTTCTCCACCAGCTCGGCGAGCATGTGCGCGAGGCCGCTGGCCGCCGGGCCGTGCACCGTCGCGTCGTCCATCCGGCGCAGCACCACCCGCCGGTATTCCTCCACTTCGGAGACAGCGGATCGGATCACGTCGGCGAGCGCGACCGGCCGGGTACGCTGCCGCGGGCTCGCCGCGCCGACCAGCACCAGCAGGCTTTCCGCGTTCCGCCGCATGCGGGTGGCCAGGTGGTCGAGCTCGAAGAGGTTCGCCAACTCGGCCGGGTCGGACTCCTCCCGCTCCAGGTGGGTGATGAAGCCGAGCTGGCGGCGCAGCAGGTTCTGGTTGCGCCGGCCCAGGTTCGCCAGCGACTCGGCGCTGGTGCGCCGCAGCGCCGCCTGCTCGGTCGCCAGGGTGTACGCCGTGGTCTGCACCCGGTCGAGGGCGTCGGCGACCCGGCGGACCTCGCCGCTGGCGTCCGGCGGAACCCGTACCGGATCGGGTGGCGTCGTGTCCCCGCCGGCGACCGCGCGGCTCACCGCGGCCGGCAGCCGCTCCCCCGCCAGCCGGTGCGCCTCCTCGGACAGGGCGGCGAGCGGCTCGGCGAGCGACCGGGTCGCCACCGTCGCGAGATAGAGCGAGCCGGCCAGGCAGAGCAGCACCACCGCGGAGAGGGCGCCGACCCGGACGGTCGCGCGTTCGCGCAGCTGCTGGGCCCGGTCCTGGGCGTCGGCGCCGATCCGCTGGGCCAGCCGGGACAGGTCGTCCAGGACCGTGGCGAGCACCGTCCACCACCGTTCGGCGCCGACGCGCAGCCGCTCACCGCCGCTCGCCTCCAGCGCCACCTGTTCCATGGCGCGTGCCTCGGCCGCTGCCGGCGAGGCGAACAGGGCGTCCTTGGCCCGTGCCGCATCGGGGCCGGCGAACTCGTCGAACTCGCCGAGCGCGAGGTCCCGTACCGCAAGGATCTTGACGAAGTCGGCGAACTCGCCGGCTTCGAACCCACCGGCCGAGAAGACCACGTTGAGGACGGCGCGCTCCCGGGCGATCGCCTCGGTCGCCTGGTTGAGCATCTCCAGCGACTCCGCGCCCCGGCGCAGCTGGTCGTCGGCGACCGTCTCCAGGTCCAGGAAGATGTCGCCGAGCTCCTCGATCAGCTCGGTGTAGAAGTCGAACGTCTCGGTGTCGCCGGCCGATCCCGCGTCGGCGCCGGCCCGCACGTCCCGCAGCTCGTCCAGCTGTTCGACCTGCTCGGCCGCCTGCTCGGCGAGCGGGCCGCCACCGGCCAGCAGCGCCTCCACCCGATCGCGGCGCGCGTCCACCCGCTCGCGGGCGGCGGCGATCTCGGCGCGGAAACGCTCGTCGCCGGCGAGCATCCCGGCGGTCACCCCGCGCTCGGTCTGCAGCTCCCGCGCCAGGCTCTGCAGCGCCAGCACCACGTCGACCCGGGTCTCGGTCGCGTTCGCCGCCCGGTACCCGGCGACCTCGCCCGCGGCGACCACGCTCAGCAGCACCAGCATGGCCACCAGGGGCGGCACGAGGGTGCGGACGACGCGACCGCGAATCGTGCCACCGCGTGCGGACGTCGCGCCGCTCCTGTGCCCCATGCGGTCTTCCCTCCGTCGCCTCCGGCCTCCGGCGCTCGCGCACGGCGGTGGCCGCGCCGGAGCAGGCCGTTCCGGCCCGCCGCACACGATTGACGCTCACGATCGGAGGGTCAACACCACGATCGAGGGACACCAATGGGTACGGTCGTCGGCGCGCCAGGTCGGGCGGGGGCGCACGGAGCGTGGACCCCCCGTCCGGGCGACCCACGAACGGATGGTCGCGGCGGTCAGCCGGGGCGGGCCGCCATGCCCAACTGGGGCAGGCCGCCATGCTCAAATGAGGCGGGCCGCCATGCTCAACCGGGCCGGGCCGCCATGCTCGGCCGGTCGGCGCCGGCGCGGTCCCGGGCGATCCGGGCGAGCCGCGCGGCGGTTCCCGGGTTGATCCGGTTACCGCCGGCGGTGAGCAGCTTGTCCAGGTCGCGGTCGGTGGTGATCAGGCAGGTGGTGGGCAGGCCGTGCGTGCTCAGCACACCGGCGCCGGCGAACGCGAGGACCGGGGTCACCGGCACGTTGACGCCGGCCGCCTCGGAGAGCGCGGTGTTCGCCCGGGCGGCGGCACGGCGGGCCTCGGCGACATAGGGCAGCCGCCTGCCGTTGATCTGCACCACGTCGCCGACGATCAGGACGCGGGAGAGTCCCTGGTCGGCGACGGTGACCGCGTAGACGCCGGCGGGCCCGATCGCCAGGAAGCTCGCCCGGGCGCGCACCGGGTCGCTCTCGTCGTGCCGGCGTGACAGCCCGGTCTGCGACCAGTCGACGATGTGCCAGCTCTCTCCGAGGCGGCCGAGCCGCCCGAACGCCCGAGCACCGGCGACCTCGAGCCGGCGGTCGATGCGGTCGGCCCGGCGGCGCCGCACCCATTCCGCGGGTGACAGTCTCGTAGACATCCGGCCACAGTAGCGCGCGCCCGCCATCACTAGAATGTCCGACACCCGCCGGCGTTATTCGCGGTGACACGAACGCATTATCGGCGCGGCCCGCGACGAATGGCATCCGGGAGCCACCGCAATAAACACCGAAACATTTTGAGATCCATTTCCTTATTGCTCGGCCGACAAACGTGTTGCTAGTTTGGCGGTGACGCATGGCCTGCCAGGCGGCACTCCATCGAACAGCGGGGCCGCTCTCCCCGATCCCGGAACGGAGAATGCGCAGCACCGCGTTTCTCATTCATCTCTCTGGAATGGAGCAGACCCATGACCCGAGCCCAATCCGACACCGCAGATCAGGTCGGACAGCTCTACGATCAGATGGCGGGTTTCGAGTCGGACAATTTCAGCGGGGACCACAATCTGCATTTCGGCTATTGGGACAACCCGGAGGACACCTCGTCCCTCGAACGTGCCGAGGAGCGGTTCACCGAGCTGATGATCGAGAAGCTTCAGCCGAAGCCGGGTGGCCGAGTGCTGGACGTCGGCTGCGGCATGGGCACGCCGGCGATCCGGCTCGCGACCGCCACCGGCAACGAGGTCGTCGGCGTCACGGTGAGCCACGAGCAGGTCAAGCGGGCCGGCCTCCGGGCCGGTGCGGCGGGCCTCGCCGACCGGGTGTCGTTCCAGTGGGCGGACGCCGCCGACCTGCCGTTCGCGGACGGCTCGTTCGACTCCGTCTGGGCGCTCGAGTCGATCATCCACATGCCGGATCGCGCGCGGGTGCTGCGCGAGATGGCCCGGGTGGTATGGACTGCGAGTCCATCACGATGTAGGCGCCGCCGTACGCCTTCCGGAGCACCACCGAGATCCGCGGCACCGTCGCGTTGCAGTACGCGTACAGAAGCTTCGCGCCGTGCCGGATGATCCCGCCGTGCTCCTGGTCGACGCCGGGCAGGAAGCCGGGTACGTCGACGAGCGTCACCAGCGGGATGTTGAAGGCGTCGCAGACCGAGACGAACCGGGCGGCCTTCTCCGAGGCGTGCACGTCAAGGACGCCGGCGACGGTGGACGGCTGGTTCGCGACGATGCCGGCCACGTGCCCGTCCAGGCGGGCGAACGCGCAGACGACGTTGCCGGCCCACGATTCGTGCACCTCGAAGTACTCGCCGTCGTCGACGACCTCCTCGATCACGGCGCGGACGTCGTACCCGAGGTGGGGGTCGGCCGGGACCAGGTCGAGCAGCGCCGTGCAGGGCCGGTCGGCCGGGTCGGCGCACGCCACGGCGGGTGGCGTCTCCCGGTTGTTCTGCGGGAGCAGAGAGAGCAGGTAGCGGACCTCCACCAGGCAGGTCTCCCGCCCGGGGGGAGAGATGGATCTAGCCGCCGATGTGTGGCGCGCGGGCGGCGGAGGAACCGTCGCGCACGACCTCACCGGTGAGGTTTCCGTTGGCTCCGGAGCCGAGGAAGAGGACGAGGTTCGCCACGTCCTCGGCGTGGGAGAGCTTGCGGGTGGGGATGCCGGCCGCGATCCGGTCGGTGAGGACCTTGGGCACCGGGCGGCTGTCGGTCAGGGTGAAGCCGGGGGCCACCACGTTGACCAGGATGCCGTCCCGTCCGGCGTCCCAGGCGAGCGCGCGGGCCATGCCGTAGAGGCCGGACTTGGCGGTTCCGTACGGGCCGGGGCCGGGCACGCCCTCCTCGGCGACGCTTGACGAGATCAGCACGATCCGGCCCCAGCCGTTCGAGCGCATGCTCGGCAGGACCGCGCGGACCTGCGCGGCGGCACCGATCAGGTTGGCGCTGATCATGGCCTGCCACTCGCTGAGCGGCACGTCCTCGAAGCGCACGCTCGGGTCCGGCGGGCCGTCGCCGCCCCAGCGCACGGCGTTGGCCACGAGCACGTCGATCCGGCCCCAGCGGGCGACCACCTCGGCGGCGGCCGCCTCGATGGTGCTCAGGTCCTCCAGGTCGAGGCGGACCACGAGCGCCCGGCCACCGGCCGCCTCGATCTCGGCGGCCACCTTCTCGGCCTTCTCGGGGTTGTTGCGGTAGGTCAGGGCGACCTGCGCGCCCTCCCGGCCGTAGGCGCGGGCGGTCGCCGCGCCGATGCCGGTCGAGGCGCCGGTGACCAGGACCACCCGGTCCTTGAGGGAGCTGTCCATGGTGGGGGTTTCCTTCCGTGGTCGGATGTCCGTCGAGTGGTGCGGCGCGGTCGCCGCAGCGGGAGTCAGGAGCTGACCGAGCCGGCGGCCACCCGGGTGGCGAGCGCCTCGACCGTCTCCAGGGCGGCGGTGTGCGAGGCCTTCTGCTGGTCCCGGAACTGCGCGAGGAACGGCATGACCGGCGCGTGGGTGAACTCGCTGTGCACGAACTCGACGTTCTCGATCTTGAGGGCGGAGAAGTAGGCCCGCAGGTACGTCTCCTGGTAGTCGAAGGGCTCCCGCGGGGTGCCGGGCCCGTAGGCGCCGCCGCGGGCGCTGAGCACCACGACGGACTTCCCGGCGACCGGCAGCCAGGGCAGGGTGACCCGGTCGATCCAGGTCTTGAGGGCCGCGGGGATCGAGAAGTTGTACATCGGCGCGCCGAGCAGCAGGGTGTCGGCCGCGATGAACTGCTCGATCAGCGGACGGGTGGCGGCCCAGGCGCCGGCCAACTCGGGCGTGGCGGCCACCACCTCGTCCATGGCGGCGAGGTCGCGTACCCCGTTCTGGCCGGACAGGGTGGACAGCCGGACACGCGCCTCGTCGACCGGCGGGACCGGGTCTCGAACCAGGTCACGGTAGGTGACCGTGCCGTCCGCCTGGGCGTTCTTCCAGTGCGCGACGAAGTCCTGGCCGAGCTCACGGGAGATCGACTCACTTCGGGCACTGGCATCGAGATGCAGCAGATGCGCCACAGCATTTCCTTCCGAGACAAGATGATCCGGGAGTGCGATAAGAGTAACTTGAAATCGTCTTGAGTCAAGACGATATCGGATTTGCTATTCTCTCCGCATGTCGTTGAGCCCCGCAGCCGCTGACCAGGCCACCAGCAGCCGGTTGCACGACGATCTGCACTGGCTGTTCGCCCGGCTCAAGCAAGGGCTCGCCACCGCCGAGGCCGCGGTCGTCCGCGAGCACGGCATGAGCCTCTGGGGTTACACGGTTCTGATGGCCGTGGTCGAGACGCCCGCCACCAGCCAGCTCGCCCTCGCCCAGGCCGTCTCCGTGGACAAGAGCAAGCTGGTCCTGGTCATCGACGAGCTGGAGGCGGCCCGGCTGGTGCTCCGCCGGCCCGACCCCGCCGACCGCCGGGTCCGCATCGTCGAGGCGACCGACGAGGGCCGCCGCGCGCTGGCCGCCACCCGGGAGGCGATCGCCGCGGTCGAGGACCAGCTCCTCGCGGAGCTGGACGCACCGGCCCGCGAGCTGCTGCGCACGACCCTGCGGCAGCTCGCCGCCGGGCCGATCGAGCGGATCGAGGAGGGACAGCAGGCCACCAACGCCTGCGCCCCCTCCTGACCCCGGCGGCCGCTCAGACCTGGAGCGCACGTCAGACCTGGAGCGCACGGACGAGCTCCGACCGGCCTTGGATCCCGAGCTTGCGATAGACCCTGGTCAGGTGGGTCTCCACCGTGCGACGCGTCACGAACAGCTCCCGGGCGATGGCCCCGTTGGTCCGGCCGACCGCGGCGAGCCGCGCCACCCGGCGTTCGCTGGCGGTGAGGGCCTTCGCACCGAAGTGCTCGCTGCGCCGCGGCAACGCGCCGGCGGCCAGCAGCTCGGTGTGGGTCCGGGCGGCCAGCCGCACCGCGCCGAGCTGCTGGGCCAGGGCCAGCGCCTCTCGAAGCGTCTCGCGGGCCTCGCCCTTGTTGTTGCCGCGCCGCTGCCCGATACCGAGGCTGGCCAGCGCGTACGCCAGCTCCAGGCGAGCCGGCGCGGGCCGCAGCACGGACACCGCCTCGGACAGGCACGCGATCCCGTCCGCCCCGCGCAGCAGCAGGCCCCGGGCCCGCAGCGCCATGCCGATCGCCCGCGGTGTGCCCCACCGGCGGGCGAGGCGCAACTCCTCGTCCACCAGCCGGAGCGCACCCGCGGTGTCACCCAGCTGGCCGCGCATGAACGCCGCCTCGGAGCGCCAGCGCGAGATGGCCGGGTTGCCGGTGCCCCAGGATTCCATCCGCCGGCCGCTCTCCAGCAGGTCCTCCAGCGCGCCCGCGAAGTCCCCGCCCGCGCCGCGGACCCGGCCGCGCGCCGCCAGAAGGAGCGTGTGCGGCCAGGTGTCCGGGAGCGCCCGCAGACAGCCGGCCCGCTCCAGAAGGGTGCCGGCCTCGTCGGTGCGGTCCAGCTCGACCAGGACGTTCAGCAGCGGCGTGAGAGCCAGCGCCAGGATCGGGTCGGCGACCTGCTGTCCGCGCAACAGGTCGGTGGCGAGCCGGGCGTCACGTTCGGCGTCCGCCAGGCGCCCGGCCTCCAGCCGCGAACCGGCCCGCACCGCGAGCACGACGGCGTTCAGCATGGTCTCGCTACGCTGCCGCCGGTCCAGCAGCGCGTCGCAGCACCGTTCGACCAGGTCGAACTCGTCGGCCCAGAGCAGCGTGAACAGGGTGTGCGGCATCACCACCGGGTCCTGGGCCGCCGGGGTGTGCGCCTCGAACTCCCGGCGCAGCGCGGCGACCACCGCCTCGGCCGGCAAGCGCACCTCCACGGCCGCCTGCAACGCCTGCAACGTGGACCGGTGCGACGCGTCGCCGGAATCCCGGTCGTCGAGCGTGGCCAGCAGGTCGGCGATCCGGGCCGCCGCCCGGGATCCGAACAGGGCGATCATCGCCTGGGCGCCGTCCAGCCGCCGCACCACGAACGCGCGCTCCGCCGACGGCGGCACCGCGGCGAGCGCGGCGTAGGACTCCGCGACCACCTCGGCGGCCTCCCGCACCTGATTGGTACGCATCAGCGCCGTCGCGTAGGTGAGCACGGTCCCGACCTGGTCCACCGGCGACCACGCGCTGGTCAGGCGGGCCCGCAGCTTGGGCAGCAGGCCCTGCGGGTTCACGGTCAGCTCGATGCCGTCGGGTGCAGCGCGGGGCACGCCGTCAGCACCGTGGTCAGCAGCAGCGGGTTGCCGCCGGTCAGCTCGTGCACCTTCTCGGCGGACGACGCCGGCATCGGTCCGAGTAGGCCGTCGACGATTCCCGCGTCCCGGCCGGGCTCAGCGGGGCGGGCCGCAGGACCGTCCACTCCCCCGCGTCCCGCAGACCCGCAAGCATCGACGGCGAGGTCTCCGGCTCGCCGAGCCGCCGCGTCACCACCAGCACGACCGGGCTGTCCTTCAGACGCCGGGCCACCACGTCTCGTTGACATCCGACCACCGTGACGCCCACCCGCCAGCGCAGAAAACGCTCCCGCGGTAGACGAGCCCCGGACTTGTCACACCCTCGTGGCATGGTCGCAGGCGTGTATCGGGAATGGGCCTCGCCTCTGCCCCACGTCGTCGCGTGGCGCAGCGTCACGCCGCCGCACGATGAGCCGAGACGCGCCGGGCAGACACGCGCCGAACAGGGACGCGGTGAGCCGAAACGCGGTGAGCCGAAACGCATCCTGCCGGACGGCTGTCTCGACCTGATCTGGCAGGACGGCACGGTGTTCGTCGCCGGGCCGGACACCACCGCGCGGGTCACGCTCCCCCCGCCCGGCAGCCGGTTCGCCGCGCTGCGGTTCGGCGTCGGCACCGGGCCCGGCGTGCTCGGCGTGCCCGCCTCCGAGCTGGTCGATCAGCGTGTGCCGCTCGATGCGTTGTGGCCGGCGGCTGCCGTGCGGGCCATCGCCGAGGCAGCCGATCCGGTTGCCGCGCTGACCGCCGCCGCGGGCCGCCGCTGGCAGGACGCCGACCGGGTGATGGTCGCCCTGGCCGGCGCCGCGCGGGCCGGGTTGCCGGTGGGCGCGGTCGCCGATCGGTGCGGCCTCAGCGCCCGGCAGTTGCAGCGCCGGAGCAACACCGCTTTCGGGTACGGTCCGAAGACCCTGCACCGGATCTTCCGGTTGCAGCGGGCCGTCGCGCTGGCCCGCGCCGGCCGGCCGTTCGCGACGGTGTCGGCCGATGCGGGCTACGCCGACCAGGCCCACCTGGCTCGTGAGGTGCGGGCGATGGCCGGCGTGCCGCTCAGCGCGCTACTCCTGCGTCGCTGAGCCCTGATCACCTGACCCGGTCCAGGCGAAGAGGTCGACCACGTTGCCGTCGGGGTCCTGGACCTGGGCGTACCGCTGACCCCACGGGGCGTCCCACGGCTGTTTCACCGACCGGTGCCCGGCCGCGACCAGGTCACCGTGGCAGGCGTCCACTTCGGCCGGATCGGCGCAGAGGAAGGCCCAGCCGCCGCCGGGTGGCCCCGGCCGGTATTCCGGGTCGAAGGACCGCAGCGCGTCGTGCGTGTCCCACATGAGACGAATGCCACCGGCGACTGTCGCCTCGACGTGGGGTTCCTTCTCCGCGCCGGCTGGAAATGTCACACCGAGCCGGCGGTAGAAGGAGAGGGACGCGGCCATGTCGGCCGTGGCCAGGCCGATCGCGTTGAAGGTGGGTGCCATGGCGCTCACGGTACGAAAGAAACCGCGGCACTGTCTTGAACGAATCGGACAGTCGTCATGTTAGGTTCGCCTAACCTAACAGGATCTCCACAGAGACGAGTGATGTCGATGCTTCACCTCCGCCGCGTCGTGCCCCTGGCGATCGGCCCGCTCCTGGCCCTCGGGCTGCCGGCTCCGGCGTCGGCCGCCGAGCCGGCCGGCGCCCCCGGCTCGGTGATCAGTTCCACGCCGCTGCCCGGCAAGGAGGCGCCCGGAAGCGTCGCGACGTCGATCACCTACTGGACGCAGGACTCGCTGGACCAGCCGCGGCAGGCGCTCGCCACCGTCTACGTGCCGACCGGCACGGCGCCGGCGGGCGGCTGGCCGATCCTGGCGAACGCCCACGTCACGGCCGGGCTGGCCGACGACTGCGCCTACACCGACGACTACGGGACGGCCGCGGCGGACGTCAACGTGGTGACCCCGTGGATCCAGGCGGGCTTCGCGTTCGTCGCCACCGAGTACATCGGCATCGGCACCGAGGGGTCACACGCCTATCTGGACGCCGACGCGGAGGCCAACGCGGTGATCGACTCGGTGCGCGCGGCGCGTGCCACGACCCCGGCGCTGTCCAGCAGTTACGTGGTGAACGGCATCTCGCAGGGCGGCCACGCCACCCTCGCCACCGCGGCGAAGGCGAAGGAGCGGGCGCCGGAACTGCGGCTCGCCGCGGCCATGGCGGACGCGCCGGCCACCAAGGTGGAGGGTTACATCCCGCTCGCCGGGCCGTACATCCCCCCGCTGCCGGCGCCGGACTACACGACCTACGTCTCCTACATCCTCGCCGGCCTGGAGACGGCCCGGCCCAGCTTCGACCTCGACGCCTACCTGACCCCGGCCGGCCGGGCGATCGTCGACGACGCGCACCGGCTCTGCTACTTCGACATGAACACCCGCACCCAGGGCATCGGGATCGGCCAGATGCTCAAGAAGCCGCTCAACACCGGGCCGTTCCCGTCGGTGCTGCGTGACGTCACGACGCTGCCGGTGTCCGGTTTCGACGCGCCGGTGCTGGTGAACCAGGGCCGGTTCGACGTGGTCGCCTTCCCGTTCCTGACCGACCTGCAGGTGACCGAGATGCGGGTGCACGGCGCGAACGTCACCTACCGCCACTACGCCACCGGCCACAACGTGTGGGCGCAGGCGCTGCCGAACAACATCGCCTTCGCCCGCAAGCACCTCGCCGGCTGACGACGAGGGAGCGGCCGGGGCCTCGCAGTCGATCGGCGAGGTCCCGGCCGATAGCGGCTTCCCGTCAGAACGTTGTCTTTTCCATAGGCGAACCTCGATGCTGGGGCCGACACTCGATCCGGCCCACGGGGGGAATCCCATGGCACATCGTGTTCGTTTCCGCGGACTGGCCGCCGCGACGCTGGTGGCAGCGCTCGCCGTGACCGCGTCCACCGCCACCGCCACTGCCGCGGCCGCCGCGCAGCCCGCGGCCTCGGCCAATCCCGTCATCGTCTGGAACATCCACGCGCAGACCGCCATCTTCGAGGTCGGCCGCCAGTCGCCCACCGCGGGCGCGCGCAGCTTCGCCATGGTGCAGGGTGCCGTGTACGACGCGGTCAACGCGATCGCCGGCACGCCCTACGAGCCCTACCTGGCCGCCCCCGCCGCCGGGCGGGGATATTCCACGCCGGCGGCCGTCGCCACGGCGGCTCACGACGTACTCCAATCGCTGTTCCCGGCGCAGGCGGACGCCCTGCGGGCACAGTACGACGAAGCGCTCGCCGCGATCCCCGATGGTCGCGCGAAGCGCGGCGGGATCCGTGTCGGCGCGGCCGCGGCAGCCGCGATGATCGCGGATCGCCGGGACGACGGCGCGTTCTCCGCCGCTACGTGGCCGGTCGGCACCGAGCCCGGTCAGTACCGGCTCACCCCGCCCGGATTCGTGCAGGCCGGCGCCTGGTACGCGTTCCTCAAGCCGTTCGCCGTCGACGACCCCTCCGCCTACCGCGTGGCCGGGCCGCCCGCGTTGACAAGCGCCACCTACGCGCGCCAGCTCAACGAGGTCAAGTCGGTCGGCGCGATCAACAGCACCACCCGCACCCCGGACCAGACCGAGGCGGCGGCCTGGTGGGACGACTACCGGCAGGTGGAGTGGTACATCAAGCGGGAACTCGCCACCGGCCACCGGCTCAGCCCGCTGCAGACCGCCCGGATGCTCGCGATGGTCGACATCGCCACCGCCGACACCATGATCTCCTGTTACCAGGAGAAGCGGCGCTGGAGCTTCTGGCGGCCGGTGACGTCGATCCCCCTCGCGGACACCGACGGCAACCCGGCCACCAGCGCCGACCCGGCCTGGACGCCACTGCGGGTCACCGCGCCCTCGCCGGAATGGCCCTCCGGCCACGCGTGCTACACCAGCGCGATCATGACGGCGCTGCGGGCGTTCTTCGGCCGCGACGACCTGTCGTTCAGCGCCTACAGCGCGGAATCCGGCACGACCCGGCACTTCGGCAGCCTCGCGGCGGCCCGCGCCGAGCTGATCGAGGCCCGGATCTGGGCCGGGGTGCACTACCGGGGCGCGGCCGTGCAGGGCGACCGGCTCGGGGCCACCGTCACGCGCGCGGTCCTGTCCGAGGAGTTCGGCCGCCGCTGACCGGAGGACACCAATCGACATAGGTTGATATGTCGGCGGCGAGGTGTGATGCTGGGTCCGGGAGCGCTCCCAAATCCCCATCATCCCCATCACCGAAGAACGGAGGACCACCGTGCCCCCACACGAGTCCACTCGACGCCGCCGGTCCGGCCACGTGCTGATCGTCCTGCTCGCCACCATGCTCAGCCTGCTGCCCTCGGCCGGCGCGGCGCAGGCCCACGGCACGATCATCAACCCGGCATCGCGCGCCTACCAGTGCTGGAAGACCTGGGGCAGCCAGCACATGAACCCGGCCATGCAGCAGCAGGATCCGATGTGCTGGCAGGCGTTCCAGGCCAACCCGGACACCATGTGGAACTGGATGAGCGCCCTGCGCGACGGCCTCGGCGCCCAGTTCCAGGCCCGCACCCCCGACGGGCAACTGTGCAGCAACGGCCTGACCCGCAACGACAGCCTGAACCAGCCCGGCGCGTGGAAGCAGACGACCCTGAGCCGGAACTTCACGGTCCAGCTGTACGACCAGGCCAGCCACGGCGCCGACTACTTCCGCGTCTACGTGAGCAAGCAGGGGTTCAACCCGGCCACCCAGCGCCTCGGCTGGGGCAACCTCGACTTCATCACGCAGACCGGCAGGTACGCGCCCGCGCAGAACATCTCGTTCAACATCTCGACCTCGGGTTACACCGGGCATCACGTCCTCTTCGTCATCTGGCAGGCCTCCCACCAGGACCAGGCCTACATGTGGTGCAGCGACGTGAACTTCGTCTGATCGGCACGGCACCCTCCGGCGACGGTCGGAGGGTGCCCCCTACGGCAAGGTGAAACCCGATCATGATTGCCCGCAGACACGCGTGGGCGGCGCTGATCCTGGTGGTGTCGGCCGGCGCGGTCGCCCTGCTCAACCCGGGAACGGATCCCGCTCATCTGCAAGATGAGATCATGACCCGGATGCGGACCACACTGGAGTCCGCCGATCCGGAACAGCACCAGCACGCCGGGCACGGCGCCCAGCAGCCCGGTGAGGTGATCTGCGGCGTCCGCGTCTACGGCCACGAGCCGGCCGAGGCAGAGGAGCTCGCCGAGGTGCGGACCGTCTACGGCTTCCACCTCTGCGGGGTCGCCGAGCCGGGCCGCCCCTGGGACGTGGCGGTCAAGCTGGCCGGCCCGGTCATCCTGGACATGACCACCGATCCGGCCGGCATCCGGGTGGTCGAGGCGACCGCCGACGTGAAGTTCATCGACCGGCTGCACGAGATGTTCCCGCCGGTGTACGCGGAGCTGGCGTCCCGGGAGGCCCTGTCCGAGGCCGAGGCGGCCGACCTGCGCAGGCGCTACGACGAGGCCGCGTTCTGAAGCAGGGTCAACTCCCGCCGGGGCGGTGCCGCACGCCGGCGGTGCCGCACGCCGGCGGGCGACATGCGGACGGGCGGCCCAGCAGGCGGGATCGGCGGCGCAGCGTAGACGAGGGCACACACATCACCTTTGTGCGCTTTCGTCGACGCCAGAACCTGGATGAAAGCGCACGAACCGCTTCGGTGTGCCCTCGTCCCCGCCGGCGCGAGCATGCGTGCGACCTCGTCCCCGCCGGCGCGAGCATGCGTGCGACCTCGTCCCCGCCGGCGCGAGCATGCGTGCGCGCTCATCGACCGTAGTCGTGCTCGGTGACGCCCCGCGGCGCCGGCGGAGGCCGGACGGCGGGCTAACCGGTATGAGCGGCGGGACGTTTGAGCTCCTGGCGGGCGATCGTGCGGCGGTGTACCGCGTCCGGGCCATCGACGATGCGCAGCACCCGGGCCCACGCGTAGAAGTACGCGAGCGGCGTGTCGTCGCTGACCCCGGCCCCGCCGAAGACCTCGATCGCCCGGTCGACGACGCGGGTGGCGACGGCCGGGGCGGCCACCTTGATCGCGGCGATCTCGGTCCGGGCCGCACGAGCGCCCTGGGTGTCGATCAGCCAGGCGGTCTTCTGGACGAGCAGGCGTACCTGGTCGATCTCGATCCGGGAGTCGGCGATCAGCTGCTGGACGACGCCCTGCTCGGCGAGCGTGCCGCCGAACGCGGTCCGGGTCCGGGCGCGCTCGACCAGCAGGGCCAGGGCACGTTCGGCCATCCCGATCGCACGCATCGCGTGGTGGATCCGGCCGGGTCCGAGGCGGGCCTGTGCGAGGGCGAAACCCGCGCCCTCCTCGCCGATCAGGTTGGCGGCCGGTACCCGTACCCCGGAGAAATTGATCTCGCAGTGCCCGTGCTGATCCTGGTAACCGAAGATCGGCAGGTCACGGACCACCTGCACGCCGGGGGTGTCGCGCGGAACGATGATCATGGACTGCTGGCGGTGCGGCGCGGCGGACGGGTCGGTCTTGCCCATCACGATGAAGACCCGGCAGCGCGCGTCCGCGACGCCGGTGATCCACCACTTGCGGCCGTCGATCACGTAGGAGTCGCCGTCGCGGACGATCGAGGTCTCGATGTTGGTGGCGTCCGAGGAGGCGACCTGGGGCTCGGTCATCGCGTAGGCGGACCGCAGCGTTCCGTCCAGCAGCGGCTCCAGCCAGCGGCTCTTCTGCTCGGGCGTGCCGAACAGGTGCAGCAGTTCCATGTTGCCGGTGTCCGGCGCCTGGCAGTTGATCGCCTCCGGCGCGATCACCGGGGACCAGCCGGTGACCTCGGCGACCGGCGCGTATTCCAGGTTGCTGAGCCCGGAGACCGAGGGCAGGAAGAGGTTCCAGAGACCGCGATGGCGCGCGTCCCGCTTCAGATCCTCGAGGACCGGCGGGGTGGCGTGCGGGCCGAGCTCGGCGAGTTGCGCCTTCCAGACCGGCTCGGCGGGAAAGACACGTTCGCGCATGAACTGCCACATCGCGTCGACCATGTCGGTGGAGATCCGGCTGGGTGCGAAGTCCATGTCAGACCCTCCCGGTCGGCGACGAAGCAAGCAGATCGAGTCCGGCCTCGGCGATCCGGGCGGACTCTCCGGTGAGGTCGCCGAAGTCCTGGCCGGCCATCGCGCCTGACCGGACTCGCACATTGATGTCCTCGGTGATCACCGCGAACTTGAGGTGTGCGAGGGCCAGGTAGACGGTGAGATGCGACAGGTCGGCGCCGGTCGCCTCGGCGTACCAGGCGGCGATCTCGGCACGCCGGGGAAATCCGAGGGTACGGGTGATCGAGGGCGCGAGCCGCCACGGCTGCTCACCGGGCTCCCGCCAGTAGAAGAGCAGCAGTCCCAGGTCAGCGAGCGGGTCCCCGAGAGTGGACATCTCCCAGTCGAGGACCGCGTTGATCACTCCGGGGCGCGCCGGGTCGAGCACGCAGTTGTCCAGCCGGAAGTCGCCGTGCACCAGCGACTGCCCGGTCCGCTCCGGCACCGCGGCCGCCAGCGCCGCCGCGAGTTCGCCGACGGCCAGCACCCCGTCCTGCCCGACCGCCTCCCACTGCCGGCTCCAGCGCCGGATCTGCCGGCTCAGGTATCCCTCCGCGCGACCGAAATCGCCCAGCCCGGCCTTCTCCACGTCGACGGAGTGGATCGCGGCGAGGGCGTCCACCAGCCCCCGGGCGAGCGCGCGCAGGTCCACCGGGAATCCCGGTGGCAACGCGTCCCGCACGACGACACCGGGCACCGCCGACATGACGTAGCTGGGCACGCCGATCAGTTCGCCGCCGGCGTCGTTCAGAAGAATTTCCGGCACCGGTACGGGGGTGGAAGCCAGCGCCGTCTGCACCCGGCACTCGCGTCCCATGTCGTGCGCGCTGGGCCGCAGTTCGCCGTCCGGCGGCCGGCGCAGGATGACCTCACCGGCCGCCGACCGCAGCCGGAACGTCAGGTTGGACTTGCCACCGGCGATCAGCTCGGCGGTGAAGCCGCGCCAGGCGTCGTCCCCGAGGGCCGCCGCGAGGGCCGGGCCGAGCCGCTCGGGGCGCACCAGCCCGGCGTTCACCGCGTCTCCAGCACGTCACGCGCGATGATCAGCTTCATGATCTCGGTGGTGCCGCCGTAGATCGTGGTGACCCGGGCGTCGGCGTACGCGCGGGCGATCGGGTACTCCAGCATGTAGCCGTAGCCGCCGTGCAGCTGCAGGCAGCGGTCCACGATCCGGTTGTGCATCTCGGTGGCCCACCACTTGGCCTTCGCCGCGTCGACCGCGGACAGCTCGCCCGCGTTGAAGCGCAGCACGGCGTCGTCCACGTACGCCTGCGTCACCTCCAGCTCGGTGACCATCTCGGCGATGGTGAACTGGGTGTTCTGAAACTCGGCGAGCCGCTTGCCGAACGCCGAGCGGTCCCGGACGTAGCCGATCGTCCAAGCCAGCGCGGCGCGGGCGCCGGCACACGCCGTGACGGCGATGTTGAGCCGTTCCAGCGGCAGGTGCGCCATCAGCGCGTGCAGCCCGCGGCCCTCCTCCCCCAGCAACGCGCCCGGGCTCAGCCGCACGTCGTCGAAGGTCAGCTCGGCGGTGTCCTGCGCCTTGAGGCCGAGTTTGCGCAGCTTGCGGCCGCGGGTGAAGCCGGGTGTGCCGCTCTCGACGACGAACAGGCTGAACGCGCTTTCGCCGGTGCGGGCGACCACGACGACCAGGTCCGCGTTGATGCCGTTGGTGATGAACGTCTTCGCGCCGTTGAGCACCCAGCCGTCGCCGTCGCGGACCGCCGTGGCGCGGATGCCCTTGAGGTCCGAGCCGGTGCCGGGCTCGGTCATCGCGATCGCCCCGATCCACTCGCCGGACGCCAGCTTCGGCAGCCACTGTTTGCGCTGCTCACCGGCGGCCAGGTCGATGAAGTAGGGCAGGACGACGTCGGTCTGCGCGGCGAACCCGGCCGCGAGGGAGTTCGCGCCGGCCCGGGCCGTCTCCTCGATCATCGCGGTCCGGAAGCGGTAGTCGCCGATGCCGCCACCGCCGAACTCCTCGGGCACCGGCAGCCCGAGATATCCCAGGTCGCCGGCGACCCGCCAGACGTGGCGCGGGATGTCGGCGGCCTCTTCCCAGTCCTCGACGTGCGCGGCGACCTCGCGGGCGACGAACTCCTTGACGCTGTCCCGGAAGGCCTCGTGCTCGTCGTCGAAGAGCGAGCGTCGTGCGTACAGATCCGTCATTCTCGGAGCGCCTCTCGTCTACTTAGCGAGCGCTAACTAGAATTCGGGCCACTGTAGCCGAAGTCAAGAGGGGTATTCGTGGAGATCTTTCGTCTCGACGGCCGGGTCGTCCTGGTGACGGGCGCGAGTTCGGGCTTGGGGGCGGGTTTCGCCCGTACCCTCGCCGCCGCAGGCGCGGACCTGGCGCTCGTCGCGCGCCGGGCCGATCGGCTCACCGGCCTCGCGGAGACGTTGCGGGCCGCAGGCACGCGCGTGCTCACCCACGCGGCCGACGTCAGCGACCCGGAGCAGTGCCGGGCCGCCGTCGCCGCGACGGTGTCCGCATTCGGCCGGATCGACGTGCTGATCAACAACGCCGGGATCGGGCACGCCGTGCCGGCCTCGCGGGAGTCGTTCGACGGCTTCACGTCGGTGCTCCGGGTGAACCTGGCCGGACCGTTCTGGATGGCACAGGCCTGCGCGCCGCACATGCCGCACGGCTCCTCGATCGTCAACGTGGCCAGCGTGCTCGCGCACATCGCGCCGCCGTTCCCGCAGGCCGCCTACGCGGCGAGCAAGGCCGGTGTCCTCGGGCTCACCCGCGATCTCGCGAGCGAGTGGTCGGCGCGCAAGGGCATCCGGGTGAACGCGCTCTGCCCCGGGTACTTCGCCAGCGAGATGACCGCGAATGATGATGAGCAACTGCGGGCGATGGTGGCCCGCAACAGCATGCTCGGCCGGTTCGGGGAGCAGGCCGAGCTGGACGGGGCGCTGCTCTTCCTGGCCTCGCCCGCCTCCTCCTACGTGACCGGTACGAGCCTTGTCGTCGACGGAGGCATGTCAGCGTTATGAGGGAGTGGACGGTTTATCCCGCGCTGGAGCTGCCACCGATCCTCGCGGTGTCACTCGATCAGATAGTCCAGCACGGGTACGACGCGACGAGCGTCCGCAAGATCGCCAGCGAGGTGGGGGTGACCGTTCCGGCGCTCTACTACCACTTCGAGAACAAGCAGGCGATCCTGATGGCGCTGCTCGACCACGCCATGCAGATCGTCACCAGCCACGTCGACGCGGCCCTCGAGGAGGCCGGGCCGGACCCGGTCGCCCGGCTCAGCGGCGCGGTCGAGGCGATCGTCCTCTACATGGCACATCACCGTGACCTGGCGTTCCTCGACTCCGAGCGGCGGTCGCTGACGCCGCCGCACCTGGAGCGCTATGTGCGGCACCGGGATCGGATCGAGGGCCTGCTGCGCGACACGATCACGGCGGGGTGCCGGGACGGCGTCTTCCGGACGACCAATCCGACGGCGTGCGGGCGGGCGATCCTGGCGATGTGCCAGGGGGTCGCCGGATGGTTCCAGCCGAGCGGTCCGCAGACTCCCGAGGAGGCGGCGGCCGATTATGTACGGATAGCGCTGGCGGCCGTTTCCGTTGTCGAGGAGTCAGCTTAGACCGTTATTGTCGACGTCATGACGACAACCAGCTCCCGGGCGGACCGTACCAGCCAGTCCCGGTCCTTGATCCTCGACGCGGCTGTCACCTGCCTGCTGCGCGACGGATACGCCCGGACCAGCACCATTTCGATCCAGGCTGAGGCGGGCATGTCGCGCGGCCGGATGCTGCACCAGTTCCGGTCCAAGGAGGAGCTGCTGGTCGCCGCCGCGCACCACATCTTCGCCACGCAGCTGGAGCAGCCGGTCCCGCCGGTGCTGAGCGAGCGGATCGCCGAGGCGAGCGGTCCCGGCGAGCGGATCGCCGTGGTGGTGGACGTGCTCTGGGCGACGTTCCAGGAGCCGAGTTTCTGGGCGGCGACCGAGCTGTGGGTCGCCGCGCGCACCGAGCCGGCCCTGGCCGCGGCGATCCGCCCGGCGGAGAAACGCCTGGGCCAGGCCATCTGGGGCCGGATGGACCACCTCTTCGGCCCCGACCTGGTCGGGCGGCCGCTGTACCTGCCGATCCGGCCGGTGCTGTTCACCAGCATGCGGGGGACGGCGCTGAGCTACGCCTTCGACGCTCGCGATCCGTCGTCGGAGCCGCTGCTGGAGCACTGGAAGGAGCTCGCCCGGCACGCCCTGCTGGCCTGAAACAGACAGAACTGACTGTTCCAGGTCAGCCCGTGGTCAGCGTGGCCCCAGCCCGGTACGCCCGTCGATGAGCTCCCGCACCGCATCCAGATGGCCGGCGTGCCGGGCGGTCTCCTCGATGACGTGCAGAATGATCCGGCGCAGGTCGCGTGTCTGCGACCCCAGCGGCTCGCTCGGATGCCGGCCGACGGGCGTGGCCGTCAGTGCGGACTCCGCGATGACGGCGTCCGACACCCGGCACTGGTCGTCGTAGAACCGGAAGACCTGAGCCGGCGATCGCGGCGTGGTGAGCGGCGCGTGGCCGTCCGGCCACGGCAACGCCTCGGCAGAGCCCCGGAACACCTCCTGGAACCAATGGCGCTCCGCATGCCCGAGGTGCTCCACCAGGCCGAGAGGCGTCCAGCCGGACGGCAGCACGGACGCGCTCAGAGCGGTCCGGTCGAGGCCCACCAGGATGGCTCGCACGCTGGCGCGCTGATAGGCGAGAAACTCGGACAGAACGGCCTTCTCGGTATCGACGTTCATCACGCCGCGGACGCTAACAGCAGGCACCGACATTTCCGGGCTCAGCATGGCTCAGTGTCAAGGCCTCGGCGATCGATCCCGCGTCAACGGACGTCATCGGCCGCTTCCGTCCGCTGACCGTCGAGCACGCGAAGCGCGTCGAGTGCGACAGCGGTGAGAACGCCGCGGCCCACGCCGGCGCGGCCAAGCAATTCCATCCCTCGGGTGACGGCGACAAAGTAAACCGCCAGCGATTGCACGTTCACGCCCGCCGGGAGATCCCCGTTCTCCCGCGCATGGTCCAGACATTGGGCATAGACGCCCGCGAGCTGTTCGATACCGGCCTTGGTGACCGTCGAGAGCGGATCCTCCGCGCCGGTCGACTCGACCAGCGCCCGTGTGGTGAGTGAGACCCGTCGATCAGTGCTGCTGAAATCGATCGCCATCCGGAGCATGTGACCCCGGATTTGCTCCAGCGGCGAAGCGTCATCGTGTCCGAGCGCTTCCGTGACGGCGCGCGTCGCCTCATCGCGATCCTCGGAAAGTGCCCGCAAAAACAATTCCCGCTTCCCGCCGAACGCGTTGTACAGGCTCTGTTTCCCCAAGCCGGTCGCCCGCACCAGGTCATCCAGCGTCGCAGCGGCAAGGCCGTGCACGGCGAACACCTCACCGGCGCTGCTGACGACATCACTCTCGTGGAACTTGCGGGGACGAGGCACGTGAGCAAGCTTACGTTATTGACCATACAGTCAAAAACTTGGTAGCCTGGTGGGACGCGCAGCGGTGAGATCGCATCGCGAGCGTCGCCGACCGCGGAGATGGCGTCGCCACTCGATTGCCGCCGAGCCGCAGCAACCTATTCCCGTAGCGACTCCACGCATCCAGGAGAGCGGAAATGAAAAGCAACGAAGAAATCGTTCGTGAGGCATACCGGCTGGCGGAGGGGAGCACCCTCGACGGTGAAGGCTTCCGCGCCCTGTTCACCGAGGACGGGACGTTCAACGACCTGCCGAATTCGCTGACCTTCCGCGGAGACCAGATTCCTCAGGCGGTGTCGGGCTTCGCCAGCGTCTTCCCCGACGTTCACCGCGAGCTGCTCGAAGTGCACGCACTCGGTGACGTCGTCGCCGTCGAACTCCGAATCCAGGGAACGCACCTCGGCGGCTTCCCGACCCCGGTCGGCGAAATCCCGCCGACCGGCAATCCGATCGACGTGCCGACGGCAGATCTCTGGTTTCTCCGTGACGGAAAGATCGAAAGGTTCGACTGCTACAACTCAGCGAACATGCTGCTCGCCCAGATCGGGGCCAACCCCGACTACACGTCGGCGATAGAGGCCGCCAAGACAATCGCCACACGGGCATAGCTCCACCGCCCGCGCCGAGTGCGCGACAAATCTCCGCGAGGAGTCGACCGCATCACCAACGCGGCCGTCGCCGCGGGCTGGCCGGTCGGAGCCGGTGATCCGATCGGCTTGCGCCTGCCCTGCGGCCACCGGCCCGTCGTCTGCCCGGCGGCCACGGGCCCGGTCAGCGGGCCCGTGGCGTCGGGGCTCGGTTCAGCGGACCTGCTTCGCCTCGAACTGCATGCGCGGGTTGGCGTAGAACTCCTGGGCCTGGACCAGCCGCAGCTCACGCTCGCCGGAGCGGTACGTCGTCTCGATCAGGTCGAAGACGCTGGACGCCGTCCGCTCCAGGGACAGTGCGGCGTCCTTCGTCGCCACGTAGTGGGCGGTGAACAGGGCCGCCGTGACGTCGCCCGAGCCGTTCGCCTTGAACGGGAGGTGGGGCGTGGTGACGATCCAGGCGCCGGCGTCGTCGACGACCAGCATCTCGATCGTGCCCTCCTCGCGGTCCGGGCGCTCCACGCTCGTGACCAGCACCGTCGACGGGCCCATGGCACGAGCCAGGTCGGCCGAGGCCAGGGTCGACTCGATGCTCGCCGGCGCGGTGCCGGTCAGGAAGCCGAGCTCGAACTGGTTCGGGGTGATGATGTCGGCGACCGGGACGACCCGGTCGCGGAGCAGCACCGGGATCTCCGGGGCCACGAAACAACCCGACTTGGCGTTACCCATGACCGGGTCGCACGCGTAGACCGCCGCCGGGTTCGCCGCCTTCACCCTCCCGACCGCGTCGATGATGACGTCGGCGATGCCGGCGCCGCCCTGGTAACCGGAGAGGACCGCGTCGATCTGCGGGAACACTCCCCGCTCCTGCACACCGAGGAGGACCTCGGCCACATCCGCCGGCGGGATCAGCGGACCCCGCCAAGCGCCGTAGCCCGTGTGGTTGGAGAAATTCACCGTGAGGACCGGGACGACCTCGACGCCGATGCGCTGCAGGGGGAACACGGCCGCGGAGTTACCGACGTGGCCGTGCGCGACCGCCGACTGGATGGACAGAACCTTCATTCCCCCAGCCTAGAGACCCGCCTGCGGGCGGCACGTGCGTGGATGGGGTGCCATCCTCGTCGGATGGGCGATTACTTCTTCTACTGCCGCGATCGTGACGGCTCCGGAGAGCTGCGTGACCGGCTCGTGGAGGAGCATTGGGCGTTCATGGACCGGTTCGCCGATCGGATGATCGCGCGGGGGCCGACGCTCACCGAGGACCGGGAGGCCGCCACCGGCAGCGTGCACATCGTCGACCTGCCGGACCCCGACACCGTCAAGATCTTCGGGTACGAGGAACCGAACTATCTCGCCGGGATCTACCGTTCCGTGATCATCCGGCGGTTCGTCGACCTGCTCGGGCGGACGATGTGGGACTTCCCGGGCAGCCGGGACGACGGTGGCGGGCGATATCTGGTGCTCGCGCACGCCAAGCCGCTGATCGACTGGCCGGGAGCGGCGCTGACCGAGCCTGAGCTCGACCGGGAACGGCTCATCGCTTTCGGGCGGCTGCTCTCCGAGGACGGAGAGGATTGGGAGGGTACGGCCGTGATCGGCGAGTTCGCCGAGCCGGAGGCTGTCCGGGAACTGTTCGCCGGCACTGGCGCCTATGCGCGGATCGAGGTGCATCCGTGGACGTTCGGCGGGCGCCGGTGAAGCCTGCGGCACGGCGTTCCCCATCGCCCGGCCGGCAGTCGGTGAACGACAGCTCGGCGGTGTCCGAGCAGAGCCAGCCCATCTTGTCGGACCCCGCCGCCGCGGGGAGGCGCCCGAGGCGAGCCCCAGCCGGCGGTCTTCGACGTGCGGCTTCAGCCGGCGCGGCGTTTCAGCAGGTAGGTTGCGGTGAGCGCGACCGCGCGGTCCTCGTCCCCGGTCAGGCTGGTCAGGGCTCGCGTCGTGGTGTCGCCCGGGATGTCGGCGAGCGCCTGCGTGAGCCGGCCCCGAGCGGCCGCGTCGACGTCGTCGTGGTGCAGGCGGTCGACCAGGCCGGTGGCGATCCGGTCGGTCAGCGCCGGGTCGGCCGCGAGCGCGCTCAGCGCATCGGCCGCGTCGACGTCGTTGGCCTGGTCGACGATCATCCCGATCAGCGTCGGCACCGCTTCCGGCGCTCCCCGCGCACCGAGAACAAGCGCGACCCGCCGCCGAACCACGAGATCAGCACCGGAAGAGACGCCCGAAGAGGCACCGGCGGCGGCGGAAGCCGCGTCCGGGGAGGTGCCGACGGCGCCGGAAGAGGCGCAGGAGGAGGGGCCGGCTGAGGAACCGGGGGCGGCGCCGGGAGCCGCGTCCGTGCCGGCTTCCGGTTCGGCGTGGGTCAGATAGTCGAGCAGGATCGCGGTGGCCGCCTCGCCCGGGATCTCGGCGATGGCGTCGACCGCCCGCCGGCGCACCTCGGCGGACGGTGCGTCCAGCGCGCCGGCCAGCTGCGCCAGCCCCTCCTCGCCGGAGCGGGCGAGCGCCCACCGCAGCGCGCCGGCCGCGTTCGGGTCGGTCTCGCTGAGCGCCGCCTCGACCAGCGCCTCCACCGGTAGCCGGTCAGCCGGGAACAGGGCCGGGGTCAGGGCCGCACGCTGCCGCCGGCCGGCGCTCTCCGAGCCCAGCGCCTGCAGCAGCGCGACGACCCGCAGCACGTCGTCCCAGCCGGAGGGCTCGGCGGTGTCGATCCGGCGTAACCGGGTGAGCAGCTCCGTCTCCGCGGCGATGCGTTCCCGGGTCTGCCGGATCAGGTCGGCGACCAGGGCCGACGGCGTGAAGCCGGGATCGTCCAGGGCGCGGCCGACCTCGCGCAGCGACAGCCCGAGCGAGCGCAGCATCTCGATGTGCGAGATCCGCCGGATGTCGTCGCCGGAGTACTCCCGGTAGCCGCCGGCACTACGACCCGTCGGCCGGACCAGGCCGAGCGACTCGTAGTGCCGCAGCATGCGGGCGCTGACCCCGGACCGCCGCGCCACGTCCCCGATCAACACGGTTCGTCACACCTCCTGCGCGGCCGGGCCCAGGGCCACGATACGTTTCGCCTCCTCGACGGCGAACGCGAAGTCGGCCTCGGGATCGAGGGCCAGGTGCCGGGTGGCGAGCGCGTGTTCCCGTACCCCATCGGCGGGGTTGGTCGTGGCGATCTCCAGCAGCGGCTGGATCACGTCGCCGAGCGCGATCATCGCCCGGCTGAGACTGAGCCGCGTCTCGCGCCCGCCCCGGCCGAGCTGGGTGGCGAGCACCGCCGCAAGGTCGGGCTCGGCACCGGCGGGCACGAGAACGGCAGCGGTACGCCACGCGGTGCGGGCCACCTCGTCGTCGGCGTCGGTCAGCAACGCCGTGGTGATCGCCGGCCACGCCGCCCGGTCGCCGATCTTGGAAAGCGTGTGCAGCGCCTGGCTGCGTGCCCGCGGATTCGGCGAGCCGAGTGCAACGATCAGGCGGGGAACCGTGAGCGACGACGGGTAACGGGTGAGCGCCCAGGTCAGCATGTCGCGGACGAAGAAGTCCGGCTCGATCCCGCAGCGTTCGACGAGCTTGTCGATCATCCGCGGGTCGGCGGACGTCCCGGCGGCGAGGGCGGCTTGCAGCCGGGCCGAGGAGTTCGGGCTCTCCAGCATCGTGGTCATGAGCCCAGTGAACGGCTTGACACAGTGACAAGGTCAAGCGCGCCGGGCACCGGCCGCCGCCCGCGCCGCAGTGACCGCCCGGCACCGGCGCATGCGACTTCCTGCCATTCCGCGCCTTTCGCAAAAAGAATTATTCGCGGAAGTGTTATAGGGATGGGAGCGACGAAGTCGGGGGTTCGAAAGTTTCAGAATTGGTTGCCACCCAACGGCGCAATTAGCCTCGCGCAAAAGCGCTGCTGGAGAGCCACATGAGCTGATCGCCACGCACGGAGATGCGGTCCATAAGTTACGGCCGGCTTCCGGAATCTCTTGTTTCCGGGATGTTGCCGTGCCAGCATCGCGGCATTGAGAATCGTCGCTCCGATTCGGCTGAGCGCGCATTTCGCATGCGACACCGACCCACCCATGTGAAGAGCGTGCCAGGTCGAGAAGGGAATGCTCTCGTGGCAACCACATCCCCACCCCTCTCCCCCGGCTCCCCGCGATGGCGATCGACGCCGGCCCGCCTGCTGATCGCCGCCACGGTGGCCGCCGTCGGGGCGTTCAGCGCCCTGATGGTCATGCCGGACGCCAACGCCGCGGCGAGCACGCTGGGCGCCGCGGCCGCGCAATCGGGCCGGTACTTCGGCACGGCGATCGCCGCCGGACGGCTCAACGACGCGACCTACAGCACCATCGCCGGCCGCGAGTTCAACATGATCACGGCCGAGAACGAGATGAAGCCGGACGCCACCCAGCCCCAGCGTGGCCGGTTCACCTTCACGTCCGGTGACCAGATCTACAACTGGGCGACCCAGCGCGGCCTGCAGGTCCGCGGCCACACCCTCGCCTGGCACGCCCAGCAGCCGGGCTGGATGCAGAGCCTCAGCGGCAGCGCCCTGCGTCAGGCGATGATCGAGCACATCAACGGCGTGATGGCCCACTACAAGGGCAAGCTCGCCGCGTGGGACGTCGTGAACGAGGCGTTCAACGAGGACGGCAGCCGCCGGCCGTCCAACCTGCAGGGCACCGGCAACGACTGGATCGAGGTGGCGTTCCGCACCGCGCGCGCCGCCGACCCGTCGACCAAGCTCTGCTACAACGACTACAACATCGAGAACTGGACCTACGGCAAGACGCAGGGCGTCTACAACATGATCCGGGACTTCAAGGCCCGTGGCGTGCCGATCGACTGCGTGGGCCTGCAGACCCACTTCACCGGCGGCAGCTCGTTGCCGGGCAACTTCCAGACCACCCTGTCCAGCTTCGCGGCCCTGGGCGTGGACGTGACCCTGACCGAGGTCGACGTCACCAACGCGTCGACCACGCAGTACGCCGGGCTGACCCAGGCCTGCCTCAACGTGCCGCGCTGCATCGGCATCACGGTGTGGGGCGTACGGGACAGCGACTCGTGGCGCGCCAGCGAGAACCCGCTGCTGTTCGACGGCGGCGGCAACAAGAAGGCGGCCTACAACTCGGTGCTCAACGCCCTCAACGCGGCCACGCCGAACCCGTCCTCGCCGGCGCCGAGCGGGAGCTCCACCCCGCCTGCCGGTACGGGCCGGATCGTCGGCGCCCAGTCCGGGCGGTGCGTCGACGTGCCGAACGCGTCGCAGAACAACGGCACGCGGGTGCAGCTCTACGACTGCAACGGCCAGGCCAACCAGACGTGGACGCTGACGTCCGGCAAGCAGCTGACCGTGTACGGCTCGAGGTGCCTGGACGCGGCCGGTTCCGGCAACGGCGCGGCCGTGCAGATCTACGCCTGCGGCGGCCAGGCCAACCAGCAGTGGAACGTCAACGCCAACGGCACCATCACCGGCGTGCAGTCCGGCCGCTGCCTGGACGTGTGGGGCACCGGCAACGGCCAGCAGATGCAGATCTACGACTGCAACGGGCAGGCCAACCAGCGGTTCAGCCTCAGCTGACCGTCCCGTGAAGCGGTGCGGAGGCGGAACACGCCGCCGCACCGCTTCGTCGTGCCCGCCGGCATCCGAAACTTTCGGCTAGCCCTGCCAACTTCCGATTTTCGGTTACTGCCACTCCGGACGCGGACTCGCCTGATTCTCGCGCGTCACGTCTTGACATGCGCATTGACCTCTCCATAACTTGAGCGACATCTTTCGAATGACTTCCGAAAGTTTCGCTACCGAGAGGTGGGCACCACATGTTGTCAAGGAGAACTCTCGCCGCCGCCGCCGTGCTGGCACTGAGCGCCACGGGCCTCGCCGCCTGCGGAGGTGGTGACGACGACGGCTCCGACTCCGGTGGCGACGTCACGATGCAGCTCTGGCACAACGCGTCGACCGGGCCAGGCGCGGCGTTCTGGGAGAAGACGGTCGCCGGCTTCCAGTCCGCCCACCCCACCGTGAAGATCAAGATCCAGCAGGTGCAGAACGAGGACCTGGACGGCAAGCTGCAGACCGCGCTGAACTCCGGCTCCGCGCCCGACATCTTCCTGCAGCGCGGCGGCGGGAAGATGGCCGCGATGGCCGAGGCGGGCCAGCTCAAGGACATCACGAACGACATCACCGCGGAGAGCAAGCAGGCCGTCGGCGAGGCGGCGCTCGGAACCGGGCAGATCGACGGCAAGGCGTACGCCGTACCGGTGTCGATCCTGCCCGGGGGTTTCTGGTACAGCAAAGATCTCTTCACGAAGGCCGGCGTCACGACGCCGCCCGCCACGCTGGACGAGCTCAACCAGGCGGTCGGCAAGCTGAAGGCGAACGGCACGCCGATCGCACTCGGCGCCAAGGACGCGTGGCCGGCCGCCCACTGGTACTACTTCTTCGCCCTGCGCGCGTGCAGCAAGGCCTCGCTCGACGCCGCCGCCAAGGAGAAGAACTTCAGCGACCCGTGCTGGGTGAAGGCGGGTACCGACCTCCAGGCCTTCGCCGCCACGAAACCGTTCAACGACGGCTTCCTGACCACCTCCGCCCAGCAGGGCGCGGGCAGCTCGGCGGGCCTGGTCGCCAACTACAAGGCGAGCATGGAACTGATGGGCGCCTGGGACCCGGGTGTGATCGCCTCGCTGACCAAGGACACCAAGCCGCTGCCCGACCTGGGCTTCTTCCCGTTCCCCGCGGTGGCCGGCGGGCAGGGCGACCCGGCCGCGATCATGGGTGGCACGGACGGGTACTCGTGCTCGGCCCAGGCGCCGAAGGAGTGCACCGAGTTCCTCAACTACCTGCTGACCAAGGACGTGCAGGAGGCGTACTACAAGGCCTACAACGCGCTGCCGGTGAACAAGCAGGCGCAGGGCGCGGTCACCGAGGACTACCTCAAGGCGGTCCTCGACGCCTACAACAAGGCGCCCTACGTCTCGCTCTGGCTCGACACGATCTACGGGCAGAACGTCGGCAACGCCCTGAACGTCGGCGTGGTGAACATGCTCGCCGGCAAGGGTGACGTCGCCGGGATCATCCAGGCCGTGAACGACGCGGCCAAGAAGGGCTGACCGTGACGGTCACCGAGGTGCGGGCCGGGCGCGGCGTGCGGACGCCGCCTCCGGCCCGGCCCCGCCGGCGCGGGATCGGCTGGCGGCAACGCCTGGAGATCGCGGCGCTGTCCGGCCCGGCGATCCTGATGTTCTCCGGCTTCGTGATCTTCCCGATGGTGATGGCCGCGTACTACGGCTTCTACCGGTGGAAGGGGTACGGGCCGCCGACCGACTTCGTCGGGCTGGACAACTACGTCACCATCCTGCAGGACAGCGCGTTCCACGAGGCGCTCTGGCACAACGGTCAGATCGTGGTGCTGTCGCTGCTGCTGCAGGGCCCGATCGCGGTCGGGCTGGCGCTGCTGCTGAACCAGAAGATCCGTGGCCAGTCGCTGATCCGGGTGCTGATCTTCGTCCCGTACGTGATCTCCGAAGTGATCGTCGGGACGGCCTGGGCGCTCCTGCTGCAGACGAACGGCGCGGTCAACGACGTGCTGCGCTCGATCGGCCTCGGCGGGCTCGCGGAGGACTGGCTGGCGAACCCGGAACTCGCCATCTGGACCCTGATGCTGATCCTGACCTGGAAGTACATCGGGTTCGCGGTGATCCTGTTCCTGGCCGGGATGCAGAACATCCCGGAGGAGCTGTCCGAGGCCGCCGCGGTGGACGGCGCCACGTTCTGGCAGACCCAGTGGCGGATCACCCTGCCGCTGCTCGGGCCCACCATCCGGATCTGGGGCTTCCTGTCGATCATCGGCGCGCTGCAGCTGTTCGACCTGGTCTACATCATCTGGGGCCAGTACGTCGCGTCGACGGCGGGCACCTCGACGATGGCGACGTACATGGTCGCCGAGGGCCGTAACGCGGCGAACTACGGGTACGGCAACGCGGTCGCGGTCGTGCTCTTCACCATCTCCATGATCATCGCGCTGGTGTACCAGCGGTTCGTGCTGCGCCGGGACAGCGAAGGACAGGCATGAGACATTCCCGCTATTTCGCCGCACTGGTGCTGATCGGGCTCATGCTGGGACCCGTCATCTACATCATCGTCGGCGGTTTCCGGACCAACTCGCAGATCACCACCGATCCGGCCGGTCTGCCGGACCCGTGGGTGTTCAGCAACTACACCGACGTGCTGACCGGCGAGGTCTTCTGGCGCCAGGTCGGCAACTCGACGATCGTGGCGCTCACCACCACCGCCGGCGTCGTCGTGCTCGGCGTGATGGCCAGTTACGTCCTGGCCCGATACCGGTTCGCCGGCAGAGGCGCCCTGTACGCCCTGTTCGCCGCCGGCCTGATGTTCCCGGCGACGGTCGCCATCACGCCGCTGTACATCCTGGTGAAGAACCTCGGTCTGGTGAACACGCTGCCCGGCGTCATCCTGCCCCAGATCGCCTTCGGGCTGCCCACCACGATCATCATCCTGGTCCCGTTCCTGCGGGCCATCCCGCGGGAGATCGAGGAGGCCGCCGCCATCGACAGGTGCAGCCGGCTCGGCTTCTTCTGGCGGATGGTGCTGCCGCTGAGCGTGCCGGGCCTGATCACCACCGGCATCCTCGCGTTCGTGAACAGCTGGAACAGCTACCTGTTGCCGCTGTTCATCCTCAACGACCAGGATGGATTCACGCTGCCACTGGGCGTGCAGGCGTTCGCGTCGCAGTACTCGGTCGACACCGCGAAGGTGCTCGCTTTCACATCGTTGTCGATGATTCCGGCGCTGGTGTTCTTCAGCCTGTTCGAGCGTCGCATCGTCGGTGGCCTCACCGGCGCCGTCAAAGGATAGAAAGGCCATACGAGATGACATCGCTGCATGTGGCGACCACCGGGACCGACGACGCCGACGGATCGCGGCAGCGTCCGTTGCGGACCATCAACCGGGCCGCCGCGCTCGCCCGGCCCGGTGACACCGTGGTCGTGCACGCCGGCGAGTACCGGGAGTGGGTGACGCCGCGGCGCGGCGGCCTGAGCGACACCCGGCGCATCACCTACCAGGCGGCCGAGGGCGAGCACGTCGTCATCAAGGGATCCGAGCGGATCACCACCTGGGAGCCGGACGAGGGAACCGTGTGGCGGGCGACGGTGCCGAACACGCTCTTCGGCGAGTTCAACCCGTTCGCCGAGGAGATCGCCGGGGACTGGGTGGTCTACGCCGACGGGGCGACCCGCAAGCACCTGGGCGACGTCTACCTGAACGGTGTCAGCTTCTACGAGGCCGGCTCGCGCGCCGAGGTGGCCGCCCCGGAGAAGCGGATCGAGGTGGTCGACAACTGGACCGGCGTCACCGACCGGATCCGGGAGCCGGAACGGACGCTGCTGGTCTGGTACGCGGAGGTGGGCGCCGCGGAGACGACGATCTGGGCGAACTTCCAGGGCGCCGACCCGAACGCCGAGCTCACCGAGATCAACGTACGACGGTCGGTGTTTTATCCGCTCGTGCCGCACCTGGACTACATCACCGTGCGGGGCTTCGAGCTCGCTCAGGCCGCCACCCCGTGGGCCCCGCCCACGGCGGACCAGCCGGGGCTGATCGGCCCGAACTGGGCCAAGGGCTGGATCATCGAGGACAACGTCATCCACGACGCGAAGTGCTCGGCCATCTCGATCGGCAAGGAGGCGTCGACCGGGCACAACTACGCCACCGAGCGCGGCGACAAGCCCGGTTACCAGTACCAGCTGGAGTCGGTCTTCGCGGCCCGGCAGATCGGCTGGGACCGCGAGCACATCGGCTCGCACGTGATCCGCCGCAACACCATCCACGACTGCGGGCAGAACGGCATCGTCGGCCACCTCGGCTGTGTCTTCTCCACCATCGAGGACAACCACATCTACAACATCGCGCTCAAGCGCGAGTTCTACGGGTACGAGATCGGCGGGATCAAGTTGCACGCGGCGATCGACGTGGTGATCCGGCACAACCGGATCCACGACTGTTCGCTCGGCACCTGGCTCGACTGGCAGACGCAGGGCACCCGGGTGTCGCGCAACGTCTACTACAACAACAACCGGGACCTGTTCATCGAGGTCAGCCACGGGCCGTACCTGGTGGAGCACAACGTCCTCGCCTCGCCGGCCGCGCTGGAGCTGTGGAGCCAGGGCGGGGCGTTCGTCCACAACCTGATCTGCGGCACGCTGTGGCTGATGCCGGTGATGGACCGGGCCACGCCGTACCACCTGCCGCACAGCACCCAGGTGGCCGGCTACGCATTCATCGTCGGCGGCGACGACCGGTGGATCGGCAACGTGTTCGTGGGCGGGGACCCGGCCGCGGCGTACGCGGGGACGGTTCCCGAGGGTGGTGAGCCGGCGCACGCGGGCACCGCCGGCTACGACGCCTACCCGGCCTCGTTCGAGGAGTACCTGCGGCGCATCGACGAGCAGCCGCCCGGCGACCACCAGCGCTTCCTCGCGGTGAAGCAGGCCGTGTACGCCCGGGACAACGTCTACGCCGCCGGCGCCCGCCCGTACGCCGGCGAGCGGGACCCGGTGACACTGGGCGACGCGTCCGCCGCGATCGTCGAGGAGGGCGCCGAGGTCTACCTGGTCACCGACCTGCCGGAGGGCATCGGCGGGCCCGGTCTCGCCCCGGTCGGCGGCCGCGATCTGGAGCGGGTCCGGTTCGCCGACGCGGAGTTCGAGGAGCGGGACGGGACGCCGGCGGTCATCGGCGCCGACCTGACCGGTGTCGCCAAGGAGCCGGGCCGGACGTACCCGGCGGGTCCGCTCGCCGGTCTCACCGCGGGAAGCCGGCGCACCCGCGTCTGGTGACGAATGCGGCGCCGGCGGCGGTCTGCCCCTGTGGCAGGCCGCCGCCGGCCGTTTCCGGCCGGACCCGCACGGCGATCGCGGATGACACGATGGACAGCCATATCGGTCGATGAATAACAGCCGGACGGTGGCCCCGGAACGCATCCGTAGCCGATACAGTGCGTGCCTATGACGTCACGTCACTTCGGGAGAGGCCTTTTCGCGGCCCTTCTCGCGAGTGCCGCTCTGAACCTGGCATCAATCGGGCCCGTACGAGCGGATGACAAGGATGGTGACGTCGTTTACTGCCTCAGTACCGCACAGCGAGCGGCACTCGTTGAAACCGCCGTGATACTCCGACCGGCCAGCCCCGCGCCATCGGCGAGCGGTCTGCCGACGATGTCCGCGTCCGCGCCGCCCGGCGCCCCGGATTCGCTGGAGGCGTGGCGCGCGCAGAACGGGCCGGCGTTCAGCCGAGCCTGCGCGGCCCTGATCGCGGCCGCTCAGGTCACGTCGGCACCACGAACGAGCACTCCCGGGCCGATCCGGAACATGCTGACGGTCCTGCTGCCGGCCGTGGCCGGAGCGTTGCTCACCTGGCTGTTCGCCACCCAGCTCGCGGAGCGCGGCGCCCGGCGGCTGCAGGCCACCGCGTTGCGGTCCGCCAAGCGGCAGTACGACCGCGAGGCGCAGTCGCTCATCGACGGGCGCGCGGCTCAGGAGAGCGGACCGATGCCGCCGCCGGACGCCTGGCGGGCGGCGCGGGTCGACCTGGTGAATCAGCTCGAGGAGATCGCCGCGTCCCACCGCGGCTGGACGGAGCCGGGCACGGTGCAGAAGCTGCTTGAAGGTCAGGAGCTGGCCGACGCGATCGACGACGTCCGGCACGACGGGCCCCCGGAGACGGCGGCCGCCGCCCGGGCGATGGTGCGCGCGTTGCTGGCCCGGGTGGAGAAGGTGGCGGTGGCGGTCGAACGGCCGCGGCGGGAACGCGCCGCGATGAGACCCGAGGCGGGACCGGGGGTCGTGATGAGGCCCGCGGCCGGACCGGGGGTGGCGCCGTGACCAATCCGTTCGACATCCCCGGCCAGCGTGATCCGCTGAAGCCGCTCAACCCGGTGACGGATGCGCACCACGACGACCTGTTCATCGACGTGGACAACACCAAGCAGGCCTTCGAGGAGTTCCAGAGCATCCTCGACACGGACTACGCGTTCGAGCGCGGCGGCGCCATGGCCATCGCGGTCGGCGATCGGCAGTTCGGCAAGACAGCGCTGCTGAATCGTTGTGCCTACTGGATGCAACGCGAGATCAAGGCCCGCGCCACGGCCGCCCGGAAGAAGACGACCGCGCACATCATCGACCTTCGTTTTCTCGCCGGCGACGTCCCGGCCGCTCTCACCGCGCCGGAACGCGTGAACACGGTGTGCCACCACCTGATGAAGAAGCTGCACGACAGCCGGCATCTGGCGCAGCCCTGGCAGGACGAGGGCCAGCGGGAAGCCAACCTCGTCCTGCCCTATCTCGCCGACAAACTCACCCGGGACGCCGTCCTCATCGTCATGCTGCCGCCGACCGCCGACGTAATAGACGAGTTAGTGGTATATGCGAATTTGATACCTAAAAGAGTTGTCATGCTGGCCGAAACATCTTTCGTGGGCCGCCTCGAGGAGTACAGCGCGAGGCTGAAAAGGGCGGCCACCGTTCCGGTGTTTCTCCGCCTCGGAGTCCTCCGTCCGGAGGACGGCGAGAAGTTCTTCAACCAGCGTCGCGACCGTCATGCCTCCGATAGAAGCATCGCCGAAGCCGCCCCCGAGGTCCTACGCTGGCTGGTAACCGTCAAACCAACGTCTGTGGGGGAACTCCAACAGGTACTGTACGGACTGTACGACGACGTGCTCCGGCGGCGATCCCCCGCCCAGCAGCTGACCCGTGACCTGATCGCGGACTTCTACATCAGCAGAACGAGGTTCGGGGGAGATCAATGAATGACAGACGCCCGCCTCCCCGGTTCAGCGACATCAATCCCTTCCCGCCGACCGCGGTGGCTCAGGTCTCGCACATCGGGGCCGAGACGGTCACCATACAGACCGCGGCCATCCGCACGGCTGTCGCCGAGCTCCAGGACTATCTCGCTTCTCCCGGAGCCGGTCGCGTGCTGGCCATCGTCGGTAACTACGGAACGGGTAAGTCCCACCTCGCCGTCTATCTGCTGAACACCGCCCGGCAGATCGCCGGAGAAACCGTTCAACAACTGTTCGTCAACGCTCCGTACGGGAATTTCGTCTCTCTCTATCGAGCCTTCGCCGAATCCCTCGCCGACCGCCGGGAACTGGTGATGGCACGCGTTCGCCATTTCTATGCCGACGTCGTGGCGGACAGCATGGCGGGTTCGGAGCTGCACGCCGAGATCGCGAGCAAACTGCGCGCCGGGAAAGCCGATCCGGTAGCCGTCGTGGAGGCTCTGGGACTGCCGGAGAGCGGCCTGATCGAGGAAGTCCAGCAGCGGCTCCGTGACATCACCGAGAACAAGGCATTCGGTACGGCATTGACGTTGCTGCTCCGCCACGGGTTCGAGGACGCGGTCTGGGAATGGCTCGTCGGCAACGATCCGGCCGAGAACCTGCGCGAGCGCGGCATCGTCGATCCGACGACCATGAGCGAGCGGTCCGCACTGGACGCCATGAGCGTCTTCGCGGTGCTGTTCCGCGGCGGCCGGTTCCGGTTCATGGTGGTGATCGACGAGCTCGACCACCTGCTCTCCGCGTCGAACCGGCCGCACGGTGAGGTGCAGATCGCGCTGAAACAACTGCTCGAGGGATTCCTGTCAGCCGGGGCGTTCCTGGTCCTGGCCGGCCTGCCGGACTTCCTGGAAAGCCTGCAGAGTGACGTCCGCGCCCGGATCACCCGCCAGGTGACGATGGCGCCGCTCACCGCGCAGGACGCCGTCAGCTACATCCGGGCACGGCAGCAGAGCGAGCTGGGAGCCGACCGGCTCTTCCCCTTCTCCGAGGGCGTGGTCAGCTACATCGTCGACATCTCGGGCGGTTCGCCACGCGACGTGATCCGGCTCTGCTACCAGCTCTACCGCAGGGCAGCCGACCAGGACGGCGCCGTCACCGACGCCATGGTCCGCGTGGTGGCACGCGACGCCTTCTACGGGCCGAACACCGAGGCCACCCATCGCGACATCAGGCGCACGCTGACGGCGCACGGGCTCACCTCCGGCGCCAAGAACTTCGTGGACGGTGTGCCGGTCGACTACTGGATACCCATCGGTTCCCGGGGCGCCGCGATCACCGTGCTGGTCAACGACGCGGTGCTCGACGATTCACAATTGACCACCCTCATCTCGTACGTCTCCCGGCTCCGTGGCGCCGCCAACCGCGAGGTCCTGGTCGTGATCGGCGGCTACCTCTCACCGGAGTACACCGACCGTCTCCGGGAAGTCCTGCAGCGCGACCCGATCATCTATGAGAAGCGTGGCTTCGCCGCCGACTTCGATGCCGCGCTCAGTGGCGTGGAGCGCCGGCTCGACCGCGTCGACGCCGCCGATCCCGCGGCAGCGTTGCTGGCCCGTCTCGAACGTCTCGGGCAGCAGCAGTCCAACACGCTGGACATCGTCCTCGATCTCGCCGGTCGCGTGGAGAGCCTGGCGACCTCCTCGGATCAGCGGATCGCCGAGCTGAGCAGGCAGTTCGAGACGGTTCCGCTGCTGATCGGCGGCTTGCGGACCGACGCCGGCTCCGCGGCGCCGCCGCCGGCCGGTCAGCTGCCGGAGCGGGTCACCGCCGTCTTCGACGACGCGATAAACGCGCTCAGCATCGACACCCGGTTGTCCACGCTGTTCCGGCAGATGTTCGACGACAACGCCGAGGCGGCGTCCGCCCGCCGGCTGGTCACGGCGACGCTTCGTCAGCAGCGGGCGCACACCGCGACCGGTGTGGTCACCCTGCTGCGCCTGCTCACCGACTCGTTCCGCCGGGCGGTGACGGACTGGTACGCGACGGCCGAGACGGACGAGCACGGGCGGCTGCTGGGCAAGCACCGGCAACGTTTCGACGCCATCATCCGGGTGTTCGACACGTTCATGGGCTTCCTGTACGTGTACGAGGCGAGCTGGCTGGCCGATCAGCTCGCGGGCGGGGAGGACGCCCGGCAGGGCACGCTCGACCACAGCATCCGGGCCACGCGTCTGCTTCAGGGACAGGACGAGCTGGGCGGGCTGTCCGGAAGAGTGCGCACCGAGGTGCTCTCCGACTTCGCGTCCGACGCGCCCGGCTGAGCGGCCGGGGCGGGCCGGGATCGCAGATTGTTGGCCAGTGCGTGCAGCACGTTCACGATCACGATGGCCGGCGCCACGACGGCGACGCTCCCGGGGAACGGTTTCTCCAGCAGCAGTGCGAGCAGCACGGCGGTGATGCCGCTCTGCTGGCCGAGGGCCACCGCCCGCCGGTCCGGACCGGAGAAGCGCACCGCCACCAGGCTGCCGACCACGATCTGCGCGCCGAACGCCGCAGCGCCCAGCACGATGCCGGCACGCATCGCGACGCCCGCGGCCAGCAGCAGGCCCAGCGCGAACGTCGCCACGTTGAAGGCGGCGGTGGCGAGCCGGTCCAGCAGTCTGCCGATGTCCGGCCGGAAGAACAGCGCGGACACCGCGAGACCGAGCATCAGCAACTGCCAGACCGCGTACGCCATCAGCGCGCCCAGCAGCAGCGTCTGCACGATCGTGCGCACCCGCCCGCCGGCGCCGGCGATGCGGGTCAGCCGCCACAACAGGTACGCCACGATGATGAAGGCGGCGTTGTGCAGCAGCCCCGTGCCGAAGCTGGAGAGGTCGGGCAGCGACGCTCCGGCCGGTCCGGTCGCCAGCGTTCCCGCCAGGTAGACGGTCAGCAGCACGGTGATCGGGTCGTCGAAGGCCGACCAGGCGGCGAGGAGTGTGCGGACCCGCGGTGAGGTGTCACCGCTGCTGCTCAGAGCGGCGAACGACAGCGGATCGATCTGGGCGACGGCGATGCCGAGGACCAGGAATGCCGGCTCGCGGAAGAACGCGTACATGACCGCGGTGATGAGCAGCGCCTTGAGCAGGACGCCGACGGTGACGGCGGTGACCACGACCGTCACATGCCGCCTGGCCTCGACCAGGTCGATGCCGCGCACCGAGGCGACCAGCCCGATCGCCAGCAGGGACGTGACGACGTGCAGGTAGGCGCCGGTGTCACCGAGATCGTGCACGTCGAGAGCGGCCGCGGTGGCCCACCCGGCGGCGGCGATCGCCACGAACACACCGAGCCGGGCCGCCGCGCCGACCAGCGGATGCGCACGCAGGCTCGCGGCGGCCGCCGGCGGGGTCATTGCCCCTGAAGGCGCTCGGCCAGGGCTCGCACCTTCAGCTCGGTGTCCGCGACCCGGTCCTGGGCGAGAGTCACCGCGACGAGATAGGCCTTGCCGCCGAGCGAGTGGAAGTAGACAGCGCCCCGTTCCACGTCGAAAACGAGATAGAACAGCTCACCGCCGATGAGGTCGTGAACCTTGCGGTCGACCTGGGTGGAGTAGTCGTCGAGGTCGCGTCCCAGGGCCGCGTAGAACCGCCGGCGCTCCGGGGGCGTCGTCCCCGACGCGAGAGGCCGCAGCCGGCGGTGATGCAGGATGTCCGCCACCGCGATCTGCTCCCCGCCGACGAACACCGACGCGTAGTGGAGGTCGTCCGGATCGAGCCACTCCCGGCACAGGTCGGCCAGCAAGGAACCCTCGTTCAGAACGTGCGGGATCACTGGCGCTGTCTCGTCATCGGTCCGGGCGGGCGCCGGGTCCGGGGACTCGTCCGTACCGGTGGCGGATCGCTCCTCCGCGAGCCAGCCGCCGTAGTCACGAGGCAGCTGCCGCAACTGTTCGCGGAGCTGGTTGGCGAGCCTGGTCACCGCGCGATCGTTGTGACGCTGGCGCTCGAACGCCGACGCCTGCTGATCCGGCGGGGCCGGCTCATCCCGCGGGGCCGGCTCATCCCGCGGGACCGGCTCATCCCGCGGGACCGGCTCGTCCCGCGGGACCGGCTCGTCCGGCGGGATCAGCGAGAATGCGACAAGGTGCTGGGACTCGCTGACCTCGGCCCAGTGGACAGCGCCCCGGCCGGCGCTGGCGAAGACCCGGATCAGCGCTCCGGTGCGGGCGCCGGTGAGCCGGGCGTTGAGACGGACCATGGAGTCGTAGATGTCGCTGCCGAACCCCTCGACGTCCTCCCAGGCGGGGACGGGCTCGTCCGTGACGGTCTCGAGCGTGTCGACGACGAAATCGCTCCTGCCGAGGGTGTACTGCGCGAGGGAACGCAGGGACGGCGCCCGATGGAGTATGTCGATGCAGAGCTCCACGGCCGCGTCGTTGCCGAAGGGGTCCACGACGCGTGCTCCGGTGCGGTCGTCGTGACGCGCACCGGCACCCGAGGTCGACGGCATCTGCTGAACGGCATCCCAGCGGCTGGCGCTCATGTCGCGGGTCCTCCGATCGCGTCGTCCGGCCGATCGGAGATCGCTGCTCCGCATGCCTGCTGCCAGCGTCTCATGTGGAGGGGACCTCGATATCGATATCCACAGGCCCGTTTCCGGCGCTGTCCGGCGCAGCCGAGCCCGCCGCCGGCCCTCGGACGAAGCCGGCATTGCCGGCGAGGACCGCCAGATAGGGATGCCGGATCGGCAGGAACCGTCCGGCGGTCTGTACCGCGTCGGCGTGCACCGTGACGGCCTCGTCCGTCTCGCCCGCCGCGGCCAGGGCGTTCGCCTGATTGGTCCGAGCCGCGACGGTCCAGGGATGGCTCCGGGAGAGCCGGGTGAAGATCGTGACGGCTTCCTCGGCCGACCGGACGGCTTCGGCGGCCTTGCCGGCCCGCCGCTGGATGCCCGCGACGTTCGTCAGGCAGATGGCGATGAAGGGGTGTCCGGGTTCGAGTTGCCGGCGGAACTCGGCGAGGTTGCCACCGGCGACCTCGAGCGCGTACGTCATGTCGCCGGTGAGCGAGTAGTCGATCGCCATGCTGAGCTGGGCTCCCTGGGTGACGAGGGACTGGTCTCCGAGAGTCTTGCGATACCCGACGCTTGCCTTGCTGCTGTAGGTGCGGGCCGAGTGGGGATCGCCGGACCGGCGCTCGGTCACCGCGCGGGCCGCCATGGCTCGGTAGATCTGCGGGTGGTCGTCAACGCCGACGATGCCTCGCAGTCTGTCCGCTGCCAGGGTCAGGAGCAGTCGTGAATCGGTCAGTTCGCCCAATTCGCGGCGAAAAATCGCCAGATCGATGGCGCACCACCAGGTGAGGATGTCGTTCTCGTCAAGCCGCAGGCGGGCGTGGTAGGTCTCCTCCTCACGCCGGGCGGCGTCCACCTGGCGGCCGTCGAGGTAGTTCGAGACGGCCAGGTTGTGCCGTGCTTGCAAGGTCTGCGGGTGATCCGGGCCGAGCATCGTGCGCAGCGCCCGGTAGATCCTCTTGTCCTCGGTCAGCGCCCGGCCGAACGCTCCCACGCCACGCAGGTCGCCGGGGGTGCCACGCCGGTTCAGGGCGGCCCGCAGCTGGCCGCCCGCCGGCGAGCTCTGCGGCAGGTCCCGCATCGCCATGTCGATCCGGAGCGCCTCGGTGTTGCGTCCCAGCGATCGCAGCAGGTCGGCGTGGTGCATGGCGAGCCGGACGCCCAGCGGGTCGGCCGCGCGTTCCCCCCAGGCGTCCCGGACCCGGTCGACGAGACCGAGGGCCTCCTGACGCTCCTCGACGGTGCCGGTGCGGGCGATCGAACCCACGTGGACGACCACCCACCGGCGGACCGCGGTGAGCTGCCGCTCCCCCAGCGCGCCGACCGGCTCGACGTGTGGCGCCAGGATCTCCAGCGCCGCGGCGCCGTCCCCGGCGAGGTACTCGGCGTCGTTCGGCGCGTACGCCGACAGCGCGAGCATCGTCGTCCAGCGAATGCTGCGCATCCGCGCCGGATCCGTCACCTCGCGCAACGCTTTCTGGATCATGCGATGCATGCGCAGCTCGCGCCGCCCGCCCCAGTCCACGCCGAACAGTTCGAACGCGGCGGCGTTGGCCAGCAGCACCTCGATCTCGGCCGCGTCGTTCGCCAGCGGGAGGGTGTCCTCGTCGTCCCGTCCAGTGGCCATGTCGTCCCGTGCGGTGGACATGTCATCCCGTCCGGTCGCGGTGACGAGGCCGCTGAGGAACGCGCTGCTGCGCACGAGCCGCAGGGCGACACCGTCCGGGGAGAGGTTGGCGCACATCAGCGCGAGAGCGGCGACGGCGTGCCCGTCCGGGTACGTGGTGAGCAGTTCGAGCAGGCATCGTGCGACGTCGGCGAGCCGATCCGCGGAGCGCTGCGGCAGCGCGCGCAGGAACTGCTGGACAACGACGGCCGAGGCCTCGCCGGCGTGCATGGCGTCGCCGGCTCGCAGCACCCGGCTCGCCGCTCGCAGGCAACCAGCGGTCAGCCTGATGGTCAGCGGATCGGTGCCCACCGCGTCGAGCAGTGTGTCCAGGTGCTCCTCGGCGACGTCCCGCAGCTGGCCGCGCAGGGTCCGCCGGGCCTCGTCGCGATCCAGGCTCGGCAGCCGGACCAGGGTTCCGGTGCGCGGATCCGGCGACTCGTCCGGCGTCTCCGGCGTCCGGGTGTAGATGACATGGCCGCTGCCGTCGTCCGGTACCAGCCCCGCCAGGGCGCCGACGTCGGTGACATCGTCGTAGATGATCAGGTAGGGCCGGTAGTCGTCGGCCGCCCGGTGCAGGGCGGCGGCCGGCAGGTCCTCCTCGTCACCGGCGACGGCGCCGATCCGGCCGGCCAGCTCGACCAGCGAGCGCCGGGCGGTCTGCCGGGTACGGGCCGGGACGAACCAGGCGACCCGGTACTCGTGGGCGTACCGATGGGCGTACTCCTTGGCGAGGTGCGTCTTCCCGGTGCCCGACCCGCCGGTGATCAGCGCGCGGCTGCCGTGCTCGGCGGCGCGCAGGGCGTCCCGCAGGGCCTCGAACTCCCTGGCGCGGTGTGCCGTGGCCCGGTCGCAGGCCGGCACGTTGAATCCGGCCACCGGACCCGGTCCGGTGGACGGCAGTCGGGCCGGCTCGCCCGGCAGCGGCTCACCCGACATGGCGAGCGCCGCCAGCAGACGCCAGCGAGCCTGGGCGGGCGCGCAGTCGTAGAGGACGACGCCGTGCGTGCCGGCGACCTCCTCGGCGTCCGGCGCCACGCGGAGCACGAGCAGGTCGGGGCCCTGGCCGCCGTCGAGACCGGCCCGCTCCAGGGTCAGGCCGGAGCCGGCGACGATCACCGCGCCGCTGGGCGGCGGTCCGGGCTCCAGGTCGAGGCAGAGGGTGCCCACCTGGGCGCCTGCGCCGGTGAGCTGATCGGCGATCCAGTCCACCCAGGGACGGTCGGCCGCGCAGTAGACCAGGTCGACCCGGCGGCTCTCCGGCGACGACGCGCCGCTGCGGCTGCGGATCAGGTCCCGGTACCGGCCGGTCAGCGACCGGGTGTGCGCCGGCAGCGCGGGGACCCGGTCGTCGGTGATCGCCTTGAGGAGCTGCTCGTACGCGATCAGGAGCGGCTCACGCTGCTCGTCACGGTCGAAGACCAGCGGCACGAGCACGTCGAGCATGGTGTGGAAGGGAATCGGCACGACCTGCCGCAGCGTGTCGCCGGCCGGCACCGGAGCTTTGTCGAGCGCGCGCAGCAGGATCCGCCGCAGATCGGCTGTCTGTTCCGACGCGTGGCCGGGATCGGTGTGGTCGAGGAACGTCGGCACCGCGATGATGCGGGCCTGGGCAGGGCTCTCGGACACGATCTCGACCGCCAGGCGCGCTGCCGCTCCGGCGTCCGCCGCCCGGGACGGGAAGCAGAGGACGACACGGTCGGCGAGCCGGCCTTCGAGAAGCGCGGCCGGTCCGGTGCCGGACGGCGGCCCGTCGACGAGGACGTAGTCGTACTGGGAGGCGAGCAGCCGCGCGCGGAGCTCGGTGAAGGCGATCACCGCCTCGGTGGTGTAGGCGTCGCGGGCGGGGGTGAGCCGGTGCTCGAGGACGTCGAGCCGGGTGCCGGGTCTGCCGGCCGCCGGCACGTACCGCCGGAGGACCGGTCCGACGTCCAGGGGGCCGGTCGCCAGGGAACCGAGGTCGGCGGCCCGGCTGAGGGCGGCGGCGAGCTCACCGCCCAGGACCGCGCCGATGCCCGTGCCGGTCACCTCGTCGACGAGGAACGGACGCAGGTAGTCATGGATCGACGTGCCCCGGAAGTCCCAGTCGACCACGAGGACGTCCTGGCCGCTGCTGGCGAGCATCCAGGCGAGGTTCGCGGCCACGCTGGTCCGGCCGGAGAGGTGGCCGGGCGCCACGAAGGACGCGATGACCGGCTGGTCCGCGCCGGTCATTCGTCTTTTCCACGGGACGGGCGCGGGGGTGCGATGTGATTCTGGAAGCCGCTGAACTCGGAGAAACCCGAGCGGGTCTCCGCGATGAGCCGCCGCAAAGATTTACTCAAAGCCTCATCACCGATCATGTCGACGTGCGGTGCCCCGAAATCGGCCGCCTCGATCAGATCCGAGACGAGCCCGCTGTCTTCTTCCTGCATTCACCAGCCCGCCAACCGGCTCGGACACCGCCGAGAGACAATTCGCCGAAACACTTCGTGCCCCCACTATCTCGGCTGCTCACTGTATCTGTCCACATCCTCTCGGCGGCAACGATCCGGCCTTCCGGGCGGTACCATTACCATCTATCAACGTGAATCAGACTCGGGTTGACCAGGGTTCACCGGGGCCGCACGGCTTCCCCGCCACACACGTGATGTCGCCGGCGATGCTCACCCGCCTGGCGCGGGGTGAAGGCCACGACGCGCTCACATTCTTGATCAATACGCAGCGCAGCAAGAACATCATTCTCGCCCGGGCATTGGCGATCCGCTCGGCGGGCCCGGTCCACGACGCGCTGCGAACCGTCGCCGCACACTCCCCCGCCACGGTGAACCGCGTGCTCACCCACCCGTCGGTGAGCAATTGGGCGATGCGGACGGTGGCGGGAAACGCCGAGCCCACCGGCCTGGCCCTGGTCGCGCTGGCGGCAGCCCTGCGCGCCCGGTGCGACATCCGCATCGAGGTGACCGCCGACGACGGCCGCCTGCCGATCCCCACACTCGGCGTCCTGGACGTCGCCGCCGGCGGAGCGGTCACCGTACGGGTCGAGCCGGCGAGCGCCGCGCTGACCGTCGGCGGCGAACGGTTCCCCCTGGGACCGGACGGCGAGATCCGCTCACCGGCCTGGCACCCGGTGGATCGGATCGCCCTGGACGGGTGGACGCTGACGGTCGACGACCCGCACACGCTGGCCCCGTCGGCCCAGCCGCTGATCCCGCCCGAGTCGGCCGGCCTCTGGACCGAACGCCTGTCCGCCGGCTGGGAATGGCTGAGAGCACGCCATCCCGCCGACGCCGCTGACGTCCGCGCCGCGATGCGCACGCTCTTCCCGCTCTCCCCGGTCGCGAGCGGACACGTCAGCGGCACCTTCCGGCACGCGTCGGGCTGTCTGGCGATCTCCCTGCCGACCGATCCCCAGTCGACCGCCGTCACCTTCGTCCACGAGCTGCAGCACCTCAAGCTGTCCGCGGTGATGGACCTCTTCCCGCTGGTCGACATGTCGTCGGAGGTCCGCGGTTACGCGCCCTGGCGGGACGACCCCCGCCCGCCCTCCGGACTGCTGCACGGCTGCTACGCCCACATCGCCGTGGCACGCTTCTGGCGGAGCGAGGCCGCCCGGGAGAACGACGGGGCGCGCCGCCGGGAGGCGCTGGTCGAGTACACGCGCTGGCGTCTCGCCATCGAGCGGGTGTGCGCCTGGTTGCTCTCCTCCGGGCTGCTCACCCCCATCGGGCGGCATTTCGTCACGCAGATGACGCGCAGCATGGAGTCCTGGGCGAGCGACCGGATCCCGGACGACGTGCGGGCCGAGGCCGCCGCGCTCAACGACGCGCACCACCGGCGCGCCACCACGACCTGAGCGGCCCGGATCACCGGGAGCGGTCCTCCGGCCTCGCCTTCCTGCCGTCCGCGCTGATCCGGAGGCCGGGCAGACGGACGCCGGGCAGACGGACGCCGAGCAGACGGACGCCGGGCGGCGGGCGCACGCGGCCGCCGTCTGAGCACCGCCCCGATCCGATCGCGCCCCCACCGGTCACCGGCGGGGGCGCGGTCACCTCGTGAAGACCGTGAACGCCACCTGGTGGACCGTCCCGCTGGCGCGGAACTGCAGGAACAGCCGCTTGTCGCCGCGCTCGGCGAAGGCGGCGTGGAACGCGAGGACGCCGTCGGCCGGCGCGTCGCCGGTGGCGTTGGCCGGGATCGGGTGCAGGTGCTTGAGGCCCTGGGTGCGCACCTCGAAGTTGGACAGGTGGGCGTACGCGCCGAGATACGGTTCCAGCGCCGCCGGGCGGCCGTCGCGCAGCACCTGGAATCGCAGGGCGGTCTGCGTTCCGGAGGCCAGGTCGGCGGTGCCGTCGAGGCGGCGCACCGTGTACCGGCCGGAGCGCTCCTCCGCGCGCGGGGCCGGCACCGCCACCATGCTGGTGTCGCCCGCGATGACGAACGGCACGCCGAGCACCGTGGGGTCGGCGCCGGCCGGGCGGCCCTGCGGGACGAACTCGATGTACACCCGGTACGCGCCGCCGTCGGTGATGGTGACCGGTGCGGTCCAGGCGCCGTCGACGACCTCCGGATGCAGGTGCTGATATCCGGACAGGTCGTCGCGGAGGACGTACATGTGCATGGGTTTGGTGTGAATGGTTTGGAATTGTGTCGTCGGGCCGGTGACGCGCAGCGCGACGGTGCCGGGTCCGCGGCCGGTGGGCAGGCGCAGCGGCTCGACGCGGAAGCCGTCGTAGGAGTCGGAGAGCCCGTCGCTGTGGTAGGCGACCGGCTCGGGCACCGGCGGCGGCGCGGCGGCGGGCCGGCTGTCGGCGAACAGGTAGGCGGCGCCGGCGAAGCCGGCGAGCGTCACCGCCGCCGCGAGCAGGCGACGGTGACGCGGGGCCGCGGGCTGACCGGTCAGCTCACCGCCGCCGTTCCGGTGGGCCGCACCAGGAACAGGCCGACGCCGATGCTCTGCACCGCGACGACACCGTTCTTCAGGAACGGCAGGGCCATCCAGCTGCCGCTGTAGCCGCTGGCGTTGGAGGCCGGGTCGACGTCGAAGTAGCCGACCTCGGGCAACCGGGCCGAGGCGGCCGACGTGGTGTCCAGGATCCGCAGGCCACCCCGGTACGAGGCCTGGAAGTGCCGGTTGCCGACCGTGTAGCCGTTGTGGTTGACGAACTCGCCCCGGGTGGCGACGTCCTTGCCCACGTAGCGCGCGGCGTCCAGCTTCTCGATGTTGTAGACGAAGTCCGGGCTGCCGCCCCGGGTGCTGATCGTCTCGTCGTTGACGATCATGTGCTTGTAGTCGCTCGTCGCGAAGCCCTGGTGGATGAAGCTCGCGCCGGGATGGGTGACGCTGGAGAGCACCCTGATGTTCGCCTTGTCGGTGACGTCGAGGATCTGGAACCGCTTGCCCTGGCCGGTGTAGTTGAACGCGATCTCCCGGCCGGTGAACCGGGTGTCCGGGCCGGCGTAGTTCACCACGACCGACTCGTGCGAGTAGACCTCGCGGCTGTAGCAGGCCGCCAGCTTGAGCGAGAGCGGCGTCTTGATGTCGTAGATGGTCAGGCCCTTGCTGCACGTGTTCGCGCCGGAGACGTACAGGAAGCCGGTGTTCTGATTGATCCACAGGGTGTGGCTGTTCGTCAGGCCGGTGAACCGCGCGGCCGCGGTGAACGTCTGCGTGGTGGTCACGCCGCGCAATTTGTTGAGATCGAAGATCTGGATGCCGTGGGACACCGAATCCTTGCCGATGTAGGCGTAATTCCGGTACGTGCGGATGTCGCACCAGGATGAGCTGACGCCATTCGCGGACGGCAGGTTTCCGAGGTATCTCGGGTTCCCCGGGTCGGTGACGTTGATGAACGAGACGCCGTTGGAGCGGCAGTACAGGATGTACTCGTTGCTGTCGGCGGGGTCGGCCCAGTACCACATGCTCGACGACCCGCCGCCGCCGATCGCGGACTGCGGCAGGAAGCTGAGCAGGTCGACGTTCTTGCACGGGTACCTGTCGGCCAGGCCGTTGACGCAGGTCACCGGCGCGCCCGCGAGGCGTTCGCCGCTGCGCCAGGCAGGTTCGTAGATGCGCAGCATCTCGGCTTGCTCGGCGCGGCCCTCAGGGGTGTCCGGGTCGTGCGCGGTGGCCGGTGGGCCGGCCAGGGCGAGCAGGAGGAGCGCGGTGACGGCGAGCGTGATGCGACGCATGGTAGGCGCCTTTCGCGCGGAGGATCCGGCGCGGACGTGGGGTGGGACGCGCCGGCGTGTGCCTGAACGCTAAGCAACTAATCGTTAATCGTCAATATTGCTCGGCATATCGCACGGGAGATAGAAGTGGCGTTATGGCACCGGAAGGACACGATCCGATACCAACTCAACATGTTGATCACCGTAAATGGATAGTGTCGCTCCGAAGCGGTTTGTCCGACCCACAAGGACGGGGTGAACACGATGCGTGCACCAGGGAGGGTCATCGCCGCCGGCGTCATCGCGGCACTGACGATCGGCGCGGCCGGCTGCGCGGAGAGCGACCGTGACAACGCCGACGACGGCGAGGCCGCCACCGGCGGCACCTTCATCTTCGCCGGCGCGGGCGACCCGAAGAACTTCGATCCGATCTTCAACGACGACGGTGAGTCGCTCCGGCCGATCCGGCAGGTCTACGAAACGCTCATCACCCACAAGCCCGGCACCGCCGAGCTGACCGGCGGCCTGGCCGAGAGCTGGTCCAACGACCCGACCGGCAAGATCTGGACGTTCAAGCTGCGCCAGGGCGTCACGTTCCACGACGGCACCGCGCTGGACGCCGCCGCCGTCTGCGCGAACTTCGACCGGTGGTTCAACATGAAGGGCGACGCCGCCCAGTCCCAGATGATCTACTACGCCGACGTCTTCGGCGGGTTCGCCGGCAGCCCGGACGCCGTCTACGACAACTGCACGGCGCAGGACGCCTCCACCGCCGTCGTGACGATGACGAAGTACAAGGGCGCGTTCCCCGGCGCGTTCGCGCTCACCGCGTTCTCCATCGCGAGCCCGGCCGCGATGAAGCAGTACGGCTCCGACACCGTGACGCAGAACGGCGACTCCTTCTCCTACAGCGCGTTCGCGAACGAGCACCCGACCGGCACCGGCCCGTTCACGTTCGGCGGCTGGAACAAGGCGACCGGCGAGATCACGCTGAACAAGTACGCGAACTACTGGGGCGAGAAAGCCAAGGTCGACAAGGTGATCATAAAGATCATCAAGGATGAGAGCACCCGGAAACAGGAACTGCGCGCCGGCACGGTCCAGGCGATCGACTTCCCGGCGCCGGCCGACCGCAAGGCCCTCGCCGACGAGGGCTACCAGGTGCTCGAGCGGCCCGCCTTCAACATCCTCTACCTGGGCATCAACCAGAAGAACAACCCCAAACTGAAAGACCTCCGGGTACGCCAGGCGATCGCGTACGCGTTGAACCGGGCCCAGCTGGTGCAGACCAAGGGTCCGGGCGGCTCGGTGGTGGCCGACCAGTTCCTGCCGGAGTCGGTCCTCGGCTACGCCCCGGACGTGCAGAAGTACGACTACAGCGTGGACAAGGCCAAGCAGCTGCTGTCCGACGCCGGCGCGACCGGCCTGACGCTCAACTTCTACTACCCGACCGAGGTGTCCAGGCCGTACATGCCGAACCCGCAGGAGATCTTCACGGTGCTGGCGAACGACTTGCAGGCCGCCGGCATCAAGGTCACCGGAGTGCCCCGTCCGTGGAACGGCGGCTTCAAGGACGACGTGCAGCAGTTCGGCAAGCAGGACCTGCACATCCTCGGCTGGACAGGTGACTACAACGACCCGGGCAACTTCGTCGGCACGTTCTTCGGCCGGCCCAAGGTCGAGTTCGGCGCCGACGCGATGACCGAGATGTTCACCGCCATCGGCAAGGCCGACGCGACAGTCGACCAGGGGGCCAAGAGGACCGCGTTCGAGCAGGTCAACCGGGATCTCGCCGCCAAGTGGCTGCCGGCCGTGCCGATCTGGCACGCCCCGCCGGCGATCGTCACCACGAAGGAGGTCGAGGGTCTGGTGCCGAGCCCGCTCACCGCCGAGGAGTTCGACACCGTCACGCTCACCAAGTAGGCGCCGAGGGCTGCCGCGACCCGGACCCCGGGCCGCGGCAGCGCCGATTCCGGAGGAAACGTCATGGTGAGAGTCGTCTCGCGCCGCCTGATCCAACTCTTCGTCACGCTGATCGCCCTGATGACCCTGGTCTTCTTCTGGCTGCGCAGCCTGCCCGGCGGGCCGGTCGACGCGCTGCTGGGCGAACGCGCCACCCCGCAGACCCGCGAGGCGCTGATCCGGGCCCTCGGCTACGACCAGCCGATCTGGGTCCAGTACGGCCGCTTCCTGAAGAACGTGGTGACCGGCAACTTCGGCAACTCCATCCGTACCGGCGAACCGGTGACCGACGTGATCGGCCGGGCCTTCCCGGCGACCGTCGAGCTGGCCATCGCGGCGATCATCATCGCGGTCGGTCTGGGCATCCCCCTCGGCTACCTGGCGGCCCGGCACCGCGGGCGGCTGCTCGACAACGCGACGATCATCGTCACCCTGATCGGCATCTCGATCCCGATCTTCTTCCTGGGGTACCTGCTCAAGGACTGGCTCACCCAGGACATCCACTTCTTCCCGCCGTCCGGGCGGATCACCACCGGGACCGACAACACCGACGTGACCGGCTTCTTCGTGCTGGACGGGCTGCTGACCCGCGAGTTCGACGCGTCCGCCGACGCGCTCTGGCACCTGGTGCTGCCGGCCGTCACGCTCGCCACGATCCCGCTGGCGATCATCGTGCGGATCACCCGGGCGAGCGTGCTGGACGTGCTGGACGAGGACTACATCCGTACCGCGGACGCCAAGGGCCTGCGCAACGCCACCATCCGCAAGCGGCACGTGCTGCGCAACGGCCTGCTGCCGGTGGTCACCACGATCGGCCTGCAGACCGGCGCGCTGCTGGCCGGGGCGGTGCTGACCGAGAAGGTCTACAACTGGGGCGGCCTCGGCACGCTGATCACCGACTCGATCAGCGGCGGCCGTGACTACCCGGTGCTCCAGGCGCTGATCCTGCTCGCCGCCGTCGTCTTCATCGTGGTCAACCTGCTGGTCGACCTCTCGTACGCGTTCATCGACCCCCGGGTGCGGGTCCAGTGAGCACACTCGCCGAGCACAAGCGCCGCCGCATCGACGAGCTGGCCGCGCGGACGTCGGAAGCCGGTGGGGTCAGCCTGATCCGGGACGCCGGTCGCCGGCTGACGCGCGACCCCACGGCGATCGCCGGCGCGGTCATCATCCTGGTGTTCCTGATCATCGCGATCTTCGCGCCGCTGGTGGCGCCGCACGACCCGGTGCAGCGGTTCCCCGAGCTGACCGAGAAGCTGACCGTCGACTCGGTGCCGGGCGCGACCGCCGGGCACCCGCTCGGCAGCGACCCGCTGGGCCGCGACTTCCTGTCCCGGATGATCTACGGCGCCCGGCAGACGCTGTTCGTCGGTGTCCTGGCCACGCTCATCGGCCTGCTCTTCGGGGTGCTGCTCGGCGCGATCGCCGGTGCGGTCGGCGGCTGGGTGGACGTGCTGATCATGCGGGTCACCGACGTGATGCTGGCCCTGCCCAGCCTGCTGCTGGCGATCACGCTGGTCGCCCTGGCCAGCGAGTCCACCCAGTGGACCGTGATCATCGCGGTCGCGGTGGTGAACGTGCCGATCTTCGCCCGGCTGCTGCGCGGGTCGATGCTCGCGCAGCGGGAGAGCGACCACGTGCTGGCGGCCCGCTCGCTCGGGGTGCGGCAGCGGCACATCGTGACCCGGCACATGCTGCCGAACTCGATGACAGCGGTCATCGTGCAGGCGACCCTGACGTTCGCGGTGGCGATCCTGGACGCGGCAGCGCTGTCGTTCCTGGGGCTCGGCGACCCGGACATCAACCGGGCCGAGTGGGGCCTGATGCTCGGCGTGGACGGCGTGCGATACCTGGAGGTCCGGCCCGAGCTGGCCTACTACCCGGCCCTCGCGATCATTTTCGTGGCCCTCGGCTTCACCCTGCTCGGCGAGAGCATGCGTGCGGCGCTCGACCCGAAGAACCGGCGGTGACCTTGTCATGGTTCTGCTCGACGTACGCGATCTGTCGGTCGTCTTCCAGCGCCGGGGCGCCGCGCCGTTCACCGCGGTGGACGGCGTCAGCTTCACCGTGGAACCCGGTCAGACGGTCGGGCTGGTCGGCGAGTCCGGCTGCGGCAAGTCGGTGACCAGCCTCGCGATCATGGGTCTGCTCCCCCGGCACGGCAACCGGGTCGCCGGTGAGGTCCGCTTCGACGGCGTCGACCTGCTCCGGCTCCGCCCGCAGGAGCTGCGGGACCGGCGCGGCCGGGACATCGGCATGATCTTCCAGGACCCGCTCTCCTCGCTGAACCCGGTCATCCCGCTCGGCCTCCAGGTGGCCGAGGTGCTGGAACGCCATCAGGGTCAGAGCCGGCAGGCCGCGCTGCGCCAGGCCGGCGGACTGCTCGACGCGGTCGGCATCCCGGACCCCACGCGGCGGCTCAAGGAGTTCCCGCACCAGCTCTCCGGCGGCATGCGGCAGCGGGCCCTGATCGCCATCGCGCTGGCCTGCAAGCCGCGCCTGCTGATCGCCGACGAGCCGACGACGGCACTGGACGTGACCATCCAGGCGCAGATCCTCATCCTGCTCAAGGAGCTCGTCGAGCAGTCCGGCACGGCTCTCATGATGATCACCCATGACCTCGGCGTGGTGGCCGGGCTCTGCGACACGGTCAACGTGCTCTACGCCGGCAAGGTGGTCGAGCGGGCCGCCCGGCACGATCTGTTCGGGGACCCCCGGCACCCGTACACCCATGGGCTTCTGCAGTCGGTCCCCCGGCTCGACGCCGCTCGCGGCGGGCGGCTGCACCAGATCCGCGGCTCGGTCGGCGACAACATCCCGTGGTCGGAGGGGTGTGCCTTCGCGCCGCGCTGCGACCGCGTGATCGACGACTGCGTCGGCGCGACGGTGCCGCTGGAGCCGACCGCCCGCGGTGGCGCGCTGCGGTGCACGAACCCCGTACCGCAGGAGGTGCCGGCGTGAGCGACGCCCTGATGGAGATCGACGACCTGACTGTCCATTTCCCGATCAAAAGCGGACTGCTCTTCGACCGTACCGTCGGATTCGTCTATGCCGTCGACGGCGTGTCCCTGAGGATCCGGCGGGGCGAGACCTACGGCCTCGTCGGTGAGTCCGGGTGCGGCAAGTCGACACTCGGGCGCGGCCTGCTGCGACTGGTCGAGCCGACCAGCGGAAAGATCAATTTCGACGGTACGGACGTCCGCGCGCTCCAGGGCGAGCAGATGCGACGATTCCGGCGGCGCATGCAGATGGTCTTCCAGGACCCGATGGCCAGCCTCGACCCCCGGCAGTCGGTGGAGTCCCTGCTGGTCGAGGGCCTCAAGGCGCACGATCTGCACAAGAACAAGGCCGAGGTGGGTACGCGTCTGAGGTCCACCCTCGACGCGGTCGGCCTGCCGGCGTCGGCGCTGCACAAGTACCCGCACGAGTTCTCCGGCGGCCAGCGGCAGCGGATCGGCATCGCCCGCGCCCTGGTCCTCGGGCCCGAGCTGATCGTGGCCGACGAGCCGGTCTCCGCGCTGGACGTGTCGATCCAGGCGCAGGTGATCAACCTCCTCGGCGACCTGCAGGACTCGCTCGGGCTGACCTACCTGGTGATCGCGCACGACCTCGCCGTGGTCCGGCACATCTCCGACACCATCGGCGTGATGTACCTCGGCGCACTGGTCGAGGAGGCCGGTGGCGACCGGCTCTACGAGCGCCCGCTGCACCCGTACACGAAGGCGCTGCTCTCCGCCGTGCCGATCCCCGACCCGCGCGTGGAGGACCGGCGCGAGCGGATCCTGCTCGCCGGCGACCTGCCGTCCCCGGCGAACCCGCCGAGCGGATGCCGGTTCCGTACCCGGTGCCCCTGGTCGCAGACCCGCTGCGCCGAGGAGCGGCCGGAACTACGGGTCTTCGACGACTCGGGGCAGCGGGTGGCCTGCCACTTCGCCGAGGAGATCCGCAGCGGGGAGCTGCGGATGCACGAGGTGCGCGCGGAGATCGTCCGGCCCGGCGCGTAGACCGCCCCCGACGTGGGTGACGGGCTGATCCAGACCCCCTAAGTGGACGGTTCAGGGTCCGGCCGGGGTGGTGACCCCGATGTCCGGGACGCGCCGCCTCGGCAGGGTGGTCGGCATGGAGATCAATAAGGTCCGCGTCGCCGCTGTCTCGCTCGCTTCGGCGCTTGCTCTCGGGATCGCCGCGCCCGCCACCGCTTCTTCCCCGCCGGTTTCCACGATCTGCTCGCTTGACGCGGCCGCGATGGGCAAGGCCATGATGGGGCTGCCCAGCGCCGCGGCGACGAGCGCACAGGCGCGGGTCACCACGGCGGCGGGCTGCTGGGCGGGCGCGTCGGGCGTCGCGGACCTGCGGACGAACAAGCCGGTGCCGGCGAACGCGCGGTTCCGGATCGGCAGCGTCACGAAGGTCTTCACCGCCACCGTCGTCCTGCAACTGGCTGCCGAGCAGCGGCTGAGCCTGGACGACTCGGTCCGGCGGCACCTGCCCGGGGTGCTCCCCGCTTCGTATGCCGGCGTCACCGTGCGGCAGCTGCTGAACCACACCAGCGGACTGCCCAGCCCCACGCTGCCGGACGACATCGAATGGGCGCTGGCACACCGGTACGACGTCTGGACCCCGGAACGGATCGTCCGGCAGGCGCTGCGCAACCCGCGCGAGTTCGCGCCCGGCGACGAGCAGCACTACACGAACATGGGTTACATCGTCGCCGGGATGCTGATCGAGAAGATCACCGGGCACTCGTACGCCACCGAGGTGCGGCGGCGGATCTCCGGACCGCTGGGGCTGCGCGACACGTACGCGCCCGGCGCCGACCCGGCCATCCGGGGCCCGCACGCGCACGGATACCAGACCGTGACCCGGGACGGGGAGCAGTCGCTGATCGACGTGACGAACTGGAGCCAGACCCTCACCCCGGCCGCCGGCGACATGATCTCCACGCTGGCCGACCTGGACACGTTCACCGCCGCGCTCTTCACCGGCCGGCTGCTCCCGGCCGCACAGCTCGACGAGATGTTCACGCTCCCCGCGGTGCCGGACGTGAGCGGCGGCCCGGCCACCCACAGCGCCGGGCTGGAGGCGACCACGCTGCCCACCGGTGAGGTGCTCTGGGCCAAGTCCGGCGCCCGGTACGGGTACTCCAGCGCGATCGGCGCCAGCCGCGACGGCAGCTTCCGCCTGGTGTACTCGGTGACCTCGACCGACGCCAAGGGCTCGGGCCAGATGAGCACCGCCGAGGGCATCATCTACGCGGCGCTGAGCATGCGCTGACGGGCGCTCGCGGGGTGTCGCGGGCCGGCTGACGACCCGGGGCAGCGCTTTCGGGTGTCTGTGGTTCGCGAATCGCCGTCTGAATCTCTGTCCACGGGTGAGGGGTCAGCCGAGCTGGTTGGCGGCGGTGTGGAGGAAGCGCCAGGCGAGCGCGCTCAGGGTTGCGGTGAGCGCCGTCGCGGAGAGCATGAGGGGCCATGCTCGCCAGAGGCGGTGGGCGGTGGCCAGCCACGCGAGCAAGGCGAGAGGGACCACTACCTCGATCAGTTTGGCGGCGATGAAGCCGCGGACCAGGGCGGCGTCCGGTCCGTCGTACGTCCAGATGAGCCAGGGCGGGGCTGCTGTGACCGTCAGCCAGCCCTGGCCGGACAGCGCACCGCACGCGGCGCCCGCGGCCAGGGCGGCGCTCGGCAGGCGCGCGGTGCGCGTCAGGTGGCCCAGCAGGCCCAGTGACGGCCCCGCGACCACCGAGACCAGCAGCCAGGCCGTGGTCATGATCGCCAGCGAGCGCAGTCCGTGCCAATCCCCCGATGACCCGTCCACCAGCGTGCCACCGCTCCAGCGGCGGCTGACCACGAGGATCAGAAGGTAGTAGACGAGGGTGGCGCAAACCAGGAGCACTGTCGCGCCCGTCATCGCACGGCGGCGGTCCGGGGCCGAGCGGCCGGCCAGCAACGCCGCTGAACCCCAGGCCAAGCCACTGCTGACTACCACGATCATCAGCTGCCCGGCCATGCCGTCGACGGCGTCGGCCGCGAACGCCAGCAGGCCGAGCACGACCGCCACCGCGACGATCGTCACGGACCGGCGTGCGGAACGCTGCGCGACGGCGTTGACCATGGCGACCTCCCCCGGGCCGGTCACGGTACCAAGGCGGTGAAACGGTCAGCCGTCATGGTGGGCGGCCGGTCCATGAGGGCGCGCAGCGTGTCGTGGCAGTTCGTCCGCATCGGTCCTCAGGCGACCGCCCTGCCACTCCGCTTCGAAACCCATGGATCACGAGTATGCAGTGCCGAACGGTCAGGTCCCGCGGCACTGGAAGGTCGGCTTCGAACCGCGGAAGACCGCGTCGCCGAAGGCGAAGATGCCGCCGTCGCAGCCGACGAGCCAGTAACCACCGGCGCTCGGGGTCACCGACATGCCGGTGATGTGACCGTTGAGGGACCGGCCGGCCATCGAGCCGTGGAAGCCGGCGTTGCCGAACGCGAACACACCGCCGTCCTCAGCCGTCATCCAGTAACCACCGCCGTCCGGCGTGACGTCCATGTCGACGACGGAAGCGTTGAGCGCCTTGCCGCCCATCGATCCGTGGAAGCCGGCGTTGCCGAAGGCGAAGACGCCGCCGTCCTTCGCCGCGAGCCAGTAGCCGCCGCCGTCCGCGGTGGCACCGATCGCGGTGACCGGCTTGGTGAGCGGTTTGCCGCCCATCGAGCCGAAGAAGCCCGCATCGCCGAACGCGAAGACGCCCCCGTCGGCACCGGCGAGCCAGTACCCCTTGCCGGTGGGTGTGACGGCCATCCCGACGACCGGGGCGTTCATCGGCTTGCCGCCCATCGACCCGTGGAAGCCGGCGTTGCCGAACGCGAAGACGCCCCCGTCGCTGCCGACCAGCCAGTAGCCGCCGTCGTCGGGGGTGCGCGCCATGCCGATGATGTTGGTGACCCGTACTCCGAGGCCGGGCAGCGATCCGTGGAACGGCGCGTCGCCGTACGAGAAGACCCCGCCGTACGTGTCCACCTGCCAGTACCCGTCGCCGGAAGAGGTAGCTGTCACATCGGCGGCGGTAGGCAGCATGGCCACGGTGAAGGTGCTGGCAGCCGTCGCGACGGCTCCGGACGGATCGCGCACCGTGACCTCTAGGCGGTATCTGGTACCGGGATCGAGCCGGTGCGCGGGAACGGTCCAGCGCAGCCCGGCCGGGCCGGACGAGACGTCGACCGAGGGGCCGGTGACGCGAAATGTCGCCGTGAGCGTGTCGCCGTCCGGGTCGGTTGCCGCGACGGTGAAGGACGGCGTGGTGCTGGGCACGACCGTGGCGTCGCGAGGCGTCACCCCGGAGATGGCCGGTCGCCGGTTCGGCAACGACAGCACCTTGGTGGCCGCGGCGGTGGCTCCCCGGTTGTCGGCGACGGTCAGCGTCACCGCCGGCGCGGCGCTCCCGGCGAAGGACGTGGTCAGTGTCCGGCCGGTCCCGATCGGGCGGCCACCGGACGTCCACGTCCACGACGTCACCGTGCCGTCGGGATCCGACGACGCGCTTCCGTCGAGTGTCACCCGGTTGCCCACGCCGGTCAGGCGGCCGGAGGTGAACGCGGCCACCGGCGGCTTGTTCGACGGCTGCGGAGCCGGCCCGGTGGCCGGCGGGGTGACCGACACGACCGGGTGGTCGCGCAGGTAGCCCGCCACCACCTTCTTGATCGCCGTCTGCCCCTCCTTCATCGGATGGGCCGAGATCGTGTTCCACTTCCCGCTCGGCGCCGTGATGCTGCGGATCCAGGACGGGTCGGTGCAGAGCTCATGACCCTTCATGGTGTCGGTGACGTCGACGTACTCCACCCGCGCCAGCCCTGCCTGGGCGAGGATCTGCTTGTTCATCTTGATCACCAGGTCGTTCATCTTGCCGAGAGAGCCCGGGAGACCGTTCGCCCACCAGCAGCGGGTGTACGCCTCCCGCCCGGTCGCGAACAGGCGCGGGTAGCCGACCACGACGACCCGGCCGGTCGGCACCTGATCCTTGACCGCCCGATAGACATCTTTGAGACAGGTGTAGCCCTCCCCGGCCTCCCGGGAATCCGTGCAGTCGGCGAGCCGGTCGATGGCCTTGCCCGCGTCGGAGAGGGCGTCGGAGCACTTCTTTCCGCCCCAGAAATAGCAATCCTTGGCGACCTTACCGAAGCCGGCGTCGTTGCCACCGATCGTCAGGGTTACCAGTTCCGGCCGTGGATTCAGCTTCCTGAGCTGATTGACCTGTGGCTCGGCGCCATGGTGGCCGGCCGTCATGACGTGCTTGGTGAGCGCCCCGGAACAGGCAAGGTGCGCGGACATTTGCAGCCCGTTCGCGGAATCGCCGGCAAGCATCCGCCCCCACGCCAGGTCGCTGCGATGGCAGTCACCGGTCGTGCCCGGGTCGTACCTGTTGTTGTCGGCGTAGGTGCCCTCACCGGACGAGTAGGAGTCGCCCATCGCGACGTAGCGGTGCGGTGTGGCCGCCGACGCCGGACTGGTGGTGGTGGCGACGAGTCCCCCGGCGGCGAGACAGAGAGCCACCACTCCCATTCGATACATGGATTTCGCTGTTTTCACGACGCTCCTTGACAGACCTGTGGAGTACACCAGGAATCGAAGCAGTGATCCTGGGCAGCCAATATCCATCTGCCAGGTCAACTCATTCTCCGAATGAGTCCGCACGACGACGAGCGGACTAATCAATTTGAGAACGCCGCGACAGCCGTGGCGCCTGCGGCTATTTCGAACCCGAATACCGGGAGGCCGACGAGCTGCCGGAGTGGTTCAGCGGCTGGACGCCGGGGCGGTAGCTGGCTCCCAGGGCTGACCTTGCTGGCTGATCGACGAGCCGTCGACTCGCCGGAGGTGAGATGGGTGCCGCCGGTTGTCGATCGTGGAGCGGTCCGGGCGGGCTGGCGCTCAGTGCTGCCCAGACAGGTGTTCGGCAGCACTGGTGACCAGCTCGTCGTGCCCGGCTGGCTGTCAGTGTTCTCGCCGGCCCGCCGGGACAGCACTGAGCGCCAGCCGGGCCACGCCTTTCCACGATCCACAACGCCGGAGCCGACGCCCGCGACCAGCTGGTCCAGCTGGTCCAGCTGGTCGTCAGTGCTGTCACCTGTGGGTGAGATCCGAGCGGGAACCGATGCTGATCATGGGTGCGCCGGCGGGAACGACACCTCGACCCGCAGGCCGTCACGGCCGGTGGAGGACGCCGAGATCAGGCCCTCGTGCGCCTGTGTGATCGAGCGGGCGATGGCCAGGCCGAGCCCGGCGCCACCGCTGTGGTCGATGCGGGTCGCGCTCTTGCGCCGGAACGGCTCGAACAGCGCGGGCACGTCCTCCGGCGGCACGTCGTCGCCGGTGTTCACGACGATCAGGGCCGGCTCGTCGCCGACCTGGACGTCGATGGTCCCGTCCGGCCGGTTGTACTTGACGGCGTTCTGCACCAGGTTGGTGACCAGCCGTTCCAGCAAGACCTTCTCCCCCACCACGGTACGGGGCCGGAGCGTGCTGGTGATCGTGACACCTGCCTCGGCGGCCCGTTTGCGGTGGCTGTCGACGACGGCGGCGGCGATCTGGTCGAGGCGCAGCGGGGTGCGGGTCATCAGCCCGCGGTCGCTCTCGCTGAGCACCAGCAGACCCTCGATCAGGCGTTCGTTGCGCTCGTTGGTGACCAGCAGCTGTTCGGTGAGCAGTTCCAGCTGCTCGGTGGTGAGCTCGTCGGCCATGCTGACCTCGATCAGCGTCCGCTGCACGGCGAGCGGGGTGCGCAACTCGTGCGAGGCGTCGGCGGCGAACCGGCGCTGCGCCTCGTAGCCCACCGCGATCCGGTCCATCATGTCGTCGATCGCGCGGGCGAGCACGGCGACCTCGTCCGTGCCCGGGCCCGGACGCAGCCGGTGCCCGAGGTTCTGCGGGCCGACCGCGTCGATGCCGGCCGCGAGCTCCCGGACCGGGCGCAGCGACCAGCGCACCAGCGGGTAGCAGGCGGCCAGCGCGGCGGCCAGGACGAGCAGCCGGACGACCACGCCCGGGATGCTGGGGCGCCGGTAGAGCTGGGTGCAGACGAACGAGGTGTTCGCCTCGGGGGCCCGGTCGATCGGCAGCCGGCACCAGCCGGGGCCGAGCTCGCGCCACAGGGCGAGGAGCTCGTCCGCGATCATCGGCACGGCCTGCGCCGCGACCAGCACGATCGCGCAGCCCAGCAGCACCCGGCGGGCGGCGGAACGACTCATCAGCCGATCCGATAGCCGGCCCGGCGGACGGTGTGGATCACCGGCGGGTCGCCGAGTTTGCGGCGCAGCGTCATGACCGTCATCCGGACGGTGTTGGTGAACGGGTCGGCGTGCTCGTCCCAGGCCTGCTCCAGCAGTTCCTCGGTGCTGACCACGCGGCCCTCGGCACGCATCAGGACGTGCAGGATGGCGAACTCCTTCGACGACAGGGCCAGCAGCTGCCCGTCCCGGGTGACCGTGTACCGGGTGCTGTCCAGGACGATGCCGGCCCGGTCGAGCACCGGCGGCAGCGCGACGCCGGATCGGCGGGACAGCGCCTGCACCCGCGCGGCCAGCTCGGCGAAGGCGAACGGTTTGGTCAGGTAGTCGTCGGCGCCCAGGCCCAGCCCCTCGACCCGGTCGCGGATGCCGGCCGCGGCGGTGAGCATCAGGATCTTGGTGCCCTGCTGCCCGGCGGCGACCTGCCGGCACACCTCGTCGCCACCGCATCCGGGCATGTCCCGGTCCAGGACCGCGACGTCGTACCGATTCACCGCGACGCGTTCCAGAGCGCTGTCGCCGTCGTAGACCACGTCGACGGCCATCGACAGCCGGCGAAGTCCCTGCGCGACGGCGTCGGCGAGCAGGCGTTCGTCGTCCGCCACGAGCACCCGCATCCGTGTCCTCCCCGTTCCGCGTACCGGTCGCCAGCTTCGCACGCCGACCATAAACCGCCCGTAAAGACGCCGCTGACGCTCACCGGACCGCCCGGTGCGCAGCATGTGCGGCATGCTCGTGTCTTCTCGCAACCTGCTCGTCGTCCTCGCGCTGGCCGCCGCCGTGCTCTGTCCGGCGCGGCCGGCCGCCGCGATCGCGAACGGCGACGACGCGCCGGACCGGGCCTACCGGTTCGCGGTGATGCTGACGATGACCGGACTGCCCGCCGAGGGCGGCGGCACCCGGGACAGCTGGTGCTCCGGAGCGCTGATCGCGCCCCGCTGGGTGATCACCGCCGGCCACTGCTTCCGGGACGCGGACGGCCGGCGGGTCAGCCGTACCGTCGCCGAGCGGACCACCGCGGTCGTCGGGCGCGCCGAACTGAGCGGCGCGGACGGCCACGAGGTCGAGGTGGTCGGCGCGGTCCAGGCCGAGGGCGCCGACGTGGCGCTGGCCGAGCTGGGTGAGGCGGTCACCGACGTCCCGCCGATCCCGCTAGCCGGTCCGGCGCCGCGGCCCGGTGAGGTGCTGCGGCTGGCCGGGTTCGGGCTGACCGGCGACGGTGACGCGACCCGGCCGCCGGACCGGTTGCAGACCGGGACGTTCACCGTCGACGCGGTCGGTGCTGCGCTGATCGAGACGTCCGGGCGCTCACCGCGGGCGGACACCAGCCCGTGCCCGCACGACTCGGGCGGGCCGTACTTCCGGCAGGAGCCCGGCGGCCGGGTCGCCCTCGTGGCCGTGGTCAGCTCCGGGCCGAGCTGCCCGCACACCGGCCCGGACTACAGCGCCCGGGTCGACTCCCTGGCCGGCTGGGTGACCAGCACGACGGCGGGGCCGGCGGCCGGGCCGCTGCGATCGGTGGCCTGGGCGGGTGCGGTGGTCCTGCTCGGGAGCGCGGGACTGGCGGCGGTCGTGGTGGCCCGGACCGTACGACGGAGGCCGCCCCGTGGCTGAGGCGCCTCGGCGCGGCATGGGCCGTTCGGTGGTGCCGCTGTCGCCGGCAACGCCGTAAGTTACGAATCGTGGCAGCCCGGACGCATCGACCCGCAGGCCGTTACCCGGTGGCCGCGGTGAGCTACGTGGTTCTCGCCCTCGCCGTCATCGCCTCGGTGGCGGCCGGCGCGGGCCTGCTCGCGGCCCGCCTTCCCGGCGCCGGCGGATCGTTCGCCGTGGCTCTCGCCGTGACAGTCGTCTGCGGACTGGTCAGCGGGGCTCTGGCCGGGCCTGATCTGCGTCGCCGGATCGGGCAGGCGGTGGCTCGCTCCCGGACCGGCCACGGGTCAGCTTCTCCCTGAGGCTCGCGCCGAGGATCCCGAGGCCGCCGCTGGCCAGCGCGGCGCCCGCCAGCGCCATGGCCTCCTTGACCGTCATGGCCTGGTCGATCCGGCGCGCCACCAGGACGATCACCAGATAGAGCACCGCGATCGCCGCGGACGACACCAGAGTGATCGCGACGCTGACCCCGTGGCGGGCCTGCTCCTCCCACAGGTGTCCCTGGACCCGCCGGTGCCGGTCGTGCGTGCTGGAGGTCAGGAAGAGCACCCGCTCCTCGTGGTGCCGCTGGTCGGCCGGTCCGGCCTCGGGCAGAGCCGCGATCGGCGGATCCGCTGTGGCGCCGCGGGCCAGCTCGCTGGTGAGCGCCGCGTCGACGGCGGCCCGGGCATTCGCGTCCAGCGCCTCGATCCCGTAGGCCGGCCAGGTGGAACAGGATCGGAGCAGCACGTCGCGGACGACCGCCGGCGCCCGCTGGCGCAGGCCGGCGCGCGCCGGCCCGTCGAGCTCGCGCCCGGCCAGGAAGTCGTCGACCAGCTGCGGGACGAGGTGGTCGCAGAGCTGGATCACGTGATGGACGAGCTCGACGCCGGCCGCGTGAGCGGTGCCGGTGGCAATGATCGCGGCATCCGGGCGGAGCGCGAGAAACGCGCGCTGGCGGGGACTGAGCCACGCCAGGGGCAGCCGCGCCGGCCCGAGCAGCAGGTCGCGCGCGAGCCTCTGACGGTACTTCACGGTCACCGCCTGAAGTCCGTCCTCGATCAGCCGCTCCTTCGTCTCCTGCGGCTGGGGCGTGTCGCTTCGCATACCGGCCACCCTCGGTCTGCTTTCGCGCTATGCTAGCCTGGTTGACTCAAGTTGTCTCAAGTAGAGTTAAGTTTAGTCAACTTCAATCAGTTAGAGACAACTCGAATCTACTCCGGTAACTCCTTGTCAACAAGGCCTCACACGACCCACGGATAACAGAATCCGGGAGGTGGCGCTCATGGCGACACCAGGTGCGATCCAGCTGGCCCAGCGGTTGCGTGGGCTCCGCGAGCAGGCCCGGCTCACCCAGAACGAACTCGCCGTGATCTTCACAGAGGACGGCAAGCAGGTGAGCGCCGCCGCGGTGTCCTCGTGGGAACGGCCGAAGGAGCCGGTCCTGCTACCGGAGAACCGGGCCGAGCCGTACGCCCGGTTGCACACGCTGACCGGCACCCCACGCCGGCTGGTCCCCGCCGCCCGCCTCTCCCCGGAGCAGGAGGAGGAACGCCGGCGGATGCTCGGCGAGCTGACCGACCTCATCGATCAGGCTCGTGGCGGGCCGGCCCCCGCCGACGCGGCCCGGGCCGCCTCGCACCGTTCCTGGTTCTTCGCCGACGGCGGCCCGGTCGTGATCGTCGTGCCGGACGCGGGAAAGGACGCGGTCGGCCCGCTCGCGGACGAGGCCCATCCGAACCACACCACGGCGCATCAGTTCGCCGACCTGGACGCCCTGATCGAGTTGCACGGTCACATCCGGGCCGAGAACGACCCGACGCTGCCGGTCTTCTTCAAGCCGGCGTCCAAGGTGGAGGCCGACGATCTCTCCGGGCACCTGGTCCTGATCGGTGGCATCGGCTGGAACCCGGTCACCCGCCGGCTCCTGCGGATGCTCGCGGATCTCCCGGTCCGGCAGATCGACGACACGCCCACGCTGAAGACCGGCGAGATCTTCGCGGTGGGTCACGGCGACGACGAGAGACGCTTCAAGCCGGTCTGGTCGGACGGCGACGAGCAGAGCCGTGAACTGGAGGAGGACGTCGCGCTGCTGGCGCGGGTGCCCAACCCGTTCAACTCCAGCCGGACCCTGACGCTGTGCAACGGCATCCACAGCCGCGGCGTCCTGGGGGCGGTCCGCACGCTCACCGACGCCCAGGTCCGGGAGGCCAATGAGGCCCTCCTCGCCCGCCGCTTCCCCGAAGGCGTGTACGGCCTGCTCATCCGCGTCCCCGTCTTCCACGGCCGAGCCCTCTCCCCCGACCTGCAGGACTCCCGGAACATCCTCTTCGCCTGGCCGGACGAGCCCGCCGTGGCGCCGAAATCCCGGAAGGACCGCGCATGAGCCGCGCTGGACAGCGGGCGCACCACAACCAGTTGCTGCGGCGCGTCGCCTGGGACCCGGCTCTCCGGCCGACCGGCGGGCCGGTGGACGCCATCGTGGTGCCCGCCGCACGCCGGGCCCACCGCCTGCGTACGGTCGCGAGGCTGGCCGCCGCCTGTGACACCACCCTCGTCGTCCTGGCCTCGCACGGCTGCGACCTCGACGAGGCCGCGGCGGAGGTGGCTCGCATCCCGGGCTGCCGCGCGTTGCTCGCCGGGATCCCGGACGACGGGCCCGGGCTGCTCACCCCGGCCACGTCGGCGGAACGGTTCCGGGTGCTCAGCGCCGGCCGGTCGAGCAACCTCAGCCTCAAGCGCAACCTCGGCCTGCTGCTCGCCCGGCACCTGGGCTGGCAGAAGATCATGTTCGTCGACGACGACATCATCCGGCTCACCCCGCACCACGTGGCCCGGGTCGCGCACCACCTCGGCGCCAACCGGTACGCCGGGCTGCGGACGGTCAGCTTCCCGGACAACTCGGTCGTCTGCCACGCGATCCGCGAGCTCGGCCGGCCGCAGGGCATCTTCGTCAGCGGCGCCGCGCTGGGCGTCCGCGTGGCGGCCGACGAGCTGGACGTCTTCCCGGACGTCTACAACGAGGACTGGTTCGCGCTCGCCGGCGAGGCCCGCCGGAACGGCGTGGCGGACGCGGGTGAGGTGCGGCAGCTGGAGTTCGATCCGTTCGAGGACCCGCAGCGGGCCGCCGTCGAGGAGTTCGGAGATCTGGTCGCCGAAGGACTCTACGCGCTCTTCAACGACGGGTCGGACGTGTCCCGGGCGACCGGCGGCTACTGGGAACGCTTCATCGAGGAACGGGCGGGGCTGATCCAGGACCTCCGCCGGCAGCACGCCGCCCGCGAACACGTCCAGGCCGTGAAGTCGCTGAACGAGGCGCTGTTCCAGCTCGACCGGATCCGCCCGGCGGATTGCGTCGCGTTCCTGCGAGCCTGGGAGGAGGACCAGAGCGCGTTCGCCGTCCGGAGCCTGGCCGCCCGCGACAAGCGGTGCGATCACCCGGAGGCGTTCGCGGAGCTCGGGATCACCCGATGGCGGCAGGCCAGCTTCGGGCACGCCCCGCTCAGCCTCGCGGGCGCCCGCCGTTGAGGCGCAGCTGCTCCTCGACCCGGTTCAGGGCGGAAAGCCACTGGGTGACCTTCGTGGTCTCGAAACCCAGTGACGCGTACAGGCGCATCGCGGCGTCGTTCGGCTGGACGACCCAGACGAAGATCTCCCCCCGATCCGCCGGGTGCTCGGCGATGAGCCGGCGGACCAGGGCCGACGCCACCCCGCGCTGCCGATGGTCGCGCCGGGTCCAGACCGATTCGACGTAGGCGCCGGTCCCGGTCCAGGAGAGCCGGGCCAGCCCGACCGTCTCGGTGCCCGACTCCGCCACCACCCAGAGGGCGTCCCGCCACGACGACCGCCAGCGCTGCTCCGACCAGGTGGACTCCGGGGGCTGAGCGGGCAGCAGGGCGTCCGGGGCGTCCGCGAGCGCCGCCAGCCGGGCGGCACGCAGTCGCCGCCACTCGTCGGGGGCCAGCAACCGGTCCCGCGGCGCCCTGTGTTCCCGGTCCACCATTGGTAGCCTCCCCCGCCGCCGACCACATCGTCCGTCCTCAATGTGATACCCGCCGGGGGCCGGGTGACTCAACCGGTGCGGCGGGCGGCCCGGCGGATCAGCGAACGGCACCCGGACGGACGCGGACCGGCCGCCACGTAAGCATCGATGTTGAACAATGGGTTGCATGCGCGCCTATCGCGACCTGTTCGCCGTGCCCGAGGTGCCCCGGCTGATCCTCGCGATCGTCACGACTCGGCTGGCCCCGCCGATGCTGACGCTCACCCTGCTGCTCGCCGTGGTCGACGCCGGCGGTTCCTACGCGTCCGCCGGTCTCGCCCTCACCGGTTACGCGGTCGCCGTCGCCGTGTGCGTGCCGTTCAGCTCCCGGCTGATCGACCGCTACCCCGCGCATCGCATCCTCCTCGGCCTGCTGACGGCACACCTTCTGGGGTACGGGGTGATGGCCGCCGCCCTGCTCGGCGCGTGGCCGGCCGGGGCGCTGATCGCCGGTGCGGCAGCGCTCGGCGTCACCGCGCCACCGTGCGGACCGGTGGCCCGCGCCACCTGGCCGTCGCTCGTCGGCGCCGAGCGGCTGCCCACCGCCTTCGCGCTCGACGGCGCGCTCAACGAGACGATGTACGTCTGCGGTCCCGTGCTCGTCTCCGCGCTGCTGCTGGTCACCCGCCCGATCGTGGTGCTGGGGGTGGTCGCTGCGATCCTCGCCACCGGCGTCCTGCTGCTCGTCGCCACGCCCGCCCTGCGGCGGCGCCCGCCGGCCCGCACCGGGGCCCGCCGCGACTATCTGGGCCCGCTCGCCACCGGCCAGGTACGGCTGATCCTCGCCGTCATCACCCTGAGCGCGTTCACGTTCGGCGCGGTGATGGTCGGCGGCCCGGCCGCTGCCACCGGCGCCGGCCACCGCGACGTGGCCGGCGTGCTGGTCGCCGCGCTCTGCGTCGGCTCGGTGGTCAGCGCCCTGATCTACGGCAGCCGGCGCCGCCGGGGCGCGCCGGGCCCGCAGCTCGCGCTGACCCACGCGGCGGTGACGCTCGTGCTCGCCGCCGCCGGCGGGGCGCCGACGCTGCTGGTGCTCGCCGTGCTGCTGCTCGCGGCGGGGATGGTGACCGGCCCGCAGGACACCCTCATTCAGGTGGTGCTCGGCGAGGCGGCGCCGGAACGCTTCCGGACCGAGGCGTACGCCTGGATGGGGGCGTCCACGTGGGCCGGTTACGCGCTCGGCTCGGCCACCGCCGGTCAGCTGATCGACGGCACCGGCGAGGCGGGCGCCGGGTTCCTCGCGGCGGCCGCGGTGGCGCTGCTGACCGTGCCGCTGTCGCTGCTGGTCCGGCCCGCCACGGCCGCCGCCACCCCGCCGCCGGCGCGGGCCGACGTGGAGGTTGATTGATATTTCGATGGACCGGGTACAGCAGCGTCCGGCGGGAGAGACCCGCCGATGGAACGGAGCACAGTCATGCTGGCACTCGGACTCATTCTTCTGCTGTTGGGCGTTCTGTTGGACGTGTCGATCCTCTACACGATCGGCATCGTTCTCCTGGTGATCGGCGCCGTGCTCTGGATCCTCGGCGCTGTCGGCCGCCCGGTCGGTGGCCGAAAAGTCTGGTACTGACAACCCCCCCGCCAGGCCGAAAAGGGCGTCCCGCTGGTGCGGGCCGCCCTTTCGCCTGTCTCTACGCCTGTCTCCGGTCGGTCCCGAGCCGATCGTCCGGGTCAGGCCGGGTCTCGCGTGGCGAGCGTCCACAGCCGCACCCGCTCGTCCGCGCCGGCGGTGATCAGGCGTTTGCCGTCCGGTGTGAACCGCAGCGCCCAGACCGGTCCGTCGTGGCCGGTCAGCGGCTTGCCCTCGGGTTTGCCGGTCGCCGCGTCCCACAGCCGCACGGTTCCGTCGTCGCTGCCGGTGGCCAGCAGGTTCCCGCCCGGGCTGAACCGCATGGCCCGGACCGGGCCGGTGTGACCGGTGAGCGGCGCGGTGGCCGGCCGGCGCGACGCCGTGTCCCACAGCTGCACGGTGTTGTCGCCGCCGGACGAGGTGGCCAGCAGCTTGCCGCCGGCGTTGAACGTGAGCGCGAACACCGGCGCGGAGCTGCTGACCAGCGGGTCGCCGTCGGGATCGGCGGTCGCCGTGTCCCACAGCCGGACGACCCGGCCGCCGCCGGAGGTGGCCAGGAGCTCCCCGTCCGGGGTGAAGCTCACCGCGAACACCGGGCCGGGGCTGATCGACAGCGCCTCGCCGACCGGCCGGCCGGTGCCGGTGCGCCACAGCCGGACGGTGTTGTCGTCATCCGCGTCGGTGGTCTTGTCGCGGCCGGTCGCGCCGGCCGTCACGAGCAGCCTGCCGTCCGGGCTGAACACGACCGACCGTACCCCGCCGGTGTGCCCGGTCAGGGTGCGCACCGGGTCGCCGGTGGCGGCGTTCCACAGCCGGACCGTGCCGTCGTCACCGGCGGTGGCGACCAGGCGCCCGGACGGGCTGAACGCCACCGACCGCACCGGCCCGCCGTGGCCGGTCAGCACCGGACCGGACCGCTCTCCGCTCCCGGCGTCCCAGATCGACGCCCCCCGGTCCCCCGCGACGGCCAGGAGCTTGCCGTCCGGGCTGAACACGATGGCGTGCAGGGGGCCGGCGTGGGCGGCGAACGACGTCCCGGCCGGGCCGCCGGTCGCCGTGTTCCACTGCTTCACCTTCCCGGTGCTGGCGGTGGCGAACACCTTCCCGTCCGGGCGCACCGCGATGATCCCGGCTGTGCCGGGCATGACGCTCCGGGACGGCACCCCGGCGGCCCCGGCGGTGCGCGCGGGGTGCGGGTCGGCCCGGACGGCGGTGGCGGCGCCGGTGGAGGCGAGCAGCCCGATCATGGTCACGGCGGCGATCCGGCCGGCGCTGCGCCGGAAGGCGCTTCGGTCATCTCTCTCGGTAGTCACACCGGCACCGTAACGATCGTGCTCACCGCGCCGTGGCTGTTCGCCGCAGTTCATCCGCCAGGGTGGCAGCACGGCCCGCAAGGGTCAGCCCACCCGCCCCCTGATCAGGGACTTCCCGGGCCCGCGGGCCTCCGCGACGGCCGCGTCGATCCGTACCGGGACCCCCTCACCGGGCGGGCCGCCCCGGCGGCCGATACGGTCGACGCATGCCGGGGAGCGCGTTGATCATGTATGAGACCAGCAGTGACGGGATCACCCTGCGGGCCGCGCTGGCCGGGGAGCTGGACCTCGCGGACGCCGACGAGGTCCGGGACAACCTCGCGGCCGCCGCACAGGCCTCCCCGTGCCGGTTCCTGCAGGTGGACGTCTCCCGGGTCACGCTGATCGACTCGTACGCGCTGGGCGCGCTGATCAGCGCCCGCAACTCGGCCGCGGCGGCCGGTGTCACGCTGACGCTGGTGAGCCCGTCGCCGCCGGTCGCCAAGGCGATCGCGGTGACCGGGCTGTCCGCCGCGTTCGGCCTGCCCGGCTGACCGGCCGCGTTCGGCCCGGCGGTTGATCAGCCTGGTTCGGCCCGGTCGGCTGAACAGCGCCGCGTTCGGCGGACCGGCTGATCGGCCGGCGTCACGCCCTCGGCTTGGTCGCGAACCGCATGCGGACGACCGTGCGCCCCGGTTCGGCGATCGCCGTCACGTCGTCGCAGAGCATCTCCACGATGGCCAGCCCGCGCCCGCGCTCGGCGTCCGCCGCCGGCATCGCCCGGGGGAAGGCCGGCAGGGTCCCGCCGTCCGCCACCTCGCAGAACACCGAGGAGTTCTCGGCCCAGACCCGGACCTGACCGCCGCCGGTGGTGTGCTGCAACGTGTTGGTGACCAGCTCGCTGACCGCGATCGCCATGGCCTCCACGGCGCCTTCGTCCAGGCCGGCTGCTTGTGCCCGGGCGCGGACGAATCCCCGTACCGAAGGAAGGTCTTCGGGTTTGTGGTAGTCCATGCTCATGCCGGTGGTCGCAGCAGCTGCAGGACGCCGGTCATCTCCAGCACCATGGCGACCGTGCCGGTGGCGTTGACGACGTAGACGACGCCGTCCCGGCGGCTCGCGGCCTGGCGGGCGGAGACCAGGGCGTGCAGGCCGCTGGAGTCGAGGAAGCGCACGGCGCCCAGGTCGACGGCGACCACCGGGGCGGCCCGCACGGCCGCTTCCAGTGCGGTGGTCATCTCGTCGCGATGGCGCAGATCGCACTCGCCGGCGACGGACACGACGATCCGGCCCGCATGGGTGGCGGTGCGTATCTGGAAGTCCGACATGAACCTTCCCCGGGAGTGGCAGCCCTGTCAGCATCTGCGGCACCCGTCACCGGTGTCAACCGCCGTGGGCCGCCGGGGTGAACTGGACACACAGGATGGCGGTGTCGTCGCCGAGCGTCCGGTCGCCGACCATGTGCCGCATGAGGTGCGGGCGCAGCGCGTGGGCGTCGCCGGAACCGTGCCGCCCGGCCGCGTCGGCGAGCCGCTGCATGGACGCAGCGATGTGCTGGCCGGGCCGTTCCACCAGGCCGTCGGTGTACCAGACCACGACGGCCTGGTCCGCCAGGACGCACTCCGCGTGCTGCCGGGCGGTCGCGCCGACGCCGAGCGGCAGCGACCGGCCGTCCCACAGGAACCGGGCGTCGTTGCCGGTGACCAGCAGCGGCGGCGGATGCCCGGCGCAGGCGAACCGCAGCAGCCGGGTCACCGGGTCGTAGTCGGCGAATCCGACGGTGGCCATCATCGAGTCGGGGATGACCGCGCTGGCCCGGTCGAGGTCGTCGAGGACCTGGGCGGGATGCCGCGCGGTCTGTGCGACGAAGCGCAGCGCCGACTGCAGGCGGGCCATCGCCGCGGCCGCCGTCACGTGGTGGCCGACCACGTCACCGACGGCGAACCCGATCCGGCCGCCGGGCAGGGCGAACACGTCGTACCAGTCCCCGCCCACCTGGTGGGCGAGGTCGGCGGGCCGGTAGTCGGCGCTGACCCGGACACCGGGCAGCCCGTCCGCCGCCACCACCGGCAGCAGGGCCTGCTGCAACTGGTGCGCGGCACTGATCTCCTGCTCGTAGGTCTGCGCCCGGCGCAGAGCCTGCCCGGTGAGGCTGGCCAGCGCGTCGGCGAAGGAGAGCACGTCGGCGTCGACGCCGTGCTCGCGATGGAAGCCGAACGTCAGCGCCCCCAGCGGCGCGTCGTCGTCACCGGGGATCGGCACGCACACCCCACTGTGGATGCCCAGCGCCCGATAGTCCGGGGCCATCTGCGGGAACGCGGCCTCGATGTCCTGGCGTGTCTGGTGCAGCACCGGCCGGCGCAGCCGGATCGCGGCGGTGTGCGGCGTGTCCGCGTCGAGGGAACCGGGGACGCCGGCCGGCCGGCCACCGGTGGTCCAGAGCATCAGCCCGGCGCCGCCGGGCGAGATGATCGCGGCGCTGCCCTGGTCGGCGGCCAGGCCGATGCCCTCCCGGACGATGGCCTGCGCGATCGCCTCCGAGGTGGCCGCCGTCGCCAGGTCCGTCGTCAGCACCTGCAACGCGTGCAGCCGCAACCGGGCCTCCCGTTCCAGCGAGGTGTCGCGGCGGGCGAGGTCGCGCTCGGCCACGCCGACCGCCAGCAGCAGGGCGCCGAGGATCGTGCTGACCAGGAAGACCTGCAGCGTCAGGGTCTGCCACTGGTCGGAGGTGCCGGCCGACACCCACGGGCCGTGACCGGTGCTGGTCATCAGGTTCGCCGTCACGGTGGTCGCCAGGGCCGCGGTCATGGTGACCGGCAGCGGCTGCGTGAACGCCAGCGCGAACAGCACCGGAATGGGCAGGTAGAACAGCGGCACGTGCGGTGGCCAGAAACCGGCGACAGTGGCGAGCACCGCCAGCGCCATCCCCAGCGGCCAGCGCGCGCCGACCGGCCGGCCGTGGCGGCTGTGCCACCAGGCCAGCACGCACCCGGCGACGACGAGCACACCGGTGGCGTCACCGGCCCAGAACGACACCACCGACTGCGGCCACGGCAGGCCGATGCTGAGCGCCAGCATGGTGGCGCCGATCAGGCTGCCGGCCGCCGGGCCGGCGCCGACACAGCAGGCGAGGAACGCGGCCAGGTGATCGCGGCGCAGCAGGTCCACGTCGCCGGGCACGTACCGGCGCAGCAGCAGCGCGCCGATCAGCGGCTCCGCGGTGTTGGCCAGCGCGAACCCCCAGACCCAGCGCGGCGACATGCCGTGCGACACGTCCACCACGACCTCGGTGACCGCCACCGCGAGCAGAATCCAGGGCCATCGGGTACGGGGGTTGAGCAGCAGCGCTGACAGTGTGATGCCGGCCGGCAGGAACAGCACCACGATCGACGGCGCCCCGAAGCCGAGGAAGGCCAGCGAGGCGCCCGCGGCGTAGAAGATCACGACAAGGGCGAGGACCCGCCAGAGCGGCCACGTGCCGGCGCCGGCCGCCGGGCGGTCCAGATCGGACAGGCGGTCGGGGCCGTAGGACGCCGGGGCAGACATGACGTCCCCACGCTACGGGAGCCGGATCGCCCCGGGGTACCCACGAACGGGTCCCCGGGGCGTGCCGGGCGGTCAGGAGCGGGCGGCTCGCAGGATCAGGTCGGTCACCTGGGCGGGGTGGGCGACCATCGCGGCGTGCGAGCTGTGGATCTCGACGGTGCGGCCCTTGGCGGCGCGGGCGGCCATGGCCTTCTCGGCGACCGGGGGGATGGTCTTGTCGTCGAGCGAGACCAGGTAGTAGGAGGTGATGGACTTCCAGGCGGGGACGCCCATCTCGCCGGTGAAGGCGGCCGAGGAGAGCGGGCGCTGCTGGGTGGCCATCAGCTTGGTCTCGCTGAGCGGGGCGTCGGCGGCGAACAGCTTGGGGAACCAGGCCGGGTCGACGGTGGTGTCGACGGCGCCGGTCGAGTTCGGGTAGGGCCGTTTGATCAGGTGGGAGACGAGGACCGAGTTGTCGCCGCCGTTGAGGGCGCCGGCGTCGGCGATGGTCTCGCCCTGGTCGGGGGCGTAGGCGGAGATGTAGACCAGCGACTTCACGTTCGGGTTGCCGGTGGCGGCGGAGGTGATGACCGCGCCGCCGTAGGAGTGGCCGACCAGCACGATCGGGCCGCTGATGGTGGCGAGGAAGCTCTTCAGGTAGTCGCTGTCCTCGTCCAGGCTGCGCAGCAGGTTCGGTGGGGCGATGACGGTGTAGCCCTTGGCCTGCAGCCGCTGGGTGACGGCGTTCCAGCCGGAGGCGTCGGCCCAGGCGCCGTGGACCAGCACGACGGTCGGCTTGACCGCGGGCTTGCCGGCCTGGGTGGACTTCCCGGTGGCGGCAGCCGGGGTGCTGGCCGACGCGCCGGTCGGGATCAGAGCGAGCACGGACGCGGCCAGGACGCCGGCGAGGGCGACCCGAGACTTGCGGATTGACACGATAAATCTCCTAAATCGGGTAGGCCCTGATGAGCCGTGTTCCGATTCGAGATTGCCAAGCGCGCAGCCTGCCGCCATCCGTCGCTCTACTGCTCGTCGCTAGTATCCACAGACAGTTCGACCACTGGAGCGTCGATGACATACCCGCCGCCTGTCGACCCCTTCGAGACGCCGCAGCACACGCAGCCGCTCTTCGACCAGCCCGGCTACGGCCATCCCGGCTCCCCGCACCCCGGCCCGGCACAGTCCGGCCCTGCGCACTCCGGCCCGGCGCACGCCGGGTATATGCCGCCGACGTTTCCGATGACGCCGCCCCCGGCTCCGCCGGCCAGGTCACGGACCCCGGCGATCATCCTGCTGTCGGTGGCGATCGCGCTGGTCCTGCTCGTGGGCGGCGGCGCCGTCTCCTATCTGGCCGGCAAGAGGCTGAACGGGAACGACCGGGGCGCGGTCGCGCAGGGCGAGAGCGCCAGCGCCGTCCCGAGCGCGACGGTGACCGATCCCCAGGACACGATCACGATCAGCGAGCCGGACACGCTGAACGGCCACGACAAGATCGAGGCCGAGGAGCTGTCCTCGCTCACCACGGAACTGGAGAAGGAGCTGGAGGGCTATCCCGGCGCGGCGAACGCGTTCGGGGCCGCCTACGGCGCCCTGGGCCAGAAGAAGCTGATCGCCGCGCTCGCGGCCGAGGTGGACATCGACGACCCGCAGCGGATGCTCGACACGATGTTCCAGTCGTTCAGCGGGGAGAGCCAGCTCACCGGGGTCTCACCCGCCAGCACCGGCGCGCTCGGCGGTGTGGCGCAGTGCGGCGACAGCGTCATCGGCAAGGAGAACGTGGCACTCTGCGGCTGGGCCGACGAGGGCAGCGTCGGCATGTTCCTGTTCTTCTACGAGACCGCCGTCGACGTAAAGGGCGACTTCCCCGACATGCGCGCGGAGATCGAGACGAAGGGCTGACCCGCCCCCGTACCCAAGGAGTTTGATTGTGCGAATCACCGTGCTGGGCGCCGGCTCCTGGGGAACCACTGTCGCGTCCGTGCTGACCCGCCGGGATCACGAGTCGCTGATCTGGGCGCGCAACCCGGCCACCGCCGACGAGATCAACGCGAAGCACACCAACGATCGTTACCTGGCGGGTTTCCCGCTTCCGGACCGGCTTCGCGCCACCCCGGACCTGGCCGACGCCGCGGCCCATGCCGAGCTGCTGGTCGTCGGGGTGCCGACCGGAGCGTTCCGCACCACCCTGGAATCGGTCCGGCCGGATCTGCACCCGTGGATTCCGGTGGTGAGCCTCAGCAAGGGCCTGGAACGCGACTCGCTGTCCCGGATGACCGAGGTGATCAAACAGGTGCTGCCGGGACACCCGGCCGCCGCGCTGACCGGCCCCAACCTGGCCAAGGAGATCATGGCGGGGATGGCGGCGGCCACCGTGATCGCGACCGAGGACCTGACCGTCGCGACCGAGATCCAGCGGGTGTTCCGGCGTGGCCTGCTGCGCGTCTACACCAACCACGACGTGATCGGCTGTGAGGTCGGCGGGGCGTTGAAGAACGTCGTCGCGATCGCCACCGGCATCGCGCAGGGTCTGGGCGTCGGCGACAACACCCGGGCCGGGGTGATCTCGCGCGGGCTGGCCGAGCTGACCACCCTGGCGGTCGCGATGGGCGGCGAGCCGAGCACGCTCGCCGGGCTGGCCGGGATGGGTGACCTGGTGGCGACGTGCATCAGCCCGCACAGCCGCAACCGGCACGTCGGTGAGCAGCTCGGCCGCGGGCGGAGCCTGGACGACATCCTCGCCGAGATGGGCCAGGTGGCCGAGGGGGTCAAGACCGTGCACGCCGCGGTCCGGCTGGCCGACCGGCACGGGCTGCCGATGCCGATCACCCGCACGATCCACCGGGTGGTCACCGGCGAGATCACCGCCGCGCGGGCCTACGACGGCCTACTGCGCACCCACCCGGCCGGGCACGAGTCCGAGCCCGGCTGATCCCTCGCGCGCATCGTGCGAGGATGCGGATCATGAGCGCCGGCGTCGCAGTGGTCTTCCTCGCCGTCGTCGCGGCCCGTTTCCTGCTACCGCTGGCCATCCCGTACTTCCCGCTGCCGGCGGTGATCGCCTGCCTGGTCCTGGACGGCGTCGATCAAACCATTTTCCAGACCTTCGGGTACGACCCTCCCGGTTACCAGTCCTACGACAAGGCGATGGACGTCTACTACCTGGCGATCGCCTATCTCTCGACGCTGCGCAACTGGACCAGTGAGGCGGCGTTCCGGATCTCCCGGTTCCTGTTCTTCTACCGGCTCGCCGGCGCCCTGATCTTCGAGCTGACGCAGGCCCGCTGGCTGCTGCTGGTCTTCCCCAACGTCTTCGAGTACTTCTTCATCGCGTACGAGACCATCCGGTCCCGCTGGTCCCCGGTCACCCTGCTGACCACCTGGTGGCTCAGTCTCGCCGGCATCATCTGGGTGGTGGTGAAGCTGCCGCAGGAGTGGTGGCTGCACGTCGCCCGGCTCGACCTCACCGACGAGATCGCCGCGCACCGGTGGATCCTCGGGCTCATCGTCGCCCTGCTCGCCGGACTCGTGGTCACGTTCCAGCGACTGGTCCGGCCCCGGCTGCGCCCGGCCGACTGGGACTGGCGGATCCGCCCGGAGCCGCTGCCCGCGCCGATCGACGAGCCGCACGAGCAGAGCGCCTGGCGCATCCGCAACGATCGGGTCCTCTCCTGGAACACCGCGGAGAAGGCGCTGCTGCTCGGGCTGATCTGCTGCGTCTTCGGGCAGATGCTGCCCGACTTCACCGGGAGCACGGGCGAGTTGTTCATCGGCGTAGGCATCGCCGTCGTACTCAATGCGGCGATTTCGCTGGCCCTTGCCCGGCGCAGCTGGACCATTCGCTCCACGGCGCTCGCCTTCGCGGCCCGCCTGGTGCTCAACATCGGGCTCTCCGTCGTCGCCAACGTGCTGCTCGGGCTGCGGATCGACGGCTACGACACGCTGTTCTTCCTGACCATGATCTCCCTGATCACGACGCTGCACGATCGCTGGCGCCCGGTCCACGAGTTCCGCACCCGAGCGGGCTGACCACACCGGTTGCGCTCTGCAAGCGGTCCGCCTAGGCTATTGACCGGTTGCAATGTGCAACCGGATGCGGAGGCGTTCCGATGGCCAAGCTGATCAATATCGACATCGTGTCCCTCGACGGGTGCGTCAACGACGAGAACGGCAAGTTCGGCTGGGCCGAGCCGGTCGAGGAGGTGCACCGCTTCATGAACGACCTGGACCGGGGCATCGGCACCCACCTGTACGGGCGGCGGCTCTACGAGGTGATGTCGTTCTGGGAGACCGCGCACGAGGAGCCCGGCGCCCCGGATTACATCCTCGACTACAGCGAGATCTGGCGGTCCTCCGACAAGATCGTGTACTCGTCCACGCTGACCGAGCCGCGCACCGCCCGCACCCGCGTCGAGCGCACCTTCGATCCGGAGGCGGTCCGCGCCCTGAAGGAGTCGGCCACCCAGGACCTGGCGATCGGCGGCGCGACCCTGGCCGGCGAGGCCTACCGGGCCGGCCTGATCGACGAGGTCTGCCTGGTCATCTGCCCGGTGATCGTCGGCGGCGGCACCCGAGCCCTCCAGGGCGGCGTCCGCCACGACCTGACATTGATCGAGCAGCACACGTTCTCGAAGGGCACGATCTTCGCCCGCTACCGCGTCGACGCCTGACGCCGGCGTTGCCGGATGTCAGCTCCCGGTCGCGGGGGTCTCGGCGAAGATCGGGCGGCCGTCGATGCTGTGGCCGTTCTTCACCCGGCGGTACTCGGCCAGGTCGGCGTCGGTGCGCCGGCCGTGCGAGCGCAGCAGCAGGTCACGATCGCCCTCGTAGGACATCAGCGGCACCGCGTACCCGCAGGAGTCGCTGACCCGGTCGACCGCGACGTCGATCACCGACCGGACGCCGTGGGTGTCCGGCGCCGCCGCGAACAGGCGCAGCAGGTCGGGGAACTCCGGCTCGGTGACCGGCACCGCGCGGCCCCGGCCGTGCAGCCGGACGATGTTCGGCGGGCCCTGGAACGCGCAGAACATCAGGGTGATCCGGCCGTTCTCGCTCAGGTGGGCCGTCGTCTCGGCGCCGCTGCCGTGATAGTCCAGGTAGGCGACCCGGTGCTCGCCGAGCACCGCGAACGTGCCGCCCATGCCCTTCGGCGAGACGTTGACATGCCCGCCGGGCCCGGCCGGCGCGGTGGCGACGAAGAACATCGGCTGGGCCTCGATGAACGCCCGCAGCCGCCCGTCGATTCGTTCATGCACCTTCATGACGGTGATGCTGCCCCGCCGCCGCAACTCCCTCGATCACATTCCCACTCCCCGGGCGGAGGCAGCGCAGCGGCCGGACACGGGACGTTCAGCGGCGGCCGGTGGCGAGCGCGACCAGGAACTGGCCGCCGCCCGCGTCGACGGTCGCGGTCACCGGCAGGCCGGGCACGAGCCGGGAGAACCGGTCGACCAGCCAGTCCGCCGCCTCCTGGGCGTCCCGCTTGCTCGGGCAGCGGGCCACCAGCTCGCGGCCGCCCTTGCGCTCGAGGCGCTCGGCCACGGTGATCAGCGGCGCGGGTTCCACCACGTTGAGCCGGTCCGGCCAGGCGATGACCACCTTGACAGCGCCCTTGCGGGTGTTGCACGCCCGGTGCGCGAGGCGCTCCGCGACCTTGGCCTTGCGGTCAGCGGTACGGCTGTCGACGCTCGGCCCCCGCGGATCGTTCACGGACATGTCCGGATCGACCGGCTCGTCACACACCCAGCAGCGCCAGCCGTCACGCTTCGCGACCTCGTCAAGGGAACCCATCAGGACAATCTAGTCCCCGCGCCGGACGGTCACCGACGGCCCAGGAGAAGCTCCAGGACCTCGCCGGGTGTTGCGCGCCCGGCGATCTCGGCGGCCACGGCGGCCGACGCGGTGCGGTAGGACGGGTCGGCGAGGACCTTCTCGACCGCCGTGGCGATCTCGCCGGGGCCGGTGACGACGACTGCCGCGCCGGCTTCGGCCGCCCGCTCGGCGTTGACCGGCTTGTCCAGGCCCATCGGGAACAGGACCATCGGCAGCCCCGCGCTCAGGACGGACAGGACGGTGCCTGCGCCGGCGGCCGACACGACGACGTCGGCGGCGCCGAGGAGCTGCTTCATCGGTACGAAACCCGCCGTGCGCACCCGGTCGCCGGCGGACGCCTCGGCACCGTGGACCGGGGCGACGAGGATGTTGACGTCCAGCCGGCGCAGCGCGGCCACGACGGCGGCGAGGGCGTCCGCGTCCTCGACCACGGTCCCGAGGGTGACGAGCACGGTCGGCCGGGTGCCGGGCCCGGGGAACCGCGGCGCGGTCCATTCCGGGCCCTCGGCGGTGTGCGGTTCCGGCCGGATCGCGATCCTGGTCACCGGGAACGTGTCGGTGGGGCGCAACAGGCTGTCCGGCCACGGGTCGACGAAGGCCACCGGCGGCGTGCGCGTCACCCCGTACCCGGGGAACTTGTCGTTGATCCGCTGCTCGAAGGCGAGGCGCAGCGGCTCGGCGAGCGGCAGGGTCGAGCCGTGGACGGCGTACGCGATGCCGCGGGAGGCCGCGACGAGCTGCCCGACGAAGTCGACCATGTCCGCGACGACGAAGTCCGGCGCGAAGGCGTCCGCGGCGGCCAGGGCCTCGGCGGCGCCCAGGTTCAGCCGGGATTCGACGAAGAACTCGACAGCGCCCCGGGCCATGTCCTGCAGAGCGTCCAGCCGGGTCCGCCCGGTCACGTCGGCCAGCGTCTCCGGCATGCTGGGGCTGGCCGGGAGCAGGGTGAGATCCGGCGCCGCGTCGCGCAGGGACGGATGGGTGAGCAGCGCCACCTCATGGCCGGCCCGGACGGCGGCGCGGGCGAGGGGCAGCATCGGGAGCAGGTGACCGAAAGCGGGCACGCTGGTGAACAGGATTCGCATGATTTCCTCGCAGGGGTAGGTACCGCCGGTCAGGCGGTCAGCAGGGTCTTTCCGACAGCGGCACGGGACTGCATCGCGGTGTGCGCCTCCGCGGCCCGCTCGAGCGGGAACCGCTGGCCGACGACGGCTCGCAGGGCGCCCGCCGCGGCCAGGTCGAGGGCCGCCACGGTGTGCCGGCGTTGCTCCTCGGGCGACGCGAAGACGCCGCGTCGCACCCGGATGCCGCGACGCGCGGCGGCCTCGTCCGGGACGTCGGGCCACCCGGTCGACGCGCTGAATCCGAAACTGATCATCCGGCCGCCGGAGGCGAGAAGGCCGAACGCGGTCTCGGCCACGGCGCCGCCGACACCGTCCAGGACGACGTCGACCTCGCCGACGGCCGCCCGGACCGCGTCCGGCCAGCCCGGCTCGAGGTAGTCGACGGCGTGCCGGGCGCCCAGCCCGCGTGCCACGTCCAGCTTGCGGGCCGTGCCGGCGAGGGCCACCACCTCGGCGCCGGCGGCGCGGGCCCGCTGCACCAGCAGCGACCCGACGCCGCCGGCGGCCGCCTCGATCAGCACGCGGTCGCCCGGGCGGACCGCCGCCGCCTCCATGATCATGAGCGCGGTACGCCCGTCGGCCAGCAGCGCGGCGGCGTCCTCCGTCGCGACACCGGCCGGCACCTCGATCACCTGCCCGGCGTCAACGGCGACCAGCTCGGCGTAGCCGCCGGACCCGCCGGTGCCGGTCACCACGCGCTTGCCGACCAGGTGCGCCACCTCCGCCGAGCCGGCCGCCAGCACGGTGCCCGCGACCCCGTTGCCGGGAATCATCGGCGGCGCCGGGAACGGGCCGAAGCCGGTCGCCCGGAACATCGTCTCGATCCAGGTGATGCCGGCGAACTCCACCGCGATCAGCACCTCGCCCGGGGCCGCGACCGGATCCGGCGTGTCCTGGACCCGCAGCACCGACGGGGGCCCGAAGGCCGTCAACCACACCGCTCGCATCAGAACTCCTCATTGACCAGCGCCAGCTCTATTCGGTAGAGCTAACTCTGATGAAAAGTAGCAGCTATGATCGCGACATGACATCCGGCCCCCGCGGACGAAGAGCCGAGTACGCCCAACTGACCCGCCAGGCGATCCTGGACGCCGCGCGGGACCTGTTCGTGCGCACCGGATATTTCGAGACCCGCGTCGAAGAGATCGCGGCGGCGGCTCGCGTCGCGCCCGCCACCGTCTACGCGGTCGGCGGCGGCAAACACGGCCTGCTGCGCACCCTGATCGCGGACGGCACCGCGGCACAGGACGTCGCCGAGGTCATCGCCGGCATCGAGGCCATCACCGACCCGGCGGAGCTGATCCGGTTCATCGTCCACGCGACGCGGACCACCTTCGATCAGTGGTCGGCGCTGATGCGGCAGGTCGTCGCCGCCGCCCCGCGCGAGCCGGGCGTGCGGGAGACCCTGGAGATCGCCCACGACAGCATGCGCGGTGGTTTCCGGCTGGTCGCCGAGCGGCTCGCCGCCCTGGGCGGCCTGCGCGACGGCGTGGACCCGGCCCGCGCGGCCGACCTCCTGTGGCTGCACCTGTGCAACGCCGCCTACTTCATCCGCACCGACGACCTCGGCTGGTCGCTGGACGAGTCCGAGGCATGGGCCACCGAGGCGCTGACCACAGCGCTGCTGGCCGAAAAAGCCAACCGCTGATCAGCCGCTGCCGCCCGCCCTCAGTCCTCGGGCGGGCCGGTGAGCACGTCGAGAACGCCGGTGATCTGCAACGTCCGGCGGGTCACGCCGCGCGCGTTCGCGAGCCGGAACGTGATGCCACGCTGAGTGACGCGCCGATGGGTCAGCACGAGCGCCTGGATGCCCGACGAGTCGCAGAAATCAAGATCAACGGCATCGATCACGAGGGTACGGGGTTCGGTCCCGGCCAGCGCCGCCGCCACTTGATCGTGCAGGTACTGCGCCGTGGACATGTCCAGCTCACCGGAGACGAGCAACCGCGCCACACCGTCGGCGTACTGCGATGTGATCTTCACGGGTGCTCCCTGCCGCTGCCGGCCGCCGTGCCCGGACCGCCGGCATCCGGGTAGGGCGGCATCTGGGCACGGATGCGTTTGCCGCCCTGGTACTCCTCGACGTGCCAGCGCCGCGTCAACGCCTCGATCAGCGCCAGCCCGCGCCCGCCGCGGCCGTCGGGCTCACGCCGGCGGGGAATGATCGAGGATCCGTCCGCGACGGAGACGATCACCTGATCGCCGTAGGCCTCGATCTCGAGCACCACGGACCCGGCGCCGTGCTGGACGGCGTTCGTCACCAGCTCGCTGACCACCACGGCGACGTCGGCCGTCCACAGCTCGTCGGAGTAGCCCCAGACGTGGAGCACGCCGACGACGGCCTTGCGAGAGGTCCGGGGCGAATCCGGGCCGATGGGTACGTCGAAGTGTGCTGTCAGAGTAGTCATCCGACACCTGCTACCTAGCGCTGCGCCACCACGACGACGGGTACGCCGGAGAACCCGTCGCCCGCGTCAAAGGAAACCACATGGGCGCCGGTGTACCCAACGGCCGGGTTGGTAGCACTCCCCCGGGCGAAGGTCACACACCGTAGCGGCATCCTAGGAACCTGGGCTGTTTATTTCCTTGCGGCGCGGCGGTAGAACGGGTGGCGTGATCGTCGTGGTGACGGGCCCGAGCGCCGCCGGGAAGACGACGTGGTGCCGCCGGCACTTCCCGGCCGACACCGTGCCCGAGCACGTTCCCAGCCCCGAGGACCTTCCCGGACCGGACCCCGCCGACCAAGCGGCGTTCTGGTGCGAGGTCAGCAACCGGCGGTGGCTGCGGGCCGAGCGGCACGAGCGCCGCAGTGGCCTCGCGGTCTGCGACGACGACCCGCTGAAGCTGCACTACACCTGGTCGCTCGCCCGCATCGGCGCGCTGTCCTGGCGACATTGGCAGGCCGAGGTCGACGCGCACCGCGGCGCGGTGGCGGCCGGCCGGCTCGGGTTCGCGGACCTGGTCCTGGTCTCCGCACCAGCGGAGGACGAACTGCGCCGCCGCCGCGACGCCGATCCCGCGCGCCGGCGCCGCAATTTCGACCTCCACGTCCGGCTCGCCGAGCCGCTGCGGCAGTGGTACCAGGCGGTGGAGCGGGTGGGCGCCGCCCATGTCGTGTGGGACCTGCCCGCCGCCGGCCTGCCCGCGGAACTCCCGCCGCCGCGGGGCGACCGATGCGACGCCGGCCTCTTCGACGCCGTGGTGGCAGCCCTGCCGGCACCGTGAGCAATTTGACGATAGTCGATATGGTCGGGGTGACGCAGGCTCCCGAATCGATAGGATTGTCCAGCTCATGACCGGTATGCAGCGATCCGGCGATGCGCCGGCTTCGTCGGCTGATCTCGCCGACGAGTTCGTCGCGGCACTGCGCCGGCTGCGGGCCGGATCGGGCCGCCCCTCGTTCCGCAGGCTCAGCGAGATCGCCGAGAAGCGGATCGCGAACTCGGCGCCGGAGAGCCGGCCGGAGCCGCTCCCGCCCAGCACGATCTCGGAGGTGCTGGCCGGCAAGCGGTTGCCCCGGATGCCCCGGTGGGGGTTCGTCGAATCGTACGTGGCGGCCTGCCTGCACGCCGCCGGGGCGGACGACGCGTCGGTCGCCGCCGAGATCGCCCGGTGGCGGGCCCGCTGGTCCGCGCTGGCCGCCGCGGAGACCCCCGAGAGCGCGGAGACGCCGGAGATCGACGGGGCGCGTTCCCCCGGGCGGCGCGCGATTGCCGCGGCCATGGCCGCGGTCTTCCTTCTCGGCACGGGTACGGGTGTGGCCGGCACCCTGTGGTGGACCCAACGGCCGTCCCCGGACAGCTCCGCCGCCGCGACGCCGGACGACTGCGTGACCGCCCCCGCTCCGGCGGGGACCGTCTCCGCCCCGGCGGGGAAGGACGTGCTCCAGCCGCCGGCCAGGGCGGATTGGTGGATCAACGATCCCGCCCTGGGGACAGTGGACGCCGACGGCGGGCGGTTCGACACCACGGTGGCCGGCGGCACGCAGCGCCCCGCTGACGTGCTGATCGTCAGGAGTGACATCACGCTCGTCCAGGGGCACGTCTACACGCTGGCCTTCACGGCGGAAGCCGACCGGGGGGCCACGATCCGGGTCCGGGTCCAGGACAGCGAGCCGCCGGCCTACCACCCGTCCTTCTCCCGTGACCTCACGGTCGGCCCGGCCACCTGCCGGCACGCGTACCGGTTCACCGGCGCGAAGACCAGCCCGCACTCGGAGCTCACCTTTCAGGTGGGCGGCCAGCCGGAACGCTTCCGGCTACGGGTGTCCGACGTCGTCATGGCGGAGGGGAGCAGCTGACGCGCTCAGCTCTTCTTCCACACGTAGATCTGCCAGTTCCCGCCCTTGGGACGGACGACGAAGTTCGGACCGTCGACGGGTGTGGCGATCAGGTCGCCGTCGAGATAGCCCGCGCCGGTGTAGCCGGGCCCGACGTACACGCCGGCGGCCTCCGCCCAGCCGAAGTAGTGGAAGGTGTCCTTCTTCGCGGGTAGCCGCTGGTCGTAGGCGCCACCGCCGTTGGGGCACTTGCCGTCCGCCAGGTGGAACACGCCGAGCGGGATGTCGGTCATGTTGATGATCGCGCCCTTGGCGGGCACCGGGTTCGACCACGTGGGGCACTTCGGCACCGCCGCCGCGGCATCCCGGGCCAGGGCGGGACCGGCGGCGCCGACCGAGGCGGCGGCCACGGTGCTGACCGCGGCCAGCCGGAGCAGTGCGTTGCGGGTACTGAACATCTCGACTCCTATATCGATGGATGTCTGTCCGCACCAGTGGACCGGCGCACTCGCCCGACCGGGAACCGGGACGGCCACATCCGCACTGATCGGAACACGCCCGAACAGGCTCCCTACACTCGAGTCACCAGGCGCACCCCGCAGTGGGTGGACGAGTTCCGCGGTGTCCGGCGCGGATGAGGACTCATCGAAGCCGTGCGTGCGACCGGGTCTCGGCTCTGGCGGGGACGCGGGCACACGGTGACGTTGTGTGTGATCTCGTCCGCGCTCCATCGCTGATGTCGGAGGGTCGGTGAGCCGTGCACCTGTTCGCCCCGGGATCTCCACGAATCGCGCACAACCGCGGCGTAGGGTCGCCGCCATGATCCATGTAAAGAGCGTTCGATCGGCGTGCCCGTGAGAAGCGCGCACCACCCGGAGAGCCGTCCGGACGGGGATGACGGGGTTGCTCGGCCCGCTGCCGGTGAGGTCCGGAGCCGGGCGCTGCTGGTCTCGGCGGGCTGGTGGCTCGCGGCGGCGGCGGTCTACCTGGTCGTCGCGTTCTCCGCCGAGGGCGCGCCGCCCGGATGCCGGGGCGTCCAATGCCTCAACACGCAAGGCCTTCTCCTGGTCATGGGCATGTTCGTCGGCCTGCCGGTGATGCTCGTCGGGATGGCGCTGAGCACGGCGGTGATCGTCGTCCGATCACGGTCGGCGCGTTCCGGGCTGGTGCTGGGAACCCAGGCCACGGGCGCCGCGATCGGCGTCGTGCTGGCGCTCGCGGCGATCTTCGCTCTGGCGACATTCTGAACGGTGGCTGTCGATGGGCACGGCCGCCGCCGGGACTACGGGGCCGGCTCGTCCAGGCGCAGGATCGTCTCCTCGATCTCGGCGCTCCGCGCGTTCGCGAACCCGACATCCGTACCGACGGGGGTGAATCCGGCCCTGCGCAGCACCCGCAGCGACGCCGCCATCGTGACCGACTCGGGGTCGCGCATCTGATCGAACAGGGCGTCCAGATCGGAATCGTCGACCGGCCGTAGGGCCACCTCACCCATGAGCGCGTCTCCAGACGTGGTCAACATCGGTACCTGGTCAGCATCGGTCGACGGGACCGAACCTATCAGTGCGGGGCTTCCCTTAGGGGCGCGCCCAGGGCTCTCGGACATTGAATCTGGTCACTGATGCTGGCAGCGTCGGTGGCGACAGAAGTCACTGTCCGGGGGGAGAATCATCATGCTCAGCCGTAGATCCGTTCTGGCCGGCGCCGCCGCGGCGGCGCTCACCGCCGGTGTCGGCACCGCGTCCCGAGCCGAAGCGTCCCGGGCCGGGGTGGCGCCGGGCGGACCGGACCGCGCCGGGGCGGGGCCGGGCGGACTGGACCGGGCCGCGTTGCAGGCCGCGCTGGACCGGATCGTCGCGACCGGCGCCACGGCCGCGCTGGCCCGGGTGGACAGCCCGTCCGGGAGCTGGCACGGCGCCAGCGGAGTGGCGGAGCTCGGGCGTCCGGCCCGGCCGCTGGCCGGCGGGCAGTTCCGGGTCGGCAGCATCACCAAGACGTTCGTGGCGACCGTGATCCTGCAGCTCGCCGGTGAGCGGCGGCTGCGCCTCGACGACACGCTGGACCGGTGGCTGCCGGGCGCGATACCCAACGGCGCCCGGATCACGATCCGCAACCTCCTGCAGCACACCAGCGGGATCTTCGACTACACCGAGGCGCTGTTCGCGAGCATCGACGACGTGCTGGCCGCCCGGTACCGCACGTTCCGGCCGGAGGAGCTCGTGGCGCTGGCCGCCGCCCGGCCGCCGGTGTTCGAGCCGGGCACGTCGTGGTCGTACTCCAACACCAACTACATCCTGCTGGGCCTCATCGTGCGGAAGGTCACCGGCCGGGCGTACGGCAGGGAGGTTGATCGTCGCATCCTCAGGCCGCTCCGCCTGCGCGGCACCGAGGTGCCCGGCACCGACGTCACGATCGACGGGCCGCACGCGCACGGGTACGAGCCGATCGAGCGCGACGGCGAGATCGTGCCGCTGGACTTCACCGACCTCAACCCGTCGATGGCGCAGTCCGCCGGGGAGATGGTCTCCACCACGGCGGACCTCAACCGGTTCTACCGCGCCCTGCTGGGCGGCCGGCTGCTGCGCCGCCCGCAGCTGACCGAGATGCTGGCGAACCCGGTCGGCGAGGCCGCCTACGGCCTCGGCATCTACCAGCAGATCCTGCCCGGCGGCCAGATCCTCTGGGGGCACAGCGGCGGCATCTTCGGGTACCTCAGCTACTCGTTCTCCACACCGGACGCCGCGACGCAGCTCACCGTCTCGGTGAACCCGTGGCTCGGCGACTTCGACGAGGCGTTGAACGAGCTGACCTTCGCCGCGTTCGGAGTGACAGCACCGGCAGCCCGGACCGCGACGGCGGCCCGGCGATTCCCGGTGCCGGGCCTGCGCCTGCCGGGGGCGTGACAGGGCGCGATCAGCGGACGCCGCGCAGGCGGACCGGCAGGGCCTCCAGGCCGTGCATCAGCAGGCCGGCCCGCCAGCGCAGCTGCTCCGGCGGAACCGCCGGCTGCATGCCGGGGTACCGGGCGAGCAGCCGCCCCAGGGCGATCCGGGCCTCCAGCCTGGCCAGCGGCGCGCCGAGGCAGAAATGGACGCCGTGTCCGAAAGCGAGATGCCCGCCGTCGCCCCGATCCGGGTCGAACGTGTCCGGGTCGGGAAACCGGCCCGGCTCCCGGTTGACAGCGAGCAGCGAGACGAGCACCTGTTCGCCCGCCGGGATCGTGGTGTCCCCCAGCGTGATCGGCCGGGTGGTGATCCGGTAGGTGCTGGTCGCCGCCGGGCTGGCCATCCGCAGCACCTCCTCGATCACGGCGGGCAGCAGATCGGGGTCGGTCAGCACCCGCGCGCGCTGGTCCGGCCACCGGCAGAGCAGGTACACGGCGTTGCCGATCAGGTTGGCCGTGGTCTCGTGGCCGGCCACCAGCATGAGCAGGGCCATGCCGACCAGTTCGTCGTCGGTGAGGCCGCCGCCCGCCAGCAGCGCGCTGAGGAGGTCGCCGGCCGGCTGCGCGCGCTTACCGGCGATCAGGTCCCGGAAGTAGGCGACGATCGCCGACATGGCGCCGGCCATGTCGGCGCCACCCGTGATGATCACGGTGGACCAGGCGTGGAACGGGCCGCGGTCGGCCACCGGGATGCCGAGCAGCTCGCAGATCACTTCGAACGGCAGCGGTACGGCGAACCGGTCGATCAGATCCGGATCGGACACCGTGTCCACGTCGCCGAGCAACCGCTCGGTGATCCGCTCGATCCACGGCGCCAGCTCCTGTATCCGGCGCGGAGTGAAGGCCGCCGAGACCAGCCGCCGCAGCCGGGTGTGGTCCGGCGGGTCGCGCAGCAGCATCTGGGTGGAGAGCGCCGCGCGCAGCGGCGGGGGCAGCCGGTCGACCGGCTGCTGCTTGGACAGCGACGGATCGGTCAGCACCCGGCGCGCCTCGTCCCAGCGGGTGACCAGCCAGAACGGGGTCCCGGCCGCCGAGGTCACCCGGTGCGCCGGGCCGGCCTGCCGCAGCTCGGCCAGGGCCGGGTGCGGGTTCCTCGCGTACGCGTCGTCGAACAGCGCCATCTGCTCCCCTCCCCGATCCGGCAGACATCGACCATCGTAGAAGCGCGACGACAATCCGACATCACCGGCACTTTCCGCTCATCTCCCGAGATGCTGAACCCCACGCATCGAGTCAACGGGATGGGATGGGATGCCGCGTCCGGAACGTTCGCTGGATCCCGCGGCCGGCCCGGTGCAACTGCTGGCCGCGGAACTGCGGGACCTGCGCCGGCAGGCGGGCAACCCGGGATACCGGGCGCTCGCCGCCGCGAGCGGCTATTCGGTCGCGGCCCTCTCCACCGCCGCCGGCGGCAGGCAGCTGCCGAGCCTGCCGGTGACCCTGGCGTTCGTCCGGGCGTGCGGGGGCGACGGGTCCGCCTGGGAGCAGCGGTGGCGGCGGGCCTCCGCCGAACTGGCGGCCGCCCAGCGGCAGGCCGGCGCATCCGGCGCGCGGCCGCCCTATCTCGGCCTGATCAGCTACGGCGCCGACGACGCGGACCTCCTGTTCGGACGCGAGCGGATCCTCGCGCGGCTGCTGGAGACGCTGGACCGGCACCGTTTCGTGGCCGTGTTCGGGGCCTCCGGGAGCGGCAAGTCCTCGCTCGTGCGCGCCGGCCTCATCCCGGCGTGGCGCCGCGACCACGCCGGGCACGGTCCGGTCACGGTGTTCACCCCCGGCGCCGACCCGCACAAGGCGCTGCGCCGGGCCCTCGACGCGGCCCCGGGGCTGCTGGTGGTGGACCAGTTCGAGGAGCTGTTCACGCTCTGCCGCGACCCCGCCGAGCGGGACGCCTTCATCACCGAGCTCCGGGACGCCGCCGAGCCGGACCGACACGCCACCGGGCCGGACCGGCGGGTGGTGATCGCGGTCCGCGCCGACTTCTACGCCCGGTGTGCCGAGTCCGCGCCGCTGGCCGGCCTGCTCGCCGGGGCCAACATCCCGGTGGGCCCGCTGACTTCCGACGAGCTTCGCGACGTGGTCACCGAGCCGGCGCGCCGGGCCGGGCTCAGCGTCGAACGGGCACTGGTCACCAAGATCGTGGCCGACGCCGAGGGACAGCCCGGCGCCCTGCCGCTGGTGTCGCACGCGTTGCTGGAGACCTGGCGGCACCGTCGCGGCGACGTCCTGACGGTGACCGGGTACGAGGCCGCCGGTGGGATGAGCGGCGCGATCGCCCAGACCGCGGAATCGGTCTACCAGCGGCTGGCCCCGCCCGAGCGGGAAACCGTGCACCAGGTGCTGACCCGGCTGGTCACGCTCGGCGAGGGCGTGCCGGACACCCGGCGCCGGGTCCAGCGCGACGAACTGGACCAGCCGGGGGCGAGCACGGTCCTGGCCGCACTGGCCGGCGCGCGCCTGCTGGTGCTCGACGCCGACACCGTCGAGATCGCCCACGAGGCGCTGATCACGGCCTGGCCGCGACTGGACGACTGGCTGCACGGCGGCCGCGACGAGCTGCGCCTGCACCGCCGGCTCACCGAGGCGAGCCGGGCCTGGCGGTCGCATCACCGGGACAGCGGCGCGCTGTACCGGGGCGCTCCGCTGTCCGCCTGGGACGGCCGCGACCCGGAGCGGCTCAACGCCCTGGAACGGGAGTTCCTGACCGCCAGCCGCGACCGGCGGACCCGGGAGGCGACCGCTCGGCGGCGCCGCCTGCGGCTCACCCTGACCGCGCTGACCGCCGGGGTGGTGGTGATGACGGTGCTCGCCGCCGTCGCCGGCGTCCAGGCCTCCCGCGCCCACCAGCAGCGCGACCTGGCCCGCTCCCATCAGCTGGTGGCCAACGCCGCCGCTCAGGCCGGGGTCGACCAGGAGGTCGCCCTGCTGCTGGCCATCGAGGCCTACGACACCCAGCCCACCGCGCAGGCGCAGGCGGCGCTGCGCCAGGCGGTGACGGATTCCCGGGTACGGGCCGTCGTGCCCACCGGCCACGGTCAGGTCCTGGCGGTGGCGTACCACCCCGACGGCGACGTGGTCGCCAGCGCCGGCGTCGACGGCACGGTCCGGCTGTGGCAACGCGCCGCACCGGACGTGCTGCGCGTCACCCCGCTGGTCCTCCCCGCCGCCGGCGCGGCGCTCAACGACCTCGCCTTCAGCCCGGACGGCAGCTGGCTGCTGGTGGGCGGCGCCGCGGGCCTGGTCTCGGCGATCCACATCGCCACCGGCTACACGCGGATGCTCCGGTCGCCGATCGGCGACGCCGTGCACGCTGTCGCGTTCAGCCCGGACGGCCGGCGGGTGGCCGCCGCCGTCGGCGACGGCACGGTGCGGATCTGGGACATCACGGGCCGGCCGCTGACGACGCTGACGCTGGGCAGCCCGGTGCTCGGCGTCGCGTTCAGCCCGGACGGGACCCGGATCGCCGGCAGCGGCACCGGCACGATCCGCGTCTGGAACGCGTCCGGCCGGGGCACACCGACGACCCTCTCCGGCCACGAGGGCGCGGTCAAGAAGGTGGACTTCAGCCCCGACGGGCGGCTGCTGGCCAGCGCCGGCGACGACGGCACCGTCCGGGTCTGGCCGGTCACCGGCGGTGGAGCTCCGGTGATCCTGCGGGGCAACGACTCCTCCGTCGAGACCGTGACGTTCAGCCCGGACGGCCGGCGGGTGGCCAGCAGCCACAGCGGCAGCAACACCATCCGGATCTGGAGTGTGCTCGGCGACCAGGACCCGGTGGTGCTGCGCGGGCACGACGGCGCGGTGTGGAGCCTCGCCTTCAGCCCGGACGGGCGGCGGCTGGCCAGCTCCAGCACCGACGGCACGCTGCGGTTCTGGGATCCCGCCGCCGCCGCGGACCCGTTCGTCCTGCGCGGCAGCCGGGCACCGGTCTGGTCGGTCGACGCGGACGCCGGCGGGCGGGTGCTGGCCGCCGGCGGGGCGGACGGCACGGTACGGGTCTGGCAGCACCCGTGGACCGCCGCCCCGACCCTGCTCGAAGGCAGCAAGGGCGAGGTCTCGGCGGTCGCGGTCAGCGCGGACGGACGCTGGGTGGCCGGCGGCGGCACGGACCGGACGGTACGCGTCTGGAACGCGCGGACCGGTGACCTGCGCGCCGCGCTGCCCGGCCACACCGGCGCCGTGTCCGGGGTCAGCTTCAGCCCGGACGGGCAACACGTGTCCAGCGCCGGTCACGACGGCACCATCCACGTCTGGTCGCTCGCCGGCGCCCGGCCCCGAATCCTGCAGGGCCACCGGGGCGGCATCGGCGGCATCGCGGTCAGCCCGGACGGGCGGCTCGTGGCAAGCGCGGGCGGCGACGGCGCGGTCCACGTCCGGCCCGCCGACGGCACCGGCACCACCACGACCATCCAGGACCAGCCGCCCGGCCGGCAGGTCTGGGCGGTCGCCTTCAGCCCGGACAGCAGCCGGGTGGCGGCCAGCGGCCAGGACGGCGCGGTGCGGATCTGGCCGACCGGCGGTCACGGTCCACCGATCTCCCTGCACGGCCATCGCGACACCGTCTGGAGCGTCGCGTTCAGCCCGGACGGCCGGCTGCTCGCCAGCAGCGGCCAGGACGGCGGCGTCCGGATCTGGGAGGCCACGACCGGGCAGGAGCTGGTCACCGTACGCGGTCACGGCTCCACTGTCGCGCAGGCCGAATTCCTTCCCGGCGACCGGCTGATCACCGCGCACCACGACGGCACCGTCCGGATCTGGCAGTGCCGGGTCTGCGGCCCGATCGCCGGGGTCCGCGCCGTAGCGGGCACGCTGGTCACCCGTGCCCTGACCGCCGCCGAACGGGAGACGTTCCGCCTTCCGCCCCGCTGACCTGCGGTTGTTTAGTCCGGGCCGGGGCTACTGAACAACGCTGCCACCCGGTTGCCTGGGAAGCGGCACAGGGCCGGGGAGCCCGGTGCGGACCAGCACCGAAGGGATGCCCGATGTGTGGACGTCTTCGCCGGCTGACCGTCCAGACCGCCGTCATGGCGTTGCTCGCCACCGGTCTGGCGCTGGCGGTGACGGGGCCGGGCCGGGCGGCCGTCGCCGGTGGACGCGACGGCGACAGCCCGGACGGGATCAGCGGCACGGACGCCGGCGACGCCTACTGCGCCACGGGTCTCCGCCCGGATCAGCTGGCCGGGCCGCACTGGAACGCGTTCCACGGGGGGTGAGGCCACCTCCACACGGGGGGAGGTGGCCTCACCGGACGGCAGGGGGCGCATTGACGTCCGCGGCGGTGCGGCGTGACGATAGCGGGCGTCGCCCATCGAAGGATATCGACATGAGACGCGTGGGTCCCCTGCTGTTCGCCGTCGTCCTGACGGTCGCCGCGGTGCTCGCACCGGCACCCGCCACGGCCGCGCCACCAGCGGGTGAGCATCGCGGCACGCTTGCCAGTGGCGCCACCTGGCTGGGTCACGTCCCCGAGCGCTGGAACGGCACCGTTCTGCTGTTCGCACACGGGTTCGGCCCGCTGCGCGCCCAGGACGCCCCGAACGACCAGGTCCGCGATCTCCTGCTCGGCGAGGGATACGCGCTCGTCGGGTCGTCGTACTCCGGGCCGACCCTGTGGGCCCTGGAGACCGCGCCCGGCGACCAGGCCGCCGCCCTCGCCGCGTTCACCGCGCTGCTCGGCCGCGAGCCCCGCCGCACCCTCGCCGTAGGCCAGTCGATGGGCGGACTGGTCAGCACCCGGCAGGCCCACCAGCACCGGCCGGTCATCGACGGCGCGCTCTCCACCTGCGGGATCGTCGCCGGGGGCCTGAACCTCAACAACTACCAGCTCGACGGCCTGCACGCGCTCACCGAGCTGCTCGCTCCCGGCCGTGACATCCCGCTGGTCCGGTACACCGGCCCGGAACAGGCCGCGCAGGCCGCCGCCGACATCACCGCCCTGGTCGCCGAGGCGCAGAACACCGCGCCGGGGCGCGCCCGGATCGCCCTGGCGGCCGCGCTGTTCAACCTGACCGGCTGGGCCCGGGGCGAGGCCCGGCCGGCGCCGCGCGACTACGCGGCGCAGCAGGAGCACCAGTACCGGATCCTGACCTCCGGGGCCCTCCAGCGCTACGTCACCGCCCGCGAGCAGATCGAACTGTCGGCGGGCGGAAACTCCGCCTTCACCAAGGGCGTCGACTACCGGGCCCTGCTCGCCGGCAGCCGGCAGTCGGCACAGGTGGCGGCACTGTACCGGGCGGCCGGCCTGGACCTGCGGGCCGAGCTCGGCCGGCTCACCCGGACCGCCGACATCACGGCCGACCCGTGGGCCGTCGCGGATCTGGGCCGGTCCTCGATGCCGCACGGCGAGCTGCGGGTACCCCACCTGGAGATCCACACGGTCGCCGACGAACTGGTGCCGGTCGAGCAGGCCGACTGGTACGCCGAGCACGCCCGGTACCGGCCGGACCGGTTCCGCGGCCTGGTCGTGGAGGCGTCCGGGCACTGCGCGTTCCGGCCCAGCGAGTACCTCACCGCGCTGCACGCGCTCGAACACCGCGTCGACACCGGGCGGTGGCCGAGCCTGCGCCCCGCCGATCTGATCAGAGCCGGCGCGGGATACCCGGGCGGAGAGCCCCGGTTCGTCCGCTTCGACCCGGGACGGCTGATCGGCGGCCTCGGCGAACCCGGCCGCGAACGGCACGCCGGTCACCCGTACCCCTGAGGTGAACCGCATCGGTCACTCGGTGTCCGCCCGGATCGTGGTCTTGGTGATCTTCTCGGGCACCCGCACCAGATCGGTGTCGATCCCCGGGCGGGCCGGCACGTAGCAGAAGCCCTCCGCGGACTCCGGGTCGTAGTGCACGACCACACGCTCCTCGGCGAGCCGGCGGAGGAAGCGGTCGAGCTTGGCCTCCAGCGCGGGGCTCAACTGCCTGCCGGCCCGGCGGCGCGCCTCGGCCCGCAGCATGTCCGCCTGGTAGCGGCGCCGGTCCGCCTCTTCCAGCTTCCACGGGATCAGGTCGTTGTCGCGGACGATGCGGATCCCGATGCCGTGCCGGCGCCGGAAGGCCGAGAGCATCGGCTTCTTCAGCAGGATCCCGTACTTCTCCTGATACGTGTCGATGATCTCCTGGTACGGCTTCCCGTCAGCGATCCAGCGCTTCAACTCGTCGACATTCCGCACCTGACTGACTGGCATCGGGCCACCGTACAGATGATCAAGGGCGGCGGCGATGGCGCGTACCCGATAAGCAACTGACCGTTGCTTAGACGGCCCGAGGGCTCTAGTGTGACGGCCACCACTTGAAACCTTTCACCCGGGAGATCGCATGTCTCCACGTCACTCGCCGCGGCCCCGCCTCGCCGCGGCGCTGACCGCCGTCCTCACCCTCTCCGCCGCGCTCACCCTCTCCGCCGCGCTCGCGCCCAGCGCCCCGGCGACCGCGTACGACACCGGCGCCACCCCGGTGCTGACCCCCGCCACCTTCGCGACGCCCCCGATGAGCGTGAAACCGCTGTACCGCTGGTGGATGCCGCTCGCCTACACCGACGACGACGAACTGCGCCGGGAGCTGCGCGACATCGCCGCGGGTGGCGCCGGCGGCGTCGAGGTCTCCCCGTTCGTCGTCCCGGGCGCCGGCAACCAGACGAACGCCTTCCTGGCGAAGTACGGCTGGGGCACCCCGTCCTGGGCGCACAAGATGGAGGTCATCACCGGCGAGGCCGCCGCCCTCGGGCTGACCGTCGACCAGAATCTCGGCCCGGCCTACCCGCCGACCGTGCCGACGCTGAACAGCTTCAACCAGCCCCAGGCCGAGCAGCAGGTGATCTTCGGCCGGGAGTTCAACGCCGCCGGCAGCACCCGGACCGGCGCGCTGCCGGCGCCCACCACCGCGCCGCCGTCGGTGACGGCGAAACTCTGCGCGCCCGCCACCGCCGGCGACCGCGTCCTGCGCCTGGAGAGCCTCGGCGGTTTCGCACCCGGCGACACGGTCACCGTCGGCGCGGAGAAGGTGACCGTCACCGCGCTCGGCGACCGGACCGCGACCTGCGCAGAGCTGCGGATCTCGCGGCTCAGCGCCGGGCACCCGATCGGTGCGGCAGCGGTGACAGCGGCCCGCACGACGAGGATCACCACGCTCGTGGCCCAGTGCGCGACGGCCTGCGCGCCCGGCGACGCCGGTGCTGTCGCGCTGGATCCGGCCTCGGTCGCCGACGTCACCGACCGGGTCCGCGGCGACCGGCTCACCCACACGTTCCGGCCGGGCAACGGGAACCCGTGGGTGGTCATCGACCTGCTCCAGACGGCCTCCGGGCTGATCGCGCAGAGCGGTGGCTACACCGCGACCCAGCCCAACTACGTCGTCGACCACTGGAACCGTGGCGGCGTCACCATCCAGACGCGTTTCTGGGACCGCGACATCCTCACCCCGCAGGTCCGGCGCAACCTCGCCCGCATCGGCGGCGGCGCCGTCTTCGAGGACTCCCTCGAGCTCGGCAGCACGCAGAAGTGGACGTGGGATTTCCTCAAGAGCTTCAAACGACTGCGGGGGTACGACCCCACGCTGCTGCTCCCGGCCCTCGCCGGAGCGGGTCTTCAGGGCGACGAGACGCCCGCGTTCGAGCTGGCCGGCATCGGTCCGCAGGTCCGCGAGGACTACCGGCAGACGCTCAGCGACCTCTACACCACCGAGTACGTCACCCCGATGCAACGCTGGGCCCGGGGACACGGCCTGCAGTTCCGGGTCCAGTCCTACGGCACGCCCATCGCCTCCGGGGACGCGGCCGCGGCGGCCGGCATCGCCGAGGGCGAGTCGCTCAACTTCGGCAGCGCCAACCCGGCCGGAGCCGAGCAGGACTACCGCGTCCTGGCCGGTGGGGCCCACGCCGCCGGGAAGAACATCGTCTCGACCGAGTGCTGCGCCGCGTTCCTCGGCAACTACCGCTCCAGCGTGGCCGGTCCCAACGTGGGCGGCCAGTACGGCGAGGGCGGCGACGGCAGCCAGCTCGGCGGCAGGTACTCCCAGGGTCTGCTGGACAGCGTCAACAAGGCGTACGCCGGCGGGGTGAACCAGCTCGTCTGGCACGGCTACCCGTACCGGGACGCCCCCGCCGGGACCGGGACCTCGGGCCGGGACGGGTCCTGGCCGGGCTATCACCCGTGGGACATCTTCGGCGTGCTCAACGTCAACGACGAGTTCGGCCCGCGCCAGGCCAACTGGTCCGACTACGCCGCGATCAACACGTCGCTGGCCCGTACCCAGCTCGTGCTCCGCCAGGGGCGCAGCGTCGCCGACCTGGCCGTCTACTACGAGGACCTGGGCCTGGCCGGCCGCAGCACCGGCACCCAGCAGCCCACCCAGCACCTGCTCGGCACGAGCTCCGCGACGTCGAGCGCCGGGTACACGTACGAATATCTGACGCCGCGCCTCCTCGGCGGGATGTCCGTCCGTGACTTCGGCTACCGGGCTCTGGTCCTCAACAACCAGACGACGATGGCGGTGGCCGACGCGGAACGGCTGCTCACGCTCGCGAGGAAGGGTCTGCGGATCTTCGTGACCGGCGGGGCGCCCAGCGCCACCACCGGCGCCGGCCCGGACCGTGCCCGGCTCACCCGGGTGGTCGCCGATCTGCTCGCGCAGCGCACGGTGACCCGGGTCGCCGACGAGGCCGGTCTGCCCGCCGCGCTCGCCGCGGCCGGGATCCGGCCGGCCGTCACACCGGCGGAGCCGTCCCCGGCGCTCGGGCTGGTGCGGCGAGCGGACCGGGACGTGACCTACGACTACGTCTACAACCGCTCGGGCGCCACTGTCACCACCGACCTGACCCTCACCGGCGCCGGCACGCCCTACCTGCTCGACACGTGGACCGGGCGGATCACCCGGGTCGAAGACCACAAGACCGGGAAAAACGGCATCACGGTACGGGTCCGCGTCCCGGCCTACGACAAGGTCATCCTCGCGGTGGCGAAGCCGTCCGCCCGGCTCGGGACGGGATCCGCGGTGACCGGCAGCCGGGAGATCGCCGCGGGGCAGGCGCTGAACTCCTGGACGCTGCGGGCGCAGACCTGGACGCCGGGCGAGAACCAGTACACCACCGTGAAGACCGATCAGCCCGCGGTCACGGTGACCGCCGGGCCGGACGGGCGGCTGCCGTCCTGGCGGGAGATCACCGGGCCGGTCGATCTCAGCACCTCGTCCGGCATCGGCGTCTACACCACGACGGTCGAGCTCCCGGCGGACCGGCCGGCCACCGGCGCCTACCTGGCGCTCGGTGACGTGCTGGACACCGTCGCGGTCACCGTCAACGGCAGCGCCGTCGTGGTGAACCAGTCCGACCGGGACCGCATCGACCTGGGCACCCGGCTCCGCCCGGGACGGAACACGATCGAGGTACGGGTCGCCACCACGATGTTCAACGCGGTCCGGGCGAGCGGCGACAGCAACTACCGGATGGCGGACTGGCAGCGCACCGGGTTGATCGGGCCGGTGGTGCTGACCCCGTACCGGGAAAGGTCCTCGAGGTGAACCGCTCCGCGTCAGGCCGGCGCGGAGCGGATCGCCGGCAACCACACCTCGTCGACGAGCCGCGCGAGATCGTCGTCGGCCGGCAGGCGGTGGGTGAGCGTGAACTCCCACATCACCACGGCATGACCGATGTTGAGCGCCAGCGGTGACGGCGAGCCGCTGATCTCACCGCGGAGGCGGGCCTGGTCGACCAGCTCACCGACGAGCGCGGCCAGGACCCGGCCACCGAAGACACTCGCGTGGTGACCGGAATCGCCCTCCATGACGATCCCCCGGGAGGCGTCGCCGAACGGCCCGCCGAGGAACCGCACCGTGTCCCGCAGGAACGCCAGCAGATCGGCGCGCAGGTCGCCCCGGGACTCGACGGTCTCCGGCGTCGCCGCCCCGCCGCGGGCCAGCAGGGCGTGCGCCAGCTCGACCCGCCCGCTCCACCGCCGGTAGATCACCGACTTCGCCGCACCGGACCGCGCGGCCACACCCTCGACGGTGAACCCGGACCACCCGCGTTCGGCCAGCTCCGCCCACGCGGCGTCCAGGATCGCCTCCTCGAGGACCCGCCCCCGACGCCGCGTCCGCTTCTCCCCCACCGGCACGCCGCCGATTCTCGCACCACCCGTGCCGGAGCCCGCATCGGTCAGCAGGTGGGCTGATAGGGGAGCTCGGGGATGTAGCGGTTCCACTCCTCCTCGCTCAGACCCCGGCCGGTGATCGCGCAGGCGTGGGTGTCCGGGGCGGCGGCGAGGTCCGGCGGCACCGCGTAGTCCCAGAGCGTGACGTGGCGGCTGCCACCGGCGGCGAGGGTGCGGCCGTCCGGGCTGAACGTGAGGTCGATGGTCTTCAGCTTGGGGTTCGCCAGGGTGGCGTACCGGAACGGTGTGCTGCGGTCGGTGACCTCCCACAGCCGGGCCTCGCTGATCCCCGCCGTCGCCAGGGTGTGCCCGTCCGGGCTGAACCCCAGCCAGCGCGTCCCGCTGTCGGTGCCCTGGAACGTGGCGGTCCGGTGCGGCCGGGCCAGGTCGGCGATGTCCCACAGGGCCACCGAGCCGGTGAAACCGGCGCCGACAGCGAGGGTACGGCCGTCCGGGCTGAGCGCCGCGGCGAAGACGAGGTCACCGGTGCCGAACTCCGCGTGGCGCACCGGGGCGGATCGGTCGGCCAGGGTCCACAGCGAGACGATGTACCCGGCGCCGACGGCCATCGTGCGGCCGTCCGCGCTGAACGTGATCACGTTCACGACGCCGCGGTCGGTGACCTTGGTGATCGTGGCCGGCCGGGATCGGTCGGCCAGGTCGTACAGGGTCGTGGTGCCGTCCGCCCGGCCGATGGCCAGGGTCTGCCCGTCCGGGCTGAACGTGAAGGCGCTGACGTCCTCGCCGCCCTTGCCGATGGTGGTCAGCACGGCGGGACCGTCCGGGGCGGTCAGGTCCAGCAGCCAGACCACCTCGTCCATGCCCCCGACGGCCAGGGTACGGCCGTCCGGGCTCTGCTTCATCAGCTGGATCCGGCCGGTGTTCAACGTCTGGGCGGGACGCTCGACGGGGTGGGCCGGATCGGTCAGGTCCCAGGTCACGGCCGTGCCCGGCGCGTCCGCGGCGAGCACGCTCCGGCCGTCCGGGCCGAACGCCACACCGACGACGTCCGCGGGAGACGGCCGGGAGAACGCGGCGATCGGGTCGCGCCCGAACGCGCCCCGGATCCGCCACAGCGTCGCGGTCCCGCGCTGGCCCGCGGTGAACAGCATCTGGCCGTCGGGGCTCAGCGACATCGACCGGATCGGGCCGTCCCGGCCGGTCAGCGTGGCGATCCTGCCCAGCGAGGTGGCCTGGCCCGGCAGCGAGCCGAGCGAGAAGTTCGTCAGGGTCGTCGTCCCACTCGAATCGCTGAGAACCAGCGCGAGCCCGTCCGGGCTGAACCCGATCCGGGTGAGGGTGGAGCCCCTGACCTTGGGCTCCACGCCGGAGCCGCGTCTCGGTGCGGCCGGGTCCCGCAGGTCCCAGGGCGCCATCCAGCCGAGGTCCTCCTCGACGGCGACCACGGCCAGTTTCGGGTTGAACGCGACGAGACCGCCGGGACGGGCGCCGGTCAGCGTGGTGAGCGCCACCGGGGCGGCCCGGTCGGCCAGGTTCCACACCGTGGCCTTCGCGCCGCTGGTCACCGCGGTCCGGCCGTCCGGGCTGAACGTCAGCGCGGACGCCTGCGGCAGCGTGGCGAGCGCGACCGGGTCCCGGCCGGGCGGGACGTCCCACAGGACGGTGAACTTGTCGCGGTTGCTGGTCGCCACGGTACGGCCGTCCGGGCTGAACGTCACGGCGACGATCCCCGCTGCGTCCGTGAGGGGCTTCGCCCGTACCGGGGAAGTGTGGTCCTCGATGTTCCACAGCGTCGCGGTGGCGCTTCCGTCGGCGATCGCGAGGGTCTGCCCGCCGGTACTCACCGCCAGGGTGGTGTCCGCCGCGCCGGAGGCCGGCAACCGGGTCAGCCGGACCGGTTTCGCCGGATCCGCCACGTTCCACAGCGACACCGTCCCGGCGGCGTCCGCGGTGGCGAGCACCCGGTCCGCGACGCTGACGACATCCGTCACGCCATCCAGGGCCCCGGCGTAGTTCGTCGACATGACGAGGTGGCTGAGCTGGTCCTTCGTCGGGGCGTCGGCGTGCAGCCGCTGGGCGGCCACCCCCAGCATGAGGGCCTTCCTCGGATCGTCGCCGATCATCGCCCGGGCCCGTTCGACGAGCCGCTGGTTGATCCCGATCCGCCGCTGCAGCGCCGCCTCCTCCCGCTGCCGGCGGGCCTCCTCGGCCGCCTCCCGGGCCAGTGCCTCCTGCTCGCGGGCGATCTTCTCCTGCCGCTGCCGTTCCTCGGTCGCCTCCGCGGCCAGCTTCTGGTGGTGCCGCGCCAGCTGCTCCTGCTCCCGGGCCCGGCTCTCCGCCTGGTCGGCGAGCTGCTGCTGCCGCCGGGCCTCCTGCTCGGCACGCCGGGCGTTGCCCTTCTGCCGCTCGGCGTCCTCCTTCTGCCGGCGGGCGTCCTCGGCGTTCCGGCGGGCGTCCTCCTGCTGCCGCCGGGCGTTCTCCTTCTGCCGGCGGGCGTCCTCCTCGTGGCGGCGCGCGTTCTCCTGCTCGCGCCGGGCGTCCTCCGCCGCGCGCCGGGCGTTCTCCTGCTGCCGCCGGGCGTTCTCCCCCTGCCGTCTCGCGTTCTCCTGCTGCCGCCGGGCGTTCTCCTCCTGCCGGCCGGCGTTCTCCTGCTGGGTGGCGGCCTCCGCCGCCGCCTCGTCGGCCAGCGCGCGCTGCTCGCCGGCCAGTCGCTCCTGCCGCCGGGTCTCCTCCGCGGCCGCCTGCGCCCGCTCCTCCTGGGTTTGGGCGTTCTGCTGCTGCCGGCGGGACTCCTCGGTGGCCCGCTCGGCGCTGCCGCGCTGCTCGGAGGCGATCCGCTGCTGCCGATGCGCCTCCACCGCCGCGGCGTTGGCCCGGCCGGCGTTGCGCATCGCGAGGACCCCGGTGAGCGAGGCCACCATCGCGAGCGCCACCAGCGTCGCGGTCGCCGCCGACCACAGCCGGCGGGCCCGCCGATGCTGCCGCACGTCCTCGCTCTCCAGCTCGTCCTTGCTGACGCCGTGCATCGGCGCGGCGAGCTGCGCGATCGAGTCCCGGAACCGGGCGTGCCGCAGGTTCAGGTGCAGGTCGTCGCGGGCCCAGCGCAGATCCAGGTAGAGCGGCTCCTCGGCGAACACCCCGCGCAGCGCGTCCGGCACCGCCGTGGAGTCGCCGGTGAAGTCACCGGCCGCCGTGTCCCACCGCCACTCGCCGTCGGTCAGCACCGGCAGGATCCGCTGCGGCGACTTCGTGGTCACCCAGTGCTCGATCTCCTTGTTCACCCACGGCGAGCGGGCCGCCTCCGGCGAGGCGAGCAGCACGAAGTACTGCGAGCCGTCCAGCGCGGTCTGGATCGACGACCACAGGCCCGGCGTGACAGCCAGCCCGGTCTGGTCCCGGAAGATCCACAACGCCCGGCGCCGGTGCCAGGGCCGCGCCAGCCGGTGCAGGCCACGCTGCACGGCAGGCGCGAGACGCCCATCGGCGGCATGGCTGTACGAGATGAACCCATCGAAAGGCATGGTCCGGTCCCCGGGTCGGTGATGATCGGCGGCGACCGATTCTCCACGCCGTTGCCGCTGAGGAGAAGACCCGATGTTCCGGTTGCCCGCCCGGCGCGCCTCCTGACCCGCGCCCGCCTCCCGGCCCGCGGCCCGTCTCCTGATCCGCCTGACCTGGGAACAGGCGGCCGGCCTGGGACGCTGCACCCTTCGTGATCAAGCTTTCGCTGCTGGACCGGTCCCGTACCCGCGCCGGTGAGACCGAGGCGGCGGCGCTCCGCGGGACCGTCGCGCGGGCGGCCCACGCCGAACGACTCGGGTACGACCGGTTCTGGGTCGCCGAGCATCACGGCGTGGCCGGCATCGCGGGCGCGGCCCCGGCCGTGCTGCTGACCGCTGTCGCCGGCGCCACCTCGCGCATCCGGCTCGGCTCGGCCGGGGTGATGCTGCCGCACCACCAGCCGATCGTCGTCGCCGAGCAGTTCGCCACCCTGTCCGCCTTCGCGCCGGGCCGGGTCGACCTGGGGCTGGGCCGCTCCCCCGGCTTCACCGCCCCGGTACGCCGGGCCCTGCGGCAGGGCGACAGCGACTTCGCGGCCGACATCGCCGAGTTACGGGGATTCCTCGGTGGGACGGCGGAAGTCACGCTGCATCCGCAGCCGGACGGGCCGGTTCCGCTCCACGTGCTGGCCACCGGGACCGGGCTGCGGGTCGCCGCCGAGGCCGGGCTCCCGGTGATCGTCGGCGGGCCGCTGCTGGGGGTGGGCGGAGATCCCGCGCCGGGGCTGGAGGCGCTGGCGGGATATCGGCGGGACTTCCGGCCGTCGGCTCAACAGGCGGAGCCCCGGGTGGCGGTCAGTGTCGACGTACTGATCGCGGATACCGCTGACGAGGCTGCCGAACTGATCCTGCCGGAGGCGTGGGCCATGGCGCAGAGCCGTACCACGGGGGTGTTCCCGCCGCTGGAGCCGGTGGCCGCGGTCCGGGCCGGTCGGCGGTCCGCGCGGCAGCAGCAGTACGTGGAGCAGACCGTGGCGGCGGCGATCATCGGGACGGCGGCGCGGGTGGAGAGCAGGCTCGCGGAGTTGATCGAGCGGACGGGGGCGGTGGAGCTGGTCGCGTCCGGCAGTACGTTCGACCGGGACGCGCTGGCCGCCTCGGACGCCAGCCTGGGCGCGTTGCTGGGCCGCCCCTGACCACGCCGTTCGGCCGTCCCCGGCCACGCCGCCCAACAGTCCCCGGCCACGCCGTTCGGCCGATCTTGAGCGCGCACCGCGGCCGTCCCTGGTCGGAGCGCCTCCGATGTTCCAAGGTCTGGCCGCCGCCGAGGGCGAGCCGTAGCGCAGGCAGGTAATCACGCCCGATAAGGGCTCGTCGGAGAACAACGCGTTGCTTAACGGATTTCCATTCGTTGATCTGCTATGGCGGTCTCGGATGAGGTTCGGTCGATGTTGGCGGCGA
>NZ_JBEZZR010000021.1:0-147682 GCF_040639325.1 Actinoplanes sp. NPDC023936 | reverse complement strand
AAGCCCAACTCCTCGCCCTACTCAACATCGATCCCACCCGACCACGATGGCTATAACGGCAGTCCACAACCATGTGCGAAGTCCACGTCTAGCCGCCCCGCCGGCCTGCCGCCCGCCGCCCCGCCGGCTTTCGCGATCTTGGAGACCTGCGCACAGCAGCGAGTTAACTCGCCAAGATCGCGGCGGGGCGGCGGTAAGGGCTATCTGGTGGACCAGCCGGTCAGTTCGCCCACGTAGTCGGTGATCAGGCCGGCTGCCCCGGCCTCCACCAGCGCCGGCCACTGGGAGCGGTCGTTCGCCGTCCACGGCATCACGCTGACACCCGCGGCGGCCAGCTCCGCCACCACCGGCCGCCCGTGCAGGACGTCCACCACCGAGGGGTTGCAGACTGTCACGCCCAGGTCCCGGCACTGGGACACGGTTTCCGCGTCGAAGCGGAACAAGAGCAGGCCGCGGCGCAGCTCGGGGGCTATCTCGCGGGATTTGCGGAGCACGTCCGGGTCGAAGCTCTGCACCACGGTCCGGTCCAGCAGGTCGTGGGACGCCAGTTCGGCGATCACCGTCTTGACCTCGTCCAGGGTGGCCGGGCTCTTGATCTCGACGAGCAGGTCGGGCGGGGCCGGGCGGAGCAGGTCCAGGGCCTCGGCGAGGGACGGCACCCGGACGCCGGTGAACGCCGGGCTGAAGCGGATTCCCGCGTCCAGCTCGGCGATCTCGTCCCAGCGCAGGTCCCAGACCCGGCCGCGGCCGGTGGTGGTGCGGTCCACGGTGCGGTCGTGGATCACCACGGGCACGCCGTCGGCGGTGACCCGGACGTCGAACTCGACGATCGTGGCGCCGGCTCGCACCGCCGCCTCGAAGGCGGGCAGCGTGTTCTCCGGGGCGGCGGCGGCGTAACCCCGGTGGGCGACGCGATGCAGCATCAGAACGCCCCGGAGAGGTCCACCGACCCCGTCGCGACCAGCACGGCCGGGCCCTCCAGCCACCAGCCCCCCGCCTCGTCGGCGATCACGGTCAGCCGGCCGCCGGGCACGTCCACCGCGATCGAGCCGACCTGGCGCCCACGGTCACGGAGAGCCACCGCGCCGACCGCGAGCGCCCCGGTGCCGCAGGACAGCGTCTCGCCGGAGCCGCGCTCGTGCACCCGCATGAGCACGTGCCCGTCCACCCCGTCGACGGGCTCGCCCGGCTCGACGAACTCCACGTTCACACCCTGGGGGAAGACCGCCGGGTCGAAGACCGGCTCCCGGGACAGGTCGAGCGAGCCGAGGGCGACCCCGTCGTGCAGGCCGCAGACCAGGTGCGGGTTGCCGCAGTCCACAGCGACTCCCGGGACGGTCAGGGATCCGACGGTCGCGGTGCTTCCCGCGTACACCCGGGGGGTGGTCATCCGCACCCGGATCGTCTCCGCCCCGACCACCGCGACCATGATCCCGGATCGCGTCGCCACCGGCAGGCCCGCAGGGCCGGGCGTGGCGAGGTCGTTCTCCAGCAGGTAGCGGACGAAGACGCGGACGCCGTTGCCGCACATCTCGGCGATCGAGCCGTCGCTGTTCCAGTAGTCCATGAACCACTCGGCCTCGCCGGCGGAACCGGCCGACTCCGGGTGCTTGGCGCTGCGCACCACCCGCAGGACGCCGTCGCCGCCGATGCCCCGGCGCCTGTCGCAGAGCGCGGCGACCAGCTCCGGCGTGAGCGTGAGCTCCCCGTCCGGGTCGGGGAGGATCACGAAGTCGTTGCCGGTGCCGTGGCCCTTGGTGAATCGCAGTCCTTCGGTGAAACGCACGCCGCCCATCATCGCGCAACAGCCAGAGCGTCGGCCACCAGCGTCGGCGCGGCGCCGTCCAGCCAGGTGATCGCGGGGTCGCGGCGGAACCAGGAGCGCTGCCGGCGCACGAACCGGCGGGTGCCGCGGACCGTGTCGTCCTTCGCCTCGGCCTCGGTCATCGCGCCGTCGATCTGCGCGAGCGCCTGCTGGTAGCCGAGGGCGCGGGAGGCGGTCCGGCCGTCCCGGATGCCGGTCAGGCCGTGCACCTCCTCGACCAGGCCGGCCGCCCACATCAGGTCGACCCGCAGCGCGATCCGGTGGTCCAGTTCGGCGGTGTCCCGGTCGACCCCGATCTGCACGGCGTCGTAGACCGGCACCGGGTCGGGCAGGGCGGCGGTGAAGGGCTTGCCGGTCAGCTCGATGACTTCGAGGGCCCGGACGATCCGCCGGCCGTTGGAGGGCAGGATCTTGGCGGCCGCCGCCGGGTCCTTGACCGACAAGTCGGCGTACAGGGGGGCGGGGCCGACGGCCGCGAGCCGTTCTTCGAGCCGGGAACGGATCTCCGGAGACGTCCCCGGGAACGCGAAGTCCTCCAGCACCGCCCGCACGTAGAGACCCGACCCGCCGACCAGCAGCGGCACCCGGCCACGGCCGGCGATGTCGTCGATCGCCGCCCGGGCCAGCCGCTGGTACTCCGCGACAGCGGCCGGCTCGGTCACGTCCCAGATGTCGAGCAGATGGTGCGGAACGCCCTCGCGTTCCGCCAGGCTCAGCTTGGCGGTGCCGATGTCCATGCCGCGGTACAGCTGCATGGAGTCGGCGTTGACCACCTCACCACCCAGTTCATGGGCGAGAGCGATGCTCAGGGCGGACTTGCCGGCCGCCGTCGGGCCGACGACGGTGACCACTCGATGACCTGCTCGGGACGGCACCGGCCAACCGTAGGACACCGTTGTGTCACGGTCGCTCGCGGGAGCTTTCCCCGGACCGGGTTGGACCTGTGACAATGCGCGAGAAAGAATGCCCGTGGGAAGGTTGGCATTCACTGCGCTGTGGCGGTGGCCGTGGGTCCTGAGAACGGGACAGGCGGCGCCGGGAGAACGAGGATGAGCTGATGAACGACTGGACGGCCTTCGGGCGCGTGGATGCCGACGGCACCGTGTACGTGAAGACCGCCGAGGGCGACCGGGTGGTCGGCTCCTGGCAGGCTGGTACGCCGGAGGAGGGTCTGGCGCACTTCGCTCGCCGATTCGCCGACCTGGTGACCGAGGTCGACCTCGTCGAGGCTCGCCTCAAGTCGGGCGCCGCCGACGCTTCGCATTCGCTGAGCAGCGTGAAACGTCTGCGCACCACGCTCGACGAGGCGCACGTGGTCGGCGACATCGACGGCCTGGCGGCCCGGCTGGAGCGGCTCGCCGCCCTCGCCGAGGAGAAGGCCGGCGAGGCCCGCGCCGCCCGTGAGGTGGCCCGCGCCGAGGCGCTCGCGCGCAAGACCGCGCTCGTCGAGGAAGCGGAGAAGATCGCCGCCGAGGCGACCGGCTGGAAGACGGCCGGCGACCGCCTCAAGGAGATCCTCGACGAGTGGAAGACGATCCGCGGCGTCGACAAGAAGACCGACGGCGAGCTGTGGAAGCGGTTCGCGACCGCGCGGGACGGGTTCACCCGCCGGCGTGGCGCGCACTTCGCCACCCTCGACGGTCAGCGCAAGCAGGCGCAGACCGCCAAGGAGGAGCTGGTCACCGAGGCCGAGAGCCTCGCCGACTCGACCGAGTGGTCGAGCACGGCGAACCGGCTCAAGGAGCTGATGACCGAGTGGAAGGCGGCGCCCCGTGCCGCCAAGGAGGCCGAGCAGCGCCTCTGGGAACGCTTCCGGGCCGCTCAGGACGCGTTCTTCACCCGGCGCAGCGAGGTCTTCTCGGCCCGCGACGCGGAGTACCAGGGCAACCTGGAGAAGAAGCAGGCCATCCTCGCCGAGCTCGAGGCGCTCGACGTGGACGCGGACGCCCGCGGCGCGCAGAACAAACTGCGTGACGCGCAGGCCGCGTGGCACGAGGCGGGCCGGGTTCCGCGTGAGGCTGCCGCCTCGCTGGACCGTCGCTGGCGGGCCGCCGAGGAGCGCATCCGCGTCGCGATGGACTCCGCCTGGCGCAAGACCACCCCGCAGGACAACCCGCTGCTGCGTCAGATGCGCGACCAGGTGGCCGAGGCCGAGCAGCGTCTCGCGCGCGCCCAGGCCGCCGGCGACGCGCGCCGGATCAAGGAGGCCGAGCAGGCCCTCGCGTCGAAGCGCCAGTTCCTCGCTCTGGCCGAGCAGGCGAACTGACCTCAGCCGCGTGATCAGGCGGCGGGCCGTTGGCCCGCCGCCTTTTCCGTTCCGGTACGCAGGACCGGAGGCGCCCGAGAGTCCGGGGCGGCCTCGCTGCCGGGTCACGGCCGTCCGGCCGGTTTCGCTACCGGTGCATGGCCGGGCTTCCGGCCCCCTCTTCCGTCAGCGCCGACAGTTCGGACATGTCGGCGTTTGCCCCGGTGCAGATCACGGCCACCCGGCGGCCGGCGAAGTGTTCCTGGTGGGTCATGACGGCGGCCAGCGCCGCCGCGCCGGCGCCCTCGGCCTGGGTGTGTGCCGCAGTGGACAGCAGGCGGCGGGCCTCGGTGATCTGCTCGTCGGTGACCAGCAGGAAGTCCCTGAGCCGGCCCGCCATCAGCCGCTGCGGCAGGGCGTAACCGCGGCCGGTGGCCAGACCCGCCACGGCGGTCCGGTTGGGCCGCTCCGCGAGGGTCCCGGAACGCCAGGAGTCGTGGGCGGCCGGCGACGCCGACGATTGGACACCGATCACCGCGCAGTGCGGCGCGAGGGCTTCGGCCACCACGCAGGCGGCCGCCGCGCCGGTGCCGCTGCCGACCGGCACGACTATCGCGTCCAGGTCCGGGTGTGCCTCCAGGATCTCCAGGTACAGGGTGCCGACCCCGGCCAGCAGTTCCGGCGTGTCACCGGGGCTGATCAGGCGGGCGCCGGTCTCCGCGGCCAGTTTCCCGGCGTGGCGTTCCGCTGCCCCCAGCGAGTCCCCGCTCAGCAGCGCGGTGGCCGACCAGCCCTCGACCGCCTCGACCTTCGCCCTCGGGGTGCCGGTCGGCATGACCACGGTGCAGTCCACGCCGAAGACCCGGCTCGCGTACGCCATGGACTGCGCGTGGTTGCCGGTGGAGTACGTGACGACGCCCTGACCACGCTCCGCCTCTGTCATCCGCGACAAAAGCGTCAATCCGCCGCGCACCTTGAACGCTCCGACCGGCTGCGCGTTCTCGTGCTTGATCAGCACGGTGGCGCCGGTGGCCCGGTCCACGAGCGGGTAGGACCAGATCGGCGTCGGCGGCAGGTGGTCGGCGAGCAGCGACCGGGCGGCACGCACGTCGGCGAGGGTGAGTTCCATGGTGTCGATCGTCGGCCGCCGTGACGCATAGGTCCAATGTCAAAGTCTTTGCTTACCGATAGAACCCGTTGATACGTTGCTGCGATGCTCGACGTAACCCGGCTCTCCGTGCTGGTCGCGGTCGCCCGGCACGGATCCGTCACCGCGGCCGCCCGTGCCCTGCACTACGCCCAGCCGTCGGTGAGTCACCACCTGGCCCGGCTCGAGGCGGAAACCGGCAGCGTGCTGCTCCAGAAGGTGGGCCGGGGCGTGCGGCTCACCGAGGCCGGCCGCCTCCTGGCCGACCGGGCCGAGGAGATCCTGGGACGGCTCACCGCCGCCGAGGCGGAACTGGCCGCGCACACCGGGCTGCGTAGCGGGCGGGTGCGGCTCGCGGCGTTCCCGTCGGCGCTCGGCACGTTCGTCCCGGTGGCGGCGGCGACGTTCGCTCAGGCGCACCCGGAGGTGGATCTGCGGTTCACCGAGGCCGAGCCGCCGGAAGCGGCGCGGCTGCTGCGCAGCGGCGAGGTGGAGGCGGCGGTGGTGTTCGCGTTCCCCGGTGGGCCGGGGCTGGACGGGTTGCGCCACGAGCAGTTGCTGGACGAGGGGACGAACCTGGTCGCGCCGGCGGGGTGGGACGGGGATCGGCTCGCGGACCACCGGGACCGGCCGTGGATCGGGGGCTGTGAACGGTGCCAGGGACGGTTGCGCAGCGCGTGCGCGGCCGAGGGGTTCACGCCGGACATCCGGTTCACCACTGACGACTACGTGGCGGTGCAGGCGCTCGTCGCGGCCGGGCTCGGCGTCACCACGCTGCCGGCGCTGGCGCTGGCCGCCCACCGGAACCCCCGGGTGCGCGTCGTCCCGCTGCCGGACGCGGGCCGCCGGATCTCCGTGGCGGTGGCCGGCGACCCACCCGACCCGCCGGGGACGGCCGCCCTGCTGACCCACCTCAGAGCAGCCACCCGCACCCTGCAGTCAACCTGAAATCGCGTGGGGAGTTGGGGTGCAAACCGCGCCTCAACTCCACACGCAACCCGGGCGACCAACCGCGTGTGGAATTCGGGTGCGCAGCGCACCCCACATCAACACGCAACCCGGGTGACCAACCGCGTGTGGAACTCGGGTGCGCAGCGCGCCCCAACTCCACACGCAACCCGGGCAACCAACCGCGTGTGGAATTCGGGTGCGCAGCGCGCCCCAACTCCACACGCAACCCGGGCAACCAACCGCGTGGGGAGTTCGGGTGCGCAGCGCGCCTCAACTTCACACGCGGCGGGTGAGGGGCCGCCGGGGCCGGCGGCGGGACGCGCCGGCGGAAGGGGCCGTCAGGTGGCCGCTCGAGCGGGAGCGTTTTGGTGCTTTTGGGGAGTCTTCGCGCGTAAAATGTCCTGTTTTTAGAGGGCGCAACCCTGGACCGGCGGCAGTGGGGCGGGGGCGCCGATGGTGGGCAGGCCCAGCGAGACGCCCTTGAGCTTCGGGGCCCGGCCCGCCTCGTGGGCGTCGCCCGCGCGGGTGCGGCGGTGGGAGAGCGGGTCGCCGTCGGCGTTGAGGTGGTGCGGGGCCGCGTAGGTCACGACCGTCTCGACGATGTCCCCGGGACGCGGCGTGGTCGCGCCCGTCGCGAAGTGGACCAGGCGGCCGTCGCGGGCGCGGCCGCTCATCCGGCCGGTGCGCTCGTCCTTGCGGCCCTCGCCGACCGCGACCAGGACCTCGACCTTCTCCCCGACCAGCTTCTTGTTCTCGGCCCAGGTGATGTCCTCGAGCTCGGCGATCAGCCGCTCGTAGCGCTCCTGGACGACCGCCTTGGGGAGCTGGTCCTCCATGATCGCGGCGGGGGTGCCGGGACGCTTCGAGTACTGGAACGTGAAGGCGCTGGAGAACCGGGCCCGGCGGACCACCTCGAGGGTCTGCTCGAAGTCCTCCTCGGTCTCGCCGGGGAAGCCGACGATGATGTCCGTGGTGATCGCGGCGTCCGGCATGGCGGCGCGGACCTTGTCGATGATGCCGAGGTATTTCTCCTGGCGGTAGCTGCGGCGCATGGCCTTGAGCACGCGGTCGGAGCCGGACTGCAGCGGCATGTGCAGCGAGTGGCAGACGTTCGGCGTCTCGGCCATCGCGGCGATCACGTCGTCGGTGAAGTCCTTCGGGTGCGGGCTGGTGAAGCGGACCCGCTCCAGGCCCTCCACCTCGCCGGTGGCGCGCAGCAGCTTGCCGAAGGCGAGCCGGTCGCCGAACTCGACGCCGTAGGAGTTCACGTTCTGCCCGAGCAGTGTCACCTCGAGGACGCCCTCGGCGACCAGGGCGCGCACCTCGGCCAGGATGTCGCCGGGGCGGCGGTCCTTCTCCTTGCCGCGCAGCGACGGGACGATGCAGAACGTGCAGGTGTTGTTGCAGCCCACCGAGATGGAGACCCACCCCGCGTACGTCGACTCGCGCTTCGTGGGCAGCGTGGAGGGGAAGACCTCGAGCGACTCGAGGATCTCGACCTGCGCCTCCTCGTTGTGCCGGGCGCGCTCCAGCAGGGCCGGCAGCGACCCGATGTTGTGGGTGCCGAAGACCACGTCGACCCAGGGCGCCTTCTTGACGATGTCGCCCTGATCCTTCTGTGCCAGGCAGCCGCCGACCGCGATCTGCATGCCCGGGTTCTTCAGTTTCGTCGGGCGCAGGTGGCCGAGGTTGCCGTAGAGGCGGTTGTCGGCGTTCTCCCGGACCGCGCAGGTGTTGAAGACCACGACGTCCGCCGCGTCCGCGCTGGCGGCGCGCACATAGCCGGCGTCCTCCATCAGGCCGGAGATCCGCTCGCTGTCGTGCACGTTCATCTGGCAGCCGTAGGTGCGCACGTCGTAGGTGCGGGCGCTGCCCTGGATTTCGGTAGTCATGGCAATTGACCAGGCTACCCGCTAAGCCGTCGGGGGCCGCTCCGGTGTCGGGTCGGGTTTGAACCGCGAACGGTCACACCCGCCCGGAGCGGCGCAGGCCGGGTCGGAGCCGGTGCACGGCCGGAGGTGGCGGCGCTCGGGCCCGTCGTCGGTCTCGGTCTCCGTCACATGCACCGCGCGCAGGGCGCCATCCGGCTCGGCCAGGACATATCGGGTCGGGTTGAGGGTGTCGTCGGGCAGCAGGACGGCGACGCCCAGCCGGACGGCGACGGCGCTCGCGATGGTCTCCTCGGCCACGTCCGTGGGTGCCAGATAGACGTCGACCAGGGTCGGGAAGTCGCCGCCGACGTGGTAGACATCCGTCATCAGCGCGCCTGGCCGGGCGTTCTCGATCTCGCCGACTCCGCGTTCCAGGGCGCCGGCCAGCGCGCCCCGCACGCGGTCGGCGTCCAGGCGCCGGGCGACACACCAGTTCCAGAGGCCGTCCGCCATCTCCACCATGCTTTACACCCCTCCCACCCGGCATGGGCTGTGTTACCGCTCCGTGACCATTCTCGACACGATCCGATACTGACTGCCCCCTAGGGTGTGACCATTCAAGTGAACCGACAACGAGTGGATGGACCAGGGGTGACAGACGAAGCACTCATCGTGCTGGAGAGCGTCAACAAGTGGTTCGGACCCTTGCACGTGCTGCAGGACGTGGATCTGTCTGTCGCGCGCGGCGAGGTGGTGGTCGTGATCGGGCCCTCCGGGTCCGGCAAGTCCACCCTGTGTCGCGCCATCAACCGGCTGGAGCCGATCGACTCCGGCACGATCACGTTCGACGGGCAGCCGCTCCCCGCCGAGGGCCGGGCGCTCGCCCGGCTGCGCAGCGAGGTCGGCATGGTGTTCCAGTCGTTCAACCTCTTCGCGCACAAGACCATCCTGCAGAACGTGATGCTCGGGCCGGTCAAGGTGCGCAAGGAGAAGCCGGCGGTGGCCCGCGACCGGGCCATGGGCCTGCTGGAGCGGGTCGGCATCGCCAACCAGGCCGACAAATACCCGGCTCAGCTCTCCGGCGGCCAGCAGCAGCGCGTCGCGATCGCCCGCGCGCTCGCCATGCAGCCCAAGGCACTGCTCTTCGACGAGCCCACCAGCGCGCTCGACCCCGAGATGGTCGGTGAGGTCCTCGACGTAATGACCTCGCTCGCCCGCGAGGGCATGACCATGGTGGTGGTCACCCACGAGATGGGCTTCGCGCGGCACGCGGCGAAGCGGGTGGTCTTCATGGCCGACGGCCAGCTGGTCGAGCAGGCGCCCCCGGCGGAGTTCTTCGCGAATCCGAGGTCCGAGCGGGCCAAGGACTTCCTTTCCAAGATCCTCACGCACTGACACTCAGGTACTGAGCCTCGGGTCGCGCTGCCACCGCGGCCGACCCGGACGAAAAAGGAGAAATTGATGCGGTTTTCGCGCGTAGCGGCGGCGGCCACGGCCGCGGCCCTGGTCCTGGGCCTGACCGCCTGCGGCGGCGACGACAGCTCGGGTGGGGACGCCGGCTCGGGCAGCGAGAAGAGCTTCGCCGCCGGCACCACCATGGAGCGCCTCAACAAGGCGCAGGCGATCAAGCTGGGCACCAAGTTCGACCAGCCCGGCTTCGGCCTCAAGGGCCTCTCCGGCAAGCCGGAGGGCTTCGACGTCGAGGTCGCGAAGATCATCGTCGACGAGCTGGGCATCCCCGAGGACAAGATCGAGTACGTCGAGACGCCCTCGAAGGTCCGCGAGGACGCCATCATCAACAACAACGCCGACATGGTCGTGGCGACCTACACGATCAACGACGAGCGCAAGAAGCGCATCGCGTTCGCCGGGCCGTACTACGAGGCCGGTCAGAACATCCTGGTGAAGAACGCCGACACCTCGATCACCGGCCCGGACTCGTTCAAGGACGGGACCAAGAAGGTCTGCTCGGTCACCGGCTCCACGCCGGCTGAGGAGATCAAGAAGTACGTGAAGGACGTCGCCTCGCAGCTGGTCCTCTTCGACACCTACGACAAGTGCATCACCGCCGTGGACGGCGGACAGGTGGACGCGGTGACGACGGACAACGTCATCCTGCTCGGCTACATCGCCAAGAACGAGGGCAAGTACAAGCTGGCCGGCGAGAACTTCACCAAGGAGCCGTACGGCATCGGCGTGAAGCTCGAGGACACCGCTTTCCGGACCTTCATCAACGACACCCTGGAGAAGGCGTTCCAGGACGGTCGCTGGCAGAAGGCCTGGGACGCGACCGCCGGTAAGTTCGGCGCCGAGCTCGGCGCCGCGCCGACCGTCAACCGTTACTGATTCCATCGTTGATCCGGGGGATGAGGAGAAGTCTCACCCGTGAGTGTGCTCATCGACAACTTTGACGTCTTCGCGGGCGGTTTCTGGCTCACCCTCCAGATCTGCGTGCTGGCCGCGATCGGCGCCCTGATCCTGGGCGCCGTCGTGGCGGTGCTTCGGATCTCTCCGGTGCCGCCGCTGCGCGCGGTCGGCACCGCGTACGTCACCGTCTTCCGCAACATGCCACTGACCGTGGTGCTGTTCTTCTCCGCGTTCGCTCTGCCGGCCCTCGGCTCGAACGCGGACTTCCTGCGCATCCCGTTGCTCGACTCGGTCTTCACCCGGCTCGGCACCGACCTGCCCTACTTCCGATTCGCCCTGATCGCACTGGTTCTGTACACCGCGGCGTTCGTCTGTGAGGCTCTGCGCTCGGGCGTCAACGCGGTGCCCGCCGGCCAGGCCGAGGCGGCCCGGTCACTGGGTCTGACCTTCGGCCAGAACCTCCGGTACGTGGTGCTCCCGCAGTCCTGGAAGGCGTCCGTTGTACCTCTCGGCTCAGTGATCATCGCCATGATCAAGAACTCGGCCCTAGTGGGCTTCTTCGGCGTCGTCGGCGACCTCTCGCAGACGGCCGACCAGCTGACCTCCGCGGGCGGGTACGCCTTCGTACCGGTCGCCATCGGCATCTCGATCGGATACCTGATCATGACCGTTCCCCTCGGCGCCTTCCTCGATCGGGTCGAGCGGCGGCAGGCGGTGGCGGCCCGATGAGCCAGCAGAGCGTTCTCTACGACGTCCCCGGCCCGCGCCAGCGACGCCTGACGCTGATCTTCAGCATCGTCGCCGCCGCGGTGGTGGCGGCCGGCGCCTACTTCTTCGTCTACGTGCCGCTGGACGAGAAGGGCCAGTTCTCGATGGAGCTCTGGGGTCCGCTGATCGACCCCGGGAACGAGAACTTCTCCGCCGTCTGGGATCGGCTCGGCTACGGCATCAAGAACACGCTGATCGCGGCGGTGCTGGCGATCATCACATCCCTGGTGATCGGCACCGCGCTGGCGGTGCTGCGGCTGCAGCTCAAGAGCCTCGCCGGGCGCCGCTTCCCCGGTTTCTCCGCCCCGGCGGCGTACCTGCTGCGCGGGCTCAGCACGCTGCTCACCGCGGTGACCCGGATCTGCGTCGAGGTGTTCCGCGGACTCCCCGTGGTGATCACGATCTTCTTCGTGGCCCGCGGTCTGCCGGAGTTCGGCGTCACCATGAGCACCCTCTGGTACCTGGTCATCGGCCTCACCATCTACAACAGCGTGGTGATCGCCGAGATCCTGCGCTCCGGCATGGAGGGCCTCCCGGTCGGGCAACGTGAGGCGGCGGCCGCGATCGGGTTGTCCCCGATGCAGACCACCCGCATGATCCTGCTGCCGCAGGCGTTCCGGATCATGCTGCCGGCCCTGATCAGCCAGCTGGTCGTGGTGCTGAAGGACACCTCCCTCGGCTTCATCATCAGCTACGAGGAAGTGCTCAACGTCGGCAAGCAGATCATCGGTGTCCTGAGCAACCCCATCCAGGTCTACATCGTGATCGGTGTGCTCTTCATCGTGGTCAACTACTCGCTCTCCAAGCTCGCGCAGTACATCCAGCGCCGGCTCGCCCGGGGACGCAAGACCGCGGCGACGCCGATGCCGCAGCCCCCGCCCGCCGCGCTGGTCGCGCAGGCCGAGGGCGCCGGCGGCGGAGGCAACTGACCGTCTTCGGACACGCCCGTCGGGCGGTCTGCCGCATGCACCTGCGGCGGGCCGCCCGTTTTGGCAGGGGCGTCAGCGGGCTAGTTCGGTCACCCGGGACTCGCGGACCACTGTGACCCGGATCTGACCGGGGTAGGTCAGCTCCTCCTCGATCTGCTTCGCCACGTCGCGGGCCAGCACCGCCGCCCCGATGTCGTCGACGTCGTCCGGCCGCACCATCACCCGGATCTCCCGGCCGGCCTGCATCGCGAAGACCTTCTCCACCCCGACCTTGCCGCCGGCGATCTCCTCGATCCGCTCCAGGCGCTTCACGTACGCCTCCAAGCTCTCCCGCCGAGCGCCGGGACGACCGCCCGAACACGCGTCGGCAGCCTGCGTGAGCACGGCCTCGATGGTCTGCGGCGGCACCTCGTTGTGATGCGCTTCGATGGCGTGCACGACGTCCTCGTGCTCGCCGTACTTGCGGGCCAGATCCGCGCCGATCAGCGCGTGACTGCCCTCCACCTCGTGGGTGAGCGCCTTGCCGATGTCGTGCAGGAACGCGGCCCGTTTCATCGTCGGCACGTCGAGGCCCAGCTCGGCCGCCATGATGCCGGCGATGTGCGCGGTCTCCACCAGGTGCTTCAGCACGTTCTGGCCGTAGCTCGTGCGGTACCGCAGGCGGCCCAGCAGCTTCACCAGCTCCGGGTGGATGTTGGTGATGCCGACGTCGACGAGCGCCTCCTCGGCGGCCCGGTCGCAGAGGATCTCCACCTCGTTCTTGGCGCTGTCGAAGACCTCCTCGATCCGGTGCGGGTGGATCCGGCCGTCCAGCACCAGTTTCTCCAGGGTGAGGCGGCCCACCTCCCGGCGTACCGGATCGAAGCAGGAGAGCAGCACCGCCTCCGGCGTGTCGTCGATGATCAGGTTCACCCCGGTCGTCGACTCGAACGCCCGGATGTTGCGGCCCTCACGGCCGATGATCCGGCCCTTCATCTCGTCACTCGGCAGATGCAGGACGCTGACCACGCTCTCCGCGGTCTGCTCGCTGGCGATCCGCTGGATCGCGTCCACCACGATGTGCCGGGCGCGGGTGTCCGCGGTGTTCTTCGCCTCGGTCTCGATGTCGCGGATCAGGATCGCCGCCTCGCGCTTGGCCTGCCCCTCGATCGACTCGATCAGCTCGGCCCGGGCGGTCTCGGCGGTCAGCGCGGCGATCCGCTCCAGCTCCCGGCGCTTCGTCTCCTCCACCCGGGCGATCTCGGCCTCGCGCTTGGTGAGCGCCGCCTCCCTGGTGGTGAGATCGCTCTCCAGCGCGGCCAGCCGGCGTTCCCGCTCGACCAGGCGCTCCACCTCCTCGGCGTGCAGCCGCTCCCGCTCGTCGATCCGGGCCGCCCGGCGCTCCACCTCGGCGGCCTGCTCCTTCACCGTGGCGTTGAGCAGCGCGACCTCGCGCTCACCGGAGCGGCGCGCGGCGGTACGGAGTTGCTCGGCGTCCGCTTCGGCCTGCCGGTGCGCGTGCTCCAGGATCGTGTCGGCCTCGCTGTGCGCGGCCTCCAGGACACGGCGGGCCTCGGCCCGGGCCGCGCCGGCCTCGGCTTTCGCGGCGGCGGTCTCGGCGCGTACGGACGCGGCCTTGGCATTGGCGTCGGCGATCTTCGCCTGAGCGGCGCCGACCTCCAGCTCCTGCCGCTCGTGGGCGTCGTGGCGCTCGGACTGCATCTGACGCAACGCGCGTGCCCCGAGGACCAGCCCGGCTATCACCGACGCGGCGAGCACGATGACAGCAATCACGAGCACCCAGTCCAGGGGGGTCATCTCGCCGCGTCTCCCTTCGCCGCCGGCGCGGTGGTCTACGCGCGCGGCCATCCTGCGGGATGCCCGACCAAGGCAGTGATCGCGGACGGCATCGGGGGCGATACGCTTCGCCGCCGGTTCCCCGGCCTTCCAGTCTCCGTCCCTCACGGCGGTGCCGGCCTGCGCTCGCGTGGCCTGCCCGGTCGCGGGTCGTCCCTTCGCCGGGTCGCCCGGTGCGGGTGCCCGGTGCGGGTGCCCGGTGCGGGTGCCCGGTCGCGGCCTGCCGTTTGGCGGCCCGCTTCCGATGGCTTGCCCCCATCGCGGCTTCCCCGCGGGCCCGCCCGTTCGCGGCATGCGCTTGCGCCGGTTGGCGCTCGCGGCCTGCCGTGGCGTGTCGACGGTGCGGTACAGCGGCAGCCCGGGCGGTGCCCTGGTTGCCTCCGCGGTGTCAGCGTTTCCGAGTCGCTGCCACCGACGCGCGGCAGCGGGCTGCCGTGCGGTGTTCAGTTGCGCCGTCGTGCGGGCTTTTGGGTACGTATGGCCGGCTCGCGCTCAGTTGAGCGATGCCCGCCTGGTCGAGAATGACCGTCACCCCACGTGATCGGGGTGCCGGAGCCCTTCCCGCCCGGGCCGGCTGCTCGCCGTTCGGATCAGAGTGTGTGGAGTTGTGGGTCGGCTACCGATATGTCGCGTCGCCGCCCGCGTGGCTCGCGGCCGGTGACGCCATCGGCTGGCACGGATGAAGCGCTCAAGTGATGCCGTAATGTAATGCGATCTATGTTGTGACTGTTGCTTGCGATGGTCGAACAAACCTTGTGTAACGCGAGGCTAGGTCGCGAGCACCGCTTCGGTCAAGGACTCATGATTCGGCAGCGGATGGGACGTAGGGCACAGACGCGCTTACGCCCAGCTCACGATCGCGCCGGGCATTTCCGACGTACCGTGTGATGACGCCTCGATCATCGTTACCGAGTCGCAACCGAGGTCTCGTTCATTATCGCCCTCGCCGCAACCGTGTGTAGCTGTGGCACCGGGGGTGGCCCTCGTGGGAGTTCGGTGGGAACTCCACGAATTTCACATCAGGACTATATCGGTGAGAGGTCCCGGTATCGCCATCAACGGCGCGCTCTGCCGTTCGGCGCCGGAGCCGGGCCCGCGATCGGCCGGGGTAGGCAGCGGAGCCGGGCTCGGGAGCAGGTCGGAAAGCGCTCGGCTCGTCGTAGCGGGGTGGGACGGCTCGGTCGGCGCACGAAAGAGGGGCCGCCGGCGCACGCACGGTCACGACGGACGGGTGGAGCCGGGGCCGCTGTGAGCCGGGACCGCTGTGAGCCCGGACCGCTGTGAGCCGGGGCCGCTGTGAGGAGCCGGGACCGCCGGGGGCCGCGGAGCGCCGGACCGCGGAGCGCCGAGGCCGCGGAGCGCCGGGCCCGAGATCTCCGTGCCGGGTTGTGGGGTTAGGCGTCGGCGTCGGGGCTGCCGGCCAGAGCGTCGGGGTCGATGGCGTCGGCGAACTCCGCGGCCTCGGCGTCGCGGGCGGCCAAGGCGTCCTTGACCGCTCGGATGGCCACGCCCGCCGGATAGCCCTTGCGGGCCAGCATCGACACCAGGCGGCGGAAGACCGCGTCCGGGGTGCCCGTGGCGGTTCGCAGCTTGCGGTCGACCAGGGCTCGCGCGGCTTCGGCTTCGGCCTCGTCGTCGACGGCCTCCAGGGCAGCACTCGCCACTTCCGCGTCGACACCGCGCTGGCGCAACTCGTTCGCCAGCGCTCGGCGGGCCAGGCCGCGGCCGTGATGCCGGCTGGAGACCCAGGCCTGGGCGAAGGCGGCGTCGTCGATGATGCCGACCTCGTCGTAACGGTCGAGGACCTCGGCGATCACCTCTTCGGAGATGCCCTTGCGGACCAGCGCTTTCGCCAGCTCGGCACGCGTCCGCGGACGCACGGAGAGCTGGCGCAGGCAGATCTCGCGGGCGATCTCCGACTCGGTCCGCGGGTCAGCGGCTTTCCGCCGGCCGGAGTCGTCCCGGTCGCCGGTGCCGCCGCTGCCGGAGTCCTCGTCGTTGATGTCGCGTCCGCGGGGTTCCCAGCCTCGGGAAGCGCCCCGCCGGCCGGCGGGGCGAGCAGACCGACCGCCTCGGCCCCGTGACGAGCCCGCACCGCCCCGGCCCCGTGACGAGCCCGCACCGCCGTCGTCGACGAGATCCGGGTCGGCGCCCAGCGAGGGATCGGCGCCCGGGAACGGGTCAGCACCCGGGGACGGCTCGGCGCCCGGGAACGGCTCGGCGCCCGGGGACAGGCCGGCGCTGCGGGGAACGCCACCGCCGGCGAGCAGGGCGGCGTCCCGCTCCGGGGAGCCGCCGAGGTAGTAGCGACCCGTCAGCGGCGGTGAGCCGTCAGCGGGCGGGCTGTCCGCGGTCCGGGGCGGGATGGCATCCCACCCTCGTCCGGACCGCGCGCCACGTCGTCCTGGCATCGCGGATCACCGCATCAGAAGTCGACCGGCGGCAGCTCGGGGCCACCGGCGGCGTCGCCGGCGGTCTGGCCGACGCCGAGCTTCTCCAGGATCTTCTTCTCGATCTCGGCGGCGACGTCGGGGTTCTCCTTGAGGAACTCCCGCGCCTTCTCCTTGCCCTGACCGAGCTGGTCGCCGTCATACGTGTACCACGCGCCGGACTTGCGGATGATGCTCTGCTCGACGCCGACGTCGATGAGCGAGCCCTCCCGCGAGATGCCCTTGCCATACATGATGTCGAACTCGGCCTGCTTGAACGGCGCGGCCACCTTGTTCTTCACGACCTTGACGCGGGTCCGGTTGCCGACCACGTCGGTGCCGTCCTTGAGGCTCTCGATGCGCCGCACGTCGAGGCGGACCGAGGCGTAGAACTTCAGCGCACGGCCACCGGTCGTGGTCTCGGGCGAGCCGAACATGACGCCGATCTTCTCGCGGAGCTGGTTGATGAAGATCGCGGTGGTGCCGGTGTTGCTCAGCACACCAGTGATCTTGCGGAGCGCCTGGCTCATCAGGCGGGCCTGCAGACCGACGTGGCTGTCACCCATCTCACCCTCGATCTCGGCACGCGGCACGAGGGCGGCGACCGAGTCGATGACGATGATGTCGAGCGCGCCGGAGCGGATCAGCATGTCCGCGATCTCCAGGGCCTGCTCACCGGTGTCCGGCTGGGAGATCAGCAGAGCGTCGGTGTCGACGCCCAGGGCCCGCGCGTAGTCCGGGTCGAGGGCGTGCTCGGCGTCGATGAACGCCGCGATGCCGCCGGCCTTCTGCGCGTTCGCCACGGCGTGCAGGGCGACCGTCGTCTTACCGCTCGACTCGGGACCGTAGATCTCGATGACGCGGCCTCGCGGCAGGCCGCCGACGCCGAGCGCCACGTCGAGCGCGATGGAGCTCGTCGGGATGACGGCGGTCTGCACGACCGGCCGCTCCCCGAGCCGCATCACGGACCCCTTGCCGAACTGCTTGTCGATCTGTGCCAGCGCGAGTTCGAGCGCCTTTTCCCGATCCGGACCTGCCATTGCCGCCACCCCAATATTCGACTTCGCGTTCGCGGTCTTCGCCGAAGAGCTTCTGTTCACCACGGCCGACACGGTATGCGGTGGGTACGACAAAAATCTCCTGCCCCACCCCGGCCTGTGGATAGCCGAGCCGCTGTGGACAATAGCCGAACACCTGTACGACGAACGAGCGACACGCCAGAACAAGCGTACGAAAAAGCGTCAGCGCAGGCGAGACGGCACCCGATCGGGGTACGCCGCCACCACTGCTCGCCAGATGGTGGCGGTCTCGACACCCTGAGTGATCGCCTCGTCGATGGTCCGCCCGCCGAGCGCCGAAAAAGCTTGATCCGTCGCGATGCTGCGCGCATACGACGCCCCGAACGACTCCTCGAGCCGTCCCCAGAATTCTGTCAACCGCACCGTACGAGCGTACTCAAACGGTCGCCGCCACCTTGAGATCGTCGACCAGCCCTCGATACGCCGCGTCCCGGTCGTCGGCGCGGAGCACCGCTGACGGATGGATCGTGGCGAGCGCCTGGATCTCGGCGACCGGGAAGTCCTCCGGGTGCTGGGCGGACGCCGGCCACGGCATCAACTGGCCGCGGGACCGGGTGACCCGGAACGACGGGCCGAGCAGCGCTTTCGCCGCTGTGGCGCCGAGCAGCACCACCAGGTCCGGCTTGAGCCGGGAGAACTCGGCCACCAGCCAGGGCCGGCAGGCGGTGATGTGCGCCGGGCCGGGCGTCTGGTGGATGCGCCGCTTGCCGCGCATCTCGAACCGGAAGTGCTTCACCGCGTTGGTGATGTAGAGCTGGGCCGGATCGATGCCGGCCTCGTCCACCGCCTCACGCAGCAGCCGCCCGGCCGGGCCGACGAACGGCAGGCCGCGCTGGTCCTCCACGTCGCCGGGCTGCTCGCCGACGAAGGCGATCCGCGCGTCCTCCGCGCCGCGGCCGAAGACGGTCTGCGTCGCGTTCTCGAACAGCTCGCAGCCGCGGCACCCGGCCGCCGCGGCTTTCAGCTCGTCGATGTCGCGCGGGTGCGGCGGCACCCACTGCTGCGCGCCGGGTGGCGTGTCGGTCGATGACATAGGCACCGTTGTACCCCCGAGGTCCGACAGGATGCCGCCCGCAACGACCCTTCCGGGGGACACGTCTCACCGCATGGGAAGAGCCAATCCATCGGTACGGACGGAGGCCGCGACCGCTTCGGCCAGGAATGGGATCTCTTCGGCCGACAGGGTGCTGACCGTGATGCGAATGCCCGGCGCCGAGCGGATCCGGAACAGTGAGCCGGGCGCTACCCCGTACCCCCGATCGCGGAGCGACGAGACGGCCCGCAGCTCGTCGGGGACCGGGACCCAGACGTTGATCCCGGTCTCGCCGAAGGCGGGAACGCCCTGTGCGAGCAGGGCGGACCGCAGATCCTCGCGCCGGGCCGCATAGGCCCGCGCCGCCTCGGCGACCAGCTCGGTGACCTCCCTGTCACGCCACAGCCGCAGCAGAAGCCGCTGGGTGACGGTGGAGACCCAGCCCATGCCGACCCGCATCCGGCCCACCACCCGGGCCACCGTGGTCTCGTCGCCGGCCAGCACCGCGATCCGCAGGTCGGGGCCGAACGGTTTCGAGGCGGAGCGGACGAACGCCCAGGAACCGGTCACCGGGCCGATGCAGTGCGGCGGCCGGTCGGCCAGCTCGGCGGCGTGATCGTCCTCGATCACCAGGACGCCGGGATGGGCGCCGAGCAGGTCACGCAGCCGGGCCGCGCGGGGCTCGGAGACGGCGGCGCCGGTCGGGTTCTGCGCGCGGACCGTGATCACCACGGCGCGCCCGCCGGATCGCAGCGCGGCGTCCAGCGCCTCCGGGTCCATGCCCTCGGCGTCCACCGCGACCGGGACCGGGCGCAGGCCGAGCGCCGCGAGCAGGTCGATCAGGCCACCCCAGCCGGGATCCTCGATCGCGACCGCGTCGCCGGGGCGCAGGTGGGCGGTGAGCAGGCGCTCGATCGAGTCGAGGGCGCCCGCGGTCACGGCGATCGCCGCGCCGGCCACCGGCACGCCCTCGGCGAGCAGGCGGGGCCGGGCCGCGTCGATCAACTCGGGCATGGTGACCGCCGACGCGTACCCCTGAGGGGGTCCGGTCTCGGCGGCGACCGCCGCCAGCGAGGGACCGAGCGGCGGCAGAAGGCGCACGTCGGGCTCGCCGGACGACAGGTCGCGGACGCCGGCCGGCACCGGTGGCGCCAGGTCGGCGCGAAGCATCGCCACGGCGGGCCGGGAACGCACCCGGGTGCCGCGCCGGCCCTGGGTCTCGATCACGCCACGCTGGCGCAGGTCCTGATAGGCCTTCGCCACCGTGGCCGGGCTGACCCGCAGCTCGCCGGCGAGAGCCCGCACCGAGGGCAGCGCGCTGCCGGCCGCCCAGTCACCGCGCAGGACGGCGCTCTCGATGCTCGCCGAAATCTCGGCGGCGCTGTCTCCGGTCACCTGATATTGTGCTGCCACAGCAGCGATTCTGTACTAGTACAGGGCGTCACGCAAGGAGGCTCCCCGATGACCGACCTCGACACGCCGACCGGGTACACGCCGAGCGGGCAGGCACCGAGCGGATACACGCCGACCGAGCGCACCACGGCCACCCGCAGCCGCCACAAGATGCGCTACGACCGCGAGCTGGCCCACGCCATCCTCGACGAGGCGCTCGACTGCGCGGTGGGTTTCGTCGTGAACGGTGAGCCTCGTATCCTCCCCAACCTGCACGTCCGGGTCGGTGACACCCTCTACCTGCACGGCTCCACCGGATCCCGGATGATGCTGGCCGCCCGCGGCGAGGGCATCCCGCTCTGCGTGGCGGTGACGCTGCTGGACGGGCTGGTCTACGCGCGATCCCAGTTCAACCACAGCGCCAACTACCGGTCGGTGATCGTGCACGGCGCCGCCCGGCCGGTGACCGACGACGCCGAGAAGGCGCGGGTGCTGGCCGCCATCGCCGACAAGGTCGGTCCGGGCCGTTCCGCGGACAGCCGGCCCGGTGACCGGCGTGAGCTGGCACAGACCAGCCTGCTGGCGCTCCCGCTCGCCGAGGTGTCGGTCCGGGTGCGCTCCGGCGGGGTCGGTGACGAGCCGGAGGACCTGGAGCTGCCGTACTGGGCGGGCGTCCTGCCGCTGCGCACCGTGGCCGGGCCGCCGGAGGCCGACGCCGGCGTGACCCAGGCGCCGCCGGCCTACCTGCCGGGATCGCCGTCGGCATGGCAGACGCCGGTCGTGCTGGAGGGCCGTCACGTGCGGCTCGAGCCGCTGACGCCGGGGCACGTGCCGGGCCTGTTCGAGGCGCTCGCCGACGACGAGGTCTGGCGGCACATGCCGGTCGCGCGCCCGGAGCGGCCGGAGCAGGTCGCCGACGTCGTCACGATGCTGCTGCGCGGGCAATGGCAAGGTCACCGGTCGGCCTGGGCACAGATCGACCCCGCGACGGGTACGGTCATCGGCCTCACCACCTACCACGACATCGACACCGAGGTGAAGGCCGTCGCCATCGGTTACACCATGGTCGGCCGGAGGTGGTGGCGGACCGGGGTCAACACCGAGGCGAAGCTGCTGCTGCTGGAGCGGGCGTTCGACGTGCTCGGCGCCGAGCGGGTGTTCTGGTACACCGACGTCCGTAACGAGCGCTCCCAGCGGGCCATCGCGCGCCTCGGCGCCAGCCGCGACGGGGTGATCCGCCGGCACCGGCTGCGGCCCGACGGCACGTGGCGGGACACCGTGATGTTCGCGATGACGGCCGACGAGTGGCCGGCCGCGGCGCAGCGGCTGCGCGACCGTCTGGCGGCTGCGACCCGGGAGGCATGACAGTGCTGGGCATCACCGACTTCTGGACCTACGTGCTCGGCGTGGTGGCGATCATCCTGCTGCCGGGCCCGAACTCGATCTTCGTTCTGTCGGTCGGGGCGCGCCGCGGGGTACGGGCCGGTTACCTGGCCGCCGGTGGCGTGTTCCTCGGCGACACGGTCCTCATGATCCTGTCGGCTACCGGGGTGGCGTCGCTGCTCAACACGTACCCACCGCTGTTTCTGGTGTTGAAGTACGCCGGCGCCGGCTACCTGTGCTGGGTCGGCCTCACCATCATCCGCAGCGCCTGGCGGCGGTGGCGGAACCGGGCCGACGCCACGACCGTCACCAGCGAGGACATGCCCGGGATGCAGCACCCGTTCCGGCGGGCGGCCGTGATCAGCCTGCTCAACCCGAAGGCGATCCTGTTCTTCATCTCCTTCTTCATCCAGTTCGTCGAGCCGGGATACCCGCATCCGGCGCTGTCCTTCCTGGTGCTCGGGGCGGTCGTGCAGTTCTTCAGCCTGCTGTACCTGAGCGCGCTGATCTTCGGTGGGCGGTTCCTGGCCGGGCAGTTCCAGCAGCGGCGCCGGCTGGCGGCGGGCGCCTCGACGGGTGTGGGCGCGCTCTTCGTCGGGTTCGGGATCAAGCTGGCGACCGCGAGCGCGGGCTGATCCGGCTCCGCCCCGCCTCTCAGCTTCGGCGGGCGGCGTCGGCGGGGTCCGGCGGGTGGTCGGTGTAGAACGTGGTGCGGACCATCCGGAGCTCGTCGACGTGGCCGGCCCAGTCGGTGTCGGGCGTGGCCCAGCCGATGGCGTAGGCGTCGTCGCCGATCGTCAGCCATCGGGTGCTGGCTCGCCGCAGCGTCCCGCCGTCCCGGTAACGGACGTCCCAGTCGGCGGCCCGGTGGAGCAGGGGCACGGCCGCGACGCCGATCGAGGCGTACCCGGGGATCCGGCCCTCCCTGCGGAGGCGCCGGTCCTCGGCGCGGCAGGCCTTCACCGGGCTGGCCGCCGGATCGCGGCCGGTGTCGAGGCTCATCGACCGGGTGCTTCCCGGGTCGCGGAAGCAGTACAGGGTGCCGATCCGCTGGTAGGTCCAGCCGTCCGGGACCGCCAGGTGGAAGCCCGAGCCGTCGGTGAAATACGACCAGCCGGCCTGCAGGGTCCAGCCGTTGACGCCGCGGGCCGCGCCCTTCTGCGGGGTGGCCGGGAGGCCGGTGGGCGGGGAGGCGTCGCAGGCGATCGGGGAGAACCCGCCGGGCCGGGGGGTGGGCTTCCTCGACGCCACCGGCTCCTTGGTGATCGGCTGTGGTTCGGCCTGCCCTCCGGCCGAGGACTCGGGGGATGGCAGCACCGTGCCGGCCGGGGACGCGGCGGACGGCAGCACCGTGTCGGCGGGGGACGGCAGCACCGTGTTCGCCGGGGGCAGGACGACCGTGTCGGGGGCGTCGGCGTCCCGGGTCAGGAGGCCGGCGAGAAGGCCGGTCGTCAGCAGGAGGATCAGCACGCCGGCGATCATCAGCGTGGCGCGGGGCGGGCGGGCCGGGCGCTCCGGGATCGGCGCGGCGGGCGGGGCGACGATGACGGGCAGGAGTCGCTGGTCGCCGGGTCGTTCCGTGGCGGCGGGCTGTTCGGTGACGGCGGGCTGTTCGGTGGCGGCGGGCTGTTCCGTGACGGCGGGTGTTCGCACCGGCTCCAGCGCGGGGAGCGGGCTGCCGTACCGCGTGATCACGCCCGTGAGGAAGGGATCGTTTCCGGTCTCGGGGATGTCGTGCCATTTTTCCGCGGGCGGCTCGGGCCGGGGCGCGGGCACGACCAGCCCCGAGTCCTGGGAGTGCCAGTCGCCGACGCTCAGCGGATCGTCCTCCGGCGACGACGCGGCGACGAACCAGATCTCACCGGACGGCTCGTCCCCGGCCTTCCCCGGCTCCTCGGCCCGGGCCCGGCGGGGCCCGCGCCGGCCCGGCACCAGCGGGCCGTCCCGGTGGTCGGCGGCGACGATCCCGAGCAACCGGCTCTCCACCTCGGCGGCGGTGAGCCGGTCGGCGGGCTCGTAGCGGAGCAGGCCGGCCAGGATCGGGGCGAGCGGCCCGGCTCGGACCGGCGGATCGGGCGGCTCGGTGGCGAGCGCCGCGAGGGTGGCCATCGCGGTCTCCCGGGCGTACGGCGAGTGGCCCTCGACGGCCGCGTACAGGGTGGCGCCGAACGACCAGAGGTCCGACTCGACAGTGGAGGCGCCGTCGCGAGCGCGTTCCGGTGAGACGTACTGCGGGGAGCCGACGATCAGGCCGGGCGTCGTGACGGTGCCGTCATCGACGAAGGTGGCGAGACCAAAATCGGTCAGCACGACGCGGCCGTCGGTGCCGATCAGCACGTTGTGCGGCTTCACGTCGCGGTGCAGGACGCCGGCCTGGTGCGCGGCGTCGAGCGCGTCGAGCACGGCCAGGCCGATCCGGGCGGCGCCGGCCGGATCGTACGGTCCCTCCTGGTGCAGGACCTGGTGCAGCGAGCGGGACGGGATGTACTCCATCACGATCCAGGAGAGGCCGTCGGCGTGCACGACGTCATAGACCCGGACCACGTGCGGGTGGCTGAGCCGGGCGGCGCTGCGTGCCTCGCGCAGGGTGCGCTCGCGAAGGCGGTCCTGCTCGGCGCCGCTCATCCAGTCAGGGGGAACGATCTCCTTGATCGCGATGTCCCGGTGGAGCATCTCGTCGTGGGCGAGCCACACGCGCCCCATTCCCCCGGCGCCGACCGGCTCCAGAAGACGGTACCGACCAGCGACGAGCATCTGCCTGACCGCCATCGGCACCTACCCATCACGTCGGGTATCAGGATAATCAGCACAGACCGCCCATGGAACGGCGATCACCCGGTCGCCGCGCGGGACTGTGCTCCGCCCGTACCCACGAAGGTCTTGCGGTTTTCTGTCACACCCCCGGGGCAGGATGGTCGGCATGCGAGAGGTGCTCGAAACGTTCGGTCCGGCCACCCGTGAGTGGTTCACGGCCGCGTTCGCCGCGCCCACGCTCGCCCAGGCCGGTGCGTGGCGTGCGATCGGGGCGGGGCGGAACGCGCTGGTGGTGGCCCCGACCGGCTCCGGCAAGACGCTCGCGGCCTTCCTCTGGTCGCTGGACAAGCTGGCGCGCGAGCCGGTGCCCGAGCAGGCCCGTCAGCGATGCCGGGTGCTCTACGTGAGCCCGCTCAAGGCGCTCGCGGTCGACGTGGAGCGCAACCTGCGGGCGCCGCTGACCGGCATCCGGCAGGCGTCCGGCCGGCTCGGGCTGCCCCCGCCCGAGATCACCGTGGGGATGCGCACCGGCGACACCCCGGCCGAGGAGCGGCGGCTCTTCGCCCGCACCCCGCCGGACATTCTGATCACCACGCCGGAGTCACTGTTCCTGCTGCTCACGTCGGCCGCTCGGGACTCGCTCCGCGGTGTCGAGACAGTGATCATCGACGAGGTGCACGCGGTCGCGGCGACCAAGCGCGGCGCGCATCTGGCGCTCTCCCTGGAGCGGCTGGACGCGCTGCTGGAGCGCCCGGCGCAGCGGGTCGGCCTCTCCGCGACGGTCCGGCCGATCGACGAGACGGCCCGGTTCCTCGGCGGCGCGCAGCCCGTCGAGATCGTGCAGCCGCCCAGCGCCAAGACCATCGAGGTGGCGGTCGAGGTCCCGGTGGAGGACATGACCCGCCTCGACGAGGTCCCTGATCCCGACGCCGACGACCCGGGCGGCGGGCGGCACACGCCGTCGATCTGGCCGGCGGTGGAGGAGCGGGTTCTCGACCTGATCGAGGCGCACCGCTCCACGATCGTCTTCACGAACTCGCGGCGCGGCGCCGAGCGGCTCTGCGCCCGGCTCAACGAGCTTGTGGTGGAGCGCGCCGATCCGGGCGCGCTGCAACCGGCGCCGGGCGCCGGGATGCCCGCCGCGGTCATGGCTCAGGCCGGCGCCACCCAGGGCGCGCCGCCCGTGGTGGCCCGCGCCCACCACGGCAGCGTCTCCCGTGAAGAGCGCAAACAGATCGAGGAGGCGCTGAAATCCGGCACCCTGCCGGCCGTCGTCGCCACCTCCAGCCTGGAGCTCGGCATCGACATGGGCGCCGTCGACCTGGTGGTGCAGATCGAGGCGCCGCCGTCGGTCGCGGCCGGCCTGCAGCGCATCGGCCGTGCCGGGCACCAGGTGGGCGCGGTCTCGCGGGGCGTGGTCTTCCCCAAGCATCGCGGTGACCTGCTCTCCTGCGCCGTGGTGGCGGAGCGGATGGGCGAGGGCGCGATCGAGGAGCTGCGCTATCCGCGCAACCCGCTCGACGTGCTCGCCCAGCAGATCGTCGCGATGGTCGCGATGGACGCCTGGCAGGTCGACGAGCTGGCCGCGCTGGTGCGCCGGTGCGCGCCCTTCGCCGAGCTGCCCGACTCGGCGCTGCACGCGGTCCTCGACATGCTCTCCGGGCGCTACCCGTCGACCGCCTTCGCCGAGCTGCGCCCCCGGCTGGTCTGGGACCGCGGCACGGATGAGCTCACCGGCCGCCCCGGCGCCCAGCGTCTCGCCGTGACCAGCGGCGGCACGATTCCCGACCGGGGGACCTTCGGGGTCTTTCTGGCCGGTTCGGAGCGGGCTTCGCGGGTGGGCGAGCTCGACGAGGAGATGGTGTACGAGTCACGCGTCGGTGACGTCTTCCTCCTCGGATCCACGTCCTGGCGGATCGAGGACATCACCCCCGACCGGGTGCTGGTCTCCCCCGCGCCGGGAGCGCCGGCCCGGATGCCGTTCTGGAAAGGGGACTCCCCCGGCCGGCCGATCGAGCTCGGCCGTGCCATCGGCGCCCGGCTGCGCGGCCTCGCCCGGGCCGGCGACGAGAAGGCGACGGCCACGCTGCGCGACTCCGGGCTGGACGAGTGGGCGGCCGGCAACCTCGTGGCGTACCTGCGGGAGCAGCGCGAGGCGACCCGCCACCTGCCGGACGACCGGACCATCGTCGTGGAGCGGTTCCGCGACGAGATCGGCGACTGGCGGATGACAGTGCACTGCGTGCTGGGCGCGCGGGTCAACGCGCCCTGGGCACTGGCGATCGGCCGCCGGCTCTCCGAGCGGTACGGGGTGGACGGCCAGGTCATGCCCTCCGACGACGGCATCGTGATCCGCCTGCCGGACACCGCCGACGAGCCGCCCGGCGCCGACCTCGTCGCGTTCGACCCGGAGGAGATCACCCAGATCGTCGAGGAGTCCGTCGGCACGTCGGCGCTCTTCGCGTCCCGGTTCCGCGAGTGCGCCGCCCGGTCGCTGCTGCTCCCCCGCCGCGACCCGCGCCGGCGCCAGCCGCTCTGGCAGCAGCGCCAGCGGTCCGCGCAGCTGCTCGACGTCGCCCGCGAGTTCGCCGACTTCCCGGTCACCCTGGAAGCCGCCCGTGAGTGCCTGCGCGACGTCTTCGACGTTCCGGGCCTGGCCGGGCTGATGCGGGAGATCTCCGGGCGCAAGGTCCGCCTCGTCGAGGCCGAGACCCAGCGGCCGTCCCCGTTCGCCCGCTCGCTGCTCTTCGGATACGTGGGCGCTTTTCTGTACGAGGGAGACGCTCCCCTGGCCGAGCGGCGCGCCGCCGCGCTGGCCCTCGACTCCACCCTGCTCGGTGAGCTGCTCGGCCGGGTCGACCTGCGGGAACTGCTCGATCCGGGCGTGGTCGCCGAGACCGAGGCCCAGCTGCAGTGGCACACCGAGCAGCGCACACCGCGCGACGCCGAGGACACGGCCGAGCTGCTGCGCCTGCTCGGTGACCTCTCCGCGGCCGAGCTGGCGTCGCGGGGCGCGCCCGAGGAGTGGGCGCTCAGCCTCGAGAGCGCGCGCCGGGCGATCCGGATCCGGGTCGCCGGCGAGGAGCGGTGGATCGGGATCGACGACGCCGGGCGCTATCGGGACGCGCTCGGGGTGGCGCTGCCGGTCGGCATCCCCGAGGCTTACTTGGAGCCGGTGGCGGATCCGCTCGGGGATCTGGTGGCGCGCTATGCGCGTACCCATGGGCCGTTCCTCGCCGCCACCTGCGCGGCGCGCTTCGGCCTCGGGGTGTTCGTCGTGGAGCAGGCGCTCAAACGGCTGAGCGCGACCGGGCGGGTGGCCTCCGGCGAGTTCACCCCCGGCGGCGCCGGGACCGAGTGGTGCGACGCCGAGGTGCTGCGCATGCTGCGGCGCCGGTCGCTGGCCGCGCTGCGCCGCGAGATCGAGCCGGTGCCGCCCCGGGTGCTCGCCGCGTTCCTCCCCCGCTGGCAACAGGTCGGCGGCAACGCCCGCGGCGTGGACGCGGTGGCCGCCGCGATCGAGCAGGTGCAGGGGGTGGCGGTGCCGGCCTCGGCGTGGGAGCGGCTGGTGCTCCCCGCCCGGGTCGCCGACTACGCGCCGCCGCAGCTCGACGAGCTGTGCGCCGGCGGCGAGGTGCTCTGGGCCGGGTCCGGTTCGATCACCGGCGGGGACGGGTGGGTGACCCTGGCGTACGCGGACAGCGCCCCGCTGCTCCTCCCGCCGCCCGACGAGGAGTTCGCGGCCACGCCACTGCACCAGTCCGTGCTGGAGGCGCTCGGCGACGGGCAGGCCCTGTTCTTCCGCTCCCTCGCCGACCGGGTCGGGTCCACCGACGACACCGACCTGGCAGCCGCCGTCTGGGACCTGGTCTGGGCCGGGCACCTCACCAACGACACGCTCGCGCCGGTGCGGGCGCTGCTCGGCGGCAGCGGCGCACACCGGGCGAAAGCCGCGCCGGCCCGATCACGCTACCGGCGTCCCGGCCGCCCGGCCATGCCGTCCCGCACCGGGCCGCTGAACATGGTGGGCCGCTGGTCCCGGCTCCCCGACCGCGACCTCGACCCGACCCGGCGTGCCGCCGCGCTCGCCGACCTGCTGCTCGAACGGCATGGTGTGGTGACCCGCGGCGCGGTGATGGCGGAAGGGGTGACCGGCGGGTTCGCGGCCGTCTACCCGGTGCTCGCCGCGCTGGAGGAACGCGGGGCGGCCCGCCGGGGCTACTTCGTGGAAGGGCTCGGGGCGGCCCAGTTCGCGGTGCCGGGAGCGGTGGACCGGCTGCGCGCCCTCGCCGAGCCGGCCGAACTCGCCAAGCGGACCGGCCCGGCCGCCGTCGTGCTGGCGGCGACCGATCCGGCCAATCCGTACGGCGCTGCCCTGCCCTGGCCGGACCGGGTGGTGGACAGCGGCGACGGCGAGCCGGTCGCCAAGGCCGGCCATCGAGCCGGGCGGAAAGCCGGCGCACTCGTGGTGCTGGTCGGCGGGGACGTCGTGCTCTATGTGGAGCGGGGCGGGCGGACTCTGCTGTCCTTCACCGATGATCCGGAGGCGCTGGTCGCCGCCGGGCAGTCGTTGGCGGCGGCGGTGCGGTCGGGGGCGTTGGGGACGCTGTCGGTGGAACGGGCCGACGGGGAGTCGGTGAACGCTTCGCCGCTGCGGGATGCGTTGACGGCGGCGGGGTTCAGGGCTACGCCTCGGGGGTTGCGGTTGCGCGCTTAGGCGGCGGGGGTCGGCGGTCTCCGCGGGGATGGGCGGTGGCAGCGGGAGTCGCCTCTTGCTCGGCTCGTCCTGCACAGATCTTGGCAGGTCACGCCTCGCCCGCATGGACACGATCTGCCAAGATCCCGCCCAGTGGCATCAAACCGGAAGCAGCAGCGCTCCGGCGATTTCGGTGACCCATCGTGATGCTGCATGGGCTCGGCGAGGGCCAGGAGGCGCGGGCGCGGCGCCACATTGAGTCCTGGTATGGACGAGGGGTCACATCGACGTTGTGGGTGCCCTCCCATACCCGTTCCGAGGACGTGGGGCGGTGGGGCGGTGGCGATGCCGGCGGTGGGGCGGTGGCGATGCCGGCGGTGGGGCGGTGGCGATGCGGGCGGTGGGGCGGCAGCGATGCGGGCATGCGGGCGGCGAGCCGTAGCCCAGACAGGCCAAACGAGCACGAGACATGCGCCAGCTACGGCTGAGGCCCGCCAGCCGTAGCCCAGACATGCGAACAAGCGCATTTACCTGCGCCAGCTACGGCCGAGACCCGCCAGCCGTAGCTCAGGCATGCGAACAAGCGCATTTACCTGCACCAACTACGGCCGAGAACCGCCAGCCGTAGCCCAGACATGCGAACAAGCGCATTTACCTGCACCAGCTACGGCTCGGCTCGGCTGCGACTGGATCTCGAGCGGCACTCACAGATCTTGGCGACTTCCGCACGACCGTCGTTGTGTCCACACGACCGTCGTTGTGGAAATCGCCAAGATCGCGGGTGGGGCCGCGCGCTACAGCTTGGGGGCCACCTCGGCCGCCACCAGGTCGATGTGGTCGATGTCGGACAAGTCCAGCACCTGCAGGAACAAGCGCGATGTGCCCGCCTCGCCGTACTTCTTGATGGTCTCGACCGCCTCGGCGGGTGTGCCGACGATGCCGCCGTTCTCGCGCATCTCCTCGACCTCACGACCGATGGCCGCGGCCCGGCGGCGCACCTCGGCGTCGTCGCGGCCGACGCAGAGGACCGCCGCGGCGGAGAAGGCCGGGGGCTCGGTGCGGCCGATCGCGGCGCTGGCGGCGCGGACGCGGTCGTACTGGGCCGGCAGGTCCTCGATCTTGGAGAACGGGACGTTGAACTCGGTGGCGTAGCGGGCGGCTAGGGCGGGGGTGCGCTTCTTGCCGTGGCCGCCGATGACGACCGGCAGCGGTGACTGCACCGGCTTCGGCAACGCCGGCGAGTCGGTGAGCTGGTAGTGCTTGCCGTCGAAGGAGAACGACGAGCCGACCGGCGTCTTCCACAGGCCGGTGATGATCTCCAGCTGCTCTTCGAGCCGGTCGAAGCGCTCGCCGACGGCCGGGAACGGGATGCCGTACGCCTGGTGCTCGGTGTCGAACCAGCCGCCGCCGAGGCCGAACTCGATGCGGCCGCCGCTCATCGCGTCGACCTGGGCCACCGCGATCGCCAGCGGGCCGGGCAGCCGGAACGTGGCGGAGCTGACCAGCGTGCCGAGCCGGATCCGGGACGTCTGCACGGCCAGCGCCGCCAGGGTGATCCAGGCATCCGTCGGGCCGGGCAGACCGGATACATCGCCCATCTTGACGTAGTGGTCGGAGCGGAAGAATCCGTCGAAGCCACTGTCCTCGGCGGCCTTGGCCACCCGCAGGAGATCGTCGTGGCTGGCGCCCTGCTGGGGTTCGGTGAAGATCACGAGACGCATGGATCAACACTGCCATGGCGGCGGCGCGCCCGCCCCGCGCTTGGAAACCACAGGCAGTAACGTGAAGCACCATGGCCGGTTATGAATGGATCAGCTTTACGACCGATTACGGCACGTTCGACGGTTTCGTCGCGGCCTGCCATGGCTCGATCGCGCGGGTCGCGCCACAGGTCCGAGTGATCGACGTCACTCATCACGTGCCGCCGGCCGACGTGAGCCGGGGCGCGGCCGTGCTGGCGCAGACCGCGCCCTACCTGCCGCCGTCGGTGCATCTCGCGGTCGTCGACCCGGGCGTCGGCACGGCCCGCCGCGGCATCGTGCTGACCACCCCGAACGGCCTGCTCGTCGGTCCCGACAACGGGCTGCTGGTGTGGGCCGCCGAGGCGCTCGGCGGCATCGAGGCCGCGCACGAGCTGAGCAACAAGGACTGGGCGCTCGGCGACGTCTCCCGCACCTTCCACGGACGTGACCTCTTCGCGCCGGCCGCGGCCCGGCTGGCGGCGGGCGCGCCTGCCGCGGATGCCGGGCCGTCCGTGGACACCACCGATGTGGTACGCCTACCCGACCCGATCGTGACGTTCGGGGACGGCTGGATCGAGGCCGAGGTGCTGACCGTGGACCGGTTCGGCAACGTGCAGCTGGCAGCCGGCGGTTCGATGCTGTCCGGCCTCGGACCGGAGCTCACCCTGAACGGCACCGTGCGGGCGCGGCGCGGCGCGACGTTCGCCGACGTGAACGCCGGTGAGCTGCTGGTCTTCGCGGACTCGGCGGACCGGGTGGCGATCGCGGTGAACAACGGCCGCGCGGTCGTGGTCCTGTCGGTGCGCCCGGGCGACATGATCCGCATAGCCGAGCGCCGATAGCCCGGCCACAGGTCTCCAAGATCGCGCGCGAGAGGGGCGCAGGCTTCCAAGATCGCGCGTGAGAGAGGCGGAAGTTTCCAAGATCGCGCGTGAGGGGGGCGCCGGCCGCGGTGGGCTCAGATGCGGTGGTGGATCCAGACGTTGGGCTCCACGTAGGCGGCGTGGTCCTGCTCGACGTCGCAGTGGACCGGTGACAGCGCGCCCGGCACCTCGACCGGCCCGGTCGTGTCGAACGGCAGGCCGGTCCACGACCGCCACTGTTCCAGGGTCCCGCCGTAGACCATGCTCAGGTGCGCCACGTTGACGATCCGGCCGCCGGCACGCACGTGGACCCGCAGCCACGGGTCCACCGGGAGGCCGTCGGGACGCTGCTCATACGCGTACACATCAATCGGTTTGGTGATCTGAGCGGTCTTGCCGCTCGGCCGGACCGGCGCGATCAGGTCGGTGAATCCCAGCCGGGCCACGTTGTCGCGCATGGCGCTCAGCATGACGCCGGACAGGCCGCTGCCGCGCAGGTCCGGACGGATCATGATCTCCAGGGCGGAGACGATCGTCGGCTTGGTCCCGGCGAGGCGGTCGAGCGCGGCCGTGCGGATCGCCCAGTCCCACCCGGTCTCCGGCAGCCCGTCGGCGATGTCGCCGGCGAAGGAGAGCGGCACCGCGTGCGCCTTCGCGACCGCGCGGCCGGTCGACCGGTCCACCGCCAGCAGCGTGAACTCCGGCCAGAACTCCTCGAAGTGGCGGTAGTAGAAGACGCCGGTCGGGTCCTTCGTCATGAATTCCGGCCATCCGCCGTCGAGTTCGCCGAAGAGCGCGGTCCGGCCGGCGAGCGGGGCGATGTCCAGGTCGTCCAAGTCCATGCGCGCCAGGATGTCAGCGCGCCCTCGCGAGGAAAACCGATTAAGCGAGGAAGACCGACTAAGAATGGAGGTATGCCGGAAGGGGACACCGTTTGGAACACCGCCCGCGTGCTGGAGAAGGCGCTGGCCGGTGAGGTGCTGACCGGCTCCGACTTCCGGGTGCCGCGGCTGGCGACCACCGACCTGACCGGGTGGACCGTTGCCGAGTCGGCGAGCCGTGGCAAACACCTGCTGCTGCGCCTCACCAAAGACCGCGTCACCAAAGACCGTCTCACCAAAGACAGCGTCACCGAAAACAGCGTCACCGAAAACAGCCTCGCCAACGGCCGCCTCGCCACCGACAGCCGCACCCGGGGCGACGCGGCGCTGACACTCCACTCCCATCTGCGGATGGAGGGGGCGTGGCGCGCCTACGCGCCCGGCGAGCGCTGGACGGCCCGGCCCGCGCATCTGATCCGCGTGGTGCTGCGGACCGCGCGGTCGGTGGCGGTCGGGTACCACCTGCACGAGGTGACGCTGGTCCCGACCGCCGAGGAGGAGAAACTGGTCGGCCATCTCGGCCCGGACCTGCTCGGCGCCGACTGGGATCCGGCCGAGGCGGTCCGCCGGATCAGCGCGAGCCCGACGGCGTCGATCGCGGAGGCGCTGCTCGACCAGCGGAACCTGGCCGGCGTCGGCAACCTCTACAAGGCGGAGACGCTGTTCCTGCGCGGCCTCTGGCCGTGGACGCCGGTGGAGCGGGTGCCGGATCTACTGGGGACCGTCACGATGGCGCAGAAACTGGTGGCCTCCAACCGGGGCCGGTGGACGCAGACCACGACCGGCTCACTGCGGCGCGGGCAGACCAGTTACGTTTACGGCCGGCGGGCCCAGCCCTGCCGCCGCTGCGGCAGCGCCATCCAGAAAGCCGAACAGGACGACCGCGTCACGTACTGGTGTCCGCGCTGCCAGCCCGCTCCGACGGAATCTTGATCTCGCTGGTTCGCAGATCGCCCGTCCGCAGCTCGGCCAGGCCCTCCGCGAGACCGCGCAGCCGGTCGGCCGCCTCGATCAGGCTGAAGTACGCCGGGTGGCGGCTGTCGGCCATCGGATGCCCGTCCTCCGCGACGTAGCTCGCGGCGGCGGCGACGAGGTTCTCGTACTCCAGGACGCCCTCGGTGAACTGCTCGGCCAGGCCCGCGTGCGAGCGCTCCAGCACCGCACGCCGGTCGGGATGGCTCAGCGGGATCGCCCGCTCCACACTCGCCACTCGCTGACCCAGCTCGCGCAGCCACTGCTCGGCGCCGGCCGCCTCGATCGCGGCCGGCTCACCCAGCCCGGTCAGCATGCCGTTGAGACCCGACATGGTTTGCGAGGCGCGGTCCAGCCGGTCCCAGCTGGCGGCGATCGCGGAGCCGCGAAGCGCGTAGCGGTTCTTCTGCCGGCGGACCTCCTGCAGGACCGTGCGGCCGGCCGGGATGCGCTCGAGCGCCGCCGCCAGTTTCGGCGAGCCGATCGCCGGGGGCGGCGGCGGCGCCGGTGTCGCGGCGAGCTCCCGGTGGTCGCTCCAGCGGAACCAGGCGAGCACGGCCGAGCCGCCGGCGGCAGCCGCCCAGGCGGCGTCGGCGATGCCGATCCCCGCGTAGGGCGTCAGGACCACCGCGGCGCCGGTGAAACCCGCTCCGAGGACGCTCCACCGGCGTGCCGCGCCGCGCAGCCGCTTGAGCCGCCGGAAATACCTGGTCCGCTCGTCCACCCGTCAGTCCTCCCCGAACTCAGCCGGCAGCGGTGGTGTCGCCCCGCTTCTGGTTCATGCTGGCCCGGATCTCGTCGAGCCGGGCCACGCTGGCCGGGTCGGCGGCCGGCGTGGCGGGCTGGCCGACGGCGGGCTGTGCCGCGGCGCCACCCAGTTTTTCCCCGGCCATGCTGGCCCGGATTTGCTCCAGGCGCGACGAGCCGGCCAGGTCCAGGCTGGACTTCTGGACCTCCAGGATCCGCCCCTCGACGGAGTTGGAGGCGAGCTCGGCGCGGCCCATCGCGTTCGCGTAGCGCTCTTCGATCTTGTCGCGCACCTGGTCCAGCGACGGGGTGTTGCCCGGCGCGGCGAGCTGCGACATCGACTCCAGCGATTTCGCCACGGTCTCCTGCATCTTGGCCTGCTCGAGCTGGCTCAGCAGGCGGGAGCGCTCGGCGATGCGCTGCTGCAGCACCATCGCGTTGTTCTCCACCGCCTTGCGGGCCTGGCCGGCCGCGGCGAGCGCCTGGTCGTGCAGGGTCTTGAGGTCTTCCATCGACTGCTCGCCGGAGACCAGCTGGGTCGCCAGCGTCTGCGCGGTCGCCTCGTACTTCTGCGCCTCGGCCTCGTCGCCACCGGCGCGGGCCCGGTCGGCCAGCACGAGCGCCTGCCGGGCCATCCCCTGCAGTTTCTCGACCTCGGACATCTGCCGGGACAGCTTCATCTCGAGCTGCCGCTGGTTGCCGATGACGGCCGCGGCCTGCTGCACGAGCGCCTGATGCTGCCGCTGGGCGTCCTCGATGGCCTGCTGGATCTGAACCTTCGGGTCGGCGTATTCATCGATTTTCGCGCCGAAGAGCGCCATCATGTAATGCCAGCCCTTGACGAACGGATTCGCCATCTCGTGGTGTCCCCTCAAATGTCGCTCCGCCGGACGCGCCGCCTCGGCCCGGTGAGCTCGGCCCGGTGAGCTTGACCCGGTGAGCCTCGGTGGCGCGAACCCCATCGTGTCAGCCCGACGCCAGTGACGTCACGTGTCCTACGGGGGATCTCAGGGTTCTCCCCCGGCTTCGAGGCTACGCTCCCCCGAGCCGGACGACACGTGCCGCGGACACAGAAGCGCACCGGGACCCGCCCGGTGCGCTTCAGAAGATGATCATGCGGCGTAGACGACGTCCCGCTTCTTACGTGTCGCGTGCAGCGTCGCTTTCAGCGGCGAGTCCTGGCGCACCGAGACGGAGACGTTCCCATCCGTCGCCTTGTCCTCGACCGGGACGAGCACGCCTTCCATGTTCTCCGCGAGGGCGAGAGTGTTGCTGACCTCACTGAGCAACTCGGAGAGGCGGGCCCCGAGCGCGTCACAGATCGCCGCGAGCAGCTCGCTGGACGCCTCTTTCTGACCGCGCTCGATCTCGGACAGGTAGCCCAGGCTCACATTCGCAGCTGTCGACACCTCGCGCAGCGTGCGGTGCTGCCCCTGCCGGCGCGCCCGAAGTGCGTCGCCGATAACGCGGCGTAGCAGGACCATGGCACCTCCTCCTGCGGGCGGGGCCGCCGGCATACGCCGGAGGCTTCCCGCAACCGTACCTGGCGCGAGCCATGCCGACATCCCGCCCCGCCGAATTCCCGAACCCATCGACCGGCGGCCTATCCGGACAACGATCATGGGACCGGGAGAATTCCCAGTTCAGACCCGAGCCGGTGTGGCGCGGAGAGCGTCGGCGAGCAATTGCAGGACGGCCGTCACACTTTCGGTGCGGATGGCGTCCCGGTTTCCGCTGAGTTGCAGCTCGCGCACCTCCGCGACGCCCGGCCCGGAGACCGCGACGTAGACCAGACCGACCGGCTTGCCGCCCTGTGGCTCCGGGCCCGCGACGCCGGTGGTGGCCAGGCCCCAGTCCGCGCCGCAGCGCTCGCGCGCTCCGGACGCCAGCTCGGCGGCCACGTCCGGGTCCACCGGCCCCCGCTCTTCGAGCAATTTCTCCGGTACGCCGGCAAGCCGCGCCTTGAGCTCGGTGGCGTAGACCACCATTCCCCCTCGGTACACCGAACTGACGCCGGGGATCTCCACGATGGTGGCGGCCACCAGACCGCCGGTGAGCGACTCGGCGGTCGCCACCGTCTCGTGCCGCTCGACGAGCTGGTGCACCGCGGCCGCCGCGGCCACTGACATCTCCACCACGAAACTCCTACTGCCGTGCGCCCGCCCGCAGGCGCAACGCCTCCACCAGGTACGCCACCCCGGTCACGACGGTGACCAGGAGCGCGGCGCCCATGAGGCATACCCCGATCAGGCGCGCCGATTCCGGAACCGGCCACAGGTACCAGGCGATCGCCACGATCTGCAGCCCGGTCTTGAGCTTGCCACCTCGGGAGGCCGGAATGATGCCGTACCGGATCACCCAGAACCGCAGGGCGGTGACTCCCCACTCGCGGACCAGGATGGTGATCGTGACCCACCAGGGCAGGTGGTCGTAGGCCGAGAGCAGCACCAGAGCCGTACCGGTGAGGGCCTTGTCCGCGATCGGGTCGGCGACCTTGCCGAACGAGGTGACCAGATGCCACCGGCGGGCGATCCACCCGTCCACGAAATCGGTCGCGGAGGCCACGCAGAACGCCAGGCAGGCGGCGATCCGCCAGTCCGGGTCGGTCATCTCGCTGATGACCACGAGCACCAGGAAGACCGGCACCAGCACGATCCGGACCACGGTCAACGCGTTCGCCGCGTTGTAGAGGGAGACCACCCGCGGCGCGGGCACCGGCGCCGGCTCGTGGGTCACCGCGGCACCGGAGCTGCCGAGATCATCTCCACCGGCACCGCGATCAGGTCGACGCCTTCGGTGCCGGTGACCCGGGCCCGGACCAGGTCCCCGGGGCGCAGCGCGGACAGGTCGACACCCTGGTCGCCGGCGACCAGCGTGGTGGAGCCGTCGACCTCGGGCGCCTGGTGCTCGGCGCGGCCCTCGACCTCGTCGTCCTCGACCGTGTCGACGAGCACCTCGACGGTGTTGCCGATCCGCTCCTCGGCGCGCTGCGCGCACAGCTCCTCGGCGAGCGCGGTGATCCGCTCGTAGCGCTTCTGGACGGTCCCCTCCCGAACCTTGCCGGTCATGCCGGCGGCCTCGGTGCCGTCCTCGTCGCTGTAGTCGAAGATGCCGATCGCGTCGAGCCGGGCCTCGTTGAGGAAACGGACCAGCTCTTCGTATTCCTGCTTGGTCTCGCCGGGGAAGCCGACGATGAAGTTGCTCCGGGCGCCGGCCTGCGGCGCGAGCCGGCGGGCCGAGTCGAGCAGCTCCAGGAAGCGCTCGGTGGAGCCGAACCGGCGCATCCGGCGCAGCACCGTCTCGCTGGAGTGCTGGAAGGAGAGGTCGTAGTAGGCCGCGACGCCGGGCGTGGTGGCGATCGCCTCGACCAGGCCGGGGCGGGTCTCGGCCGGCTGGAGGTAGCTGGCGCGCACCCGGACGATGCCGTCGACCGCGGCGAGCTGCGGCAGCAGTTTCTCCAGCAGGCGGGGGTCGCCCAGATCCTTCCCGTACGACGTGCTGTTCTCGCTGACCAGGACGAGCTCGCGGACGCCGGTCTTGGCCAGCCACTCCGCCTCGGCGAGCAGCTCCTGCGGGTCACGGGAGACGAACGCGCCCCGGAACGCCGGGATCGCGCAGAACGAGCAGCGCCGGTCGCAGCCGCTGGCCAGCTTGAGCGACGCCACCGGGCCGCTGTCCAGCCGGCGGCGCAGCACGGTGCGCAGGTGGGCCGGGGTGTGCTCGTCGACGGTGGCGTGACCGGGGACGACCACCTTGGCGGTGTGCCGCTCCACCGGGGTGATCGGGAGCAGCTCGCGGCGGTCCCGCGGGGTGTGCGCGTCCAGGCTCTCGCCGCGCAGCACGGCGTCGAGGCGGTCGGTGATGTCGGTGTAGTCGTCGAAGCCCAGCACCGCGTTCGCCTCGGGGAGGTTGTCGGCGAGCTCCTTGCCGTAGCGCTCGGCCATGCAGCCGGCGGCCACCACCTTGGCGCCGGTGTCGGCGGCCGCGAGCAGGGTGTCGATCGAGTCCTGCTTCGCCTTCTCCACGAAGCCGCAGGTGTTCACGACGACCACGTCGGCGCCCTCGGCGTCGGTGCCCACCTCCCAGCCCCCGGCGTCGAGACGGGCGGCGAGCTCTTCCGAGTCGACCTCGTTACGGGCACAGCCCAGGGTCAGCAGGGCGACGCGGCGGGAAGAAGGGGTTGCAGACACCCCGTAAGGTTAGCGGCCTCCCGAGGCGCCGACTTCGTCCGCTCGGCCGGTAACCCGCAGAACACGAATTGTTCATCAAGGTCAATACTTGGGGTAAATGTTACCCAGGTAGATTCTTCGATTTGTGCAACGATTCCGGAATCGGGGGATTTTCCCGGAAGTAACTCTCATTCTCGCCCTGGTCGCCATCGCGGTAACCCTGCGGTACCTCGGGTTCAGCCTGGTGTCCGGCGACTACGAGGGCTTTCTGCGGCCGTGGACCCAGTTCATTTCGGCGAACGGCGGATTCGACGCGCTCGCCCATGATTTCGCCGACTACAACGTTCCGTACCTCTATGTCCTGACCGCGCTCACCTGGCTCTCCACCCACTCGCCGCTCGGCATGATGTTCCTCGTCAAGCTGACCTCGGTCCTGTTCGACGCGGTGATGGCGTACTACGCGGGACGCATCGTGGGCCTGCGGTGGCCCGACTGGCGGATCCGGGCGCTCGCCGCCGTGAGCGTGCTGCTGCTCCCCACCGTCGTGCTGAACGGCGCCTACTGGGCCCAGTGCGACTCGATCTACACCGCGCTGACCCTGGCGGGGCTCTATCACCTGCTGCGGGACCGGCCGTGGTGGGGCGTCGCGCTGCTCGGGCTGAGCCTCACCGTGAAACTCCAGGCGATCTTCGTCTTCCCGGCGCTGCTGACCCTGCTGCTGGCCGGGCGGATCCGCTGGCGGCACCTGCTGACGGTCCCGGCGGTCTACCTGGCCTGCGCGGTGCCGGCGTGGCTGGCCGGCCGGCCGTTCGGCGACCTCATGCTGATCTACCTGCACCAGTCCGGCCAGTACGGGGGCCTGACGCTGGGCGCGCCGTCGATCTACGCGTACGTCCGGCCCGGCGACCTGCTCGACACGGTCCGGACCGCCGGCTCGCTGCTCGCGGTCGCCGCCGTGCTGGTCGTCATCTGCGTGCTGCTGATCCGGCGGATCCGGTTCGACCGGACCGGCACGGTGCTGCTCTTCGCGACGTTCAGCATCCTCGTGCCGTTCCTGCTGCCGAGCATGCACGAGCGGTACTTCTTCCAGGCCGAGGTGCTGGCGATCGTCGTCGCGTTCTGGCTGCCCCGCGAGCTCTGGTACCTGCCGCTGCTGACCCAGGCGGCGACGTTCGCCGAGTACCAGGACTACCTCTTCGGCACCCCGGAAGTCGTCGACCTGCGCATCCTGGCGCTGCTGACCGGCGCGGCGCTGCTCGCCACCGCGTCCCGGCTGCTCCGTCACGACCGGGAGCCCGATCCACCCGTACCGGCGCGGGCGGAGACGCCGGCGCCTGCGCGCGTGCCCGCACTCACTCCATGATGTACGACCCGAAAAGGCCGAAATGATCAACAAGCTGAAGCCGATCCAGAACGATCTGCTGCTGCTCAGCGCGCTCTTCGTGCTGGCGATCGCCATCCGCGTGCCGGCGCTGCACCAGACGACCGGCGACACCGACATCTTCGTGCAGTGGTACCGCCAGATGATGGCGGCCGGCAGGTGGGACAGCCTCTCGGAGCAGATCGGCAACTACAACGCGCCGTTCGTCTACACGATGCTGCTCGCCAGCTACCTTCCCGGCGCGATAGTCGTGAAACTCAAGATCGCCTGGCTCTGCTACGACGTGCTTCTGGCCTTCTTCACCTACAAGCTGGCAACGCTCGCCTTCCCGGGCCGGTGGCGCGCCCCGGTTCTGGCCGCCCTCGTCATGCTCTTCGTGCCGACCGTCGCGACGAACGCCTCGTTCTACGGCCAGATCGACGCGATGTGGGCGTCCTGGGCGGTCGGCGGCATCTACTTCCTGGCCCGCGGCCGGCACTGGTGGGGCGTCACGCTCTGCACGGTGTCGATCGCCTTCAAGCCGCAGGGGGTCTACATCCTGCCGCTGATCGGGCTGCTCATCCTGGCCGGCCGCATCCCGTGGCGCTCGCTGCTCGCCATCCCGGTCACCTATCTGCTGCTAGACGTGCCCGCCTTCCTCGCCGGGCGGGACCCGGTCGAACTGCTGACGATCTACTCCCTGGACCGGCAAGCACGGATCATCGAGCACGTCAACTACGGCGCCCCCTCGATGTACGCCTTCCTGAAGCCCTCGGCCGACCGGGTCGACACGGTCAAGGCGCTCGGCTACGTCTTCTGCGCGGCGCTGGTGATCGGCATCGTCTACGTGCTGGTGGCCCGCGCCGCCGCGCTGACCACCGAGCGGGTCGTCATGTCGGGCACGCTCTTCGCGCTGCTGGTGCCGTTCTTCCTGCCCGGCATGCACGAGCGGTACTTCTTCCTCGGCGACGTGATGATCGTGATCCTGGTGTTCTTCCGGCCGCGCCTCTGGTACCTCGCCGTGATCGAGCAGTTCGCGTCGCTGATGGTCTACGCGCCCTACCTCTTCCACAACAACGGCCGCCCGGTCCCGCTGGAGATCTGCGCGACGCTGATGCTGGTGACCATCGCCCTCGTCACGTACCACCTGTTCCGGGACGTGCTGACCGATCCCCCACCGGCGGCCGAGGTGAGCCGGCCGGCCGTCGCGGAGGTGCCGGTCAGGGAGCCCGCGCCCGTCTAAGTGAGACGTACCTCTCGCGGGACGACCCCAAAGCGCCGGTACCGGTATCTTCCGTCCATCTGTGTCGATTGCGCTGACGGGGAGCGACGTTGGACGGAGCAAAGACGCCTGCCGTGCGGCGGGTGGCACCGGAGGTAGCGCTCACCATCGCGCTGGTCGCGGTGGCTGTCGCGGTACGCCTTCTCGGGCTGGGCCTGGAGACCTACGACTGGCTCTGGTACCTGGAGCCGTGGACCAGGTTCATCGCGGAGAACGGCGGCTTCGCGGCGCTGAAGTTCTCGTTCGCGGACTACAACGTGCCCTACCTCTACCTCCTCACCGGCTTCGTCTGGCTGTCCCAGCACACTCCCGTCGACGTCCTCGTCTGGATCAAACTGGGCTCGGTGGTCTTCGACGCCGTGCTGGCGGTCTACGCCGCCCGGATCGTGGCGCTGCGCGGTCCGGGCTGGCGGATGCCCCTGCTCGCCGGGCTCACCGTTCTCCTGCTGCCGACCGTCGTGCTCAACGGCGCGTACTGGGGGCAGTGCGACACGATCTACAGCGCGTTCGCGGTGGCCGGGCTCTACTACCTGCTCCGCGGCCGGCCGTGGGTCGGCACCGCGCTGATCGGCGTGGCCTTCGCCTTCAAGCTGCAGGCGATCTTCCTCTTCCCGGTGCTCGCCGCGCTGCTGCTGACCGGCCGCCTGCGGTGGCGGTGCCTGATCACCATCCCGGCGGCCTACGTGCTGTTCGCGGTGCCGGCCTGGCTCGCCGGACGGCCGTTCGGCGACCTGATGCTGATCTACGCGAACCAGACCGGGAAGTTCCCGATGCTCACCTACAGCGCGCCGAGCGTCTACTCCTTCCTCCGCCCGGCGCCGCAGTACCTCGACATGGTCCGTACCGCCGGTGTGCTCTTCGCCGTCGCCGCGTTCCTCGCCCTGGTCTTCCTGCTCGTCGCGCGCCGGGTGGAGCTCGACACCGAGCACATCGTGTTCCTGGCGGCGGCGTCCGCGCTGATGGCGCCGTTCCTGCTGCCGGGCATGCACGAGCGGTACTTCATGCTGGCCGAGGTGCTGACCGTGGTCGCCGCGTTCTGGGCGCCGCGCAAGCTCTGGTTCGTCCCGGTGCTGGTGCAGGCCGCGTCGATCATCACCTACGAGACCTATCTGGTGCAGGCCAAGCCGGCGCCGGTGGATCTGCGGCTGCTCACGCTGCTGGTCCTCGCGGCGCTCGCCACGCTGGTGGGCCGGCTGTTCAAGGGCTCTCTAGCGCCAACGCCGGTTAGCAATACGATTGCCGGGTGACGAACCCGGAAGACCTCGCGGCCATCGCCGCGCTCACCGACAAGGTACGCCGGGACGCGTACCGCGCCGTGTCGGACGCGCGGCCCGCGCCGATCGGGCGGGACGAGGTGGCCGAGGCGCTCGGCGTCGGCCGGTCGCTCGCCGCGTTCCACCTCGACAAACTGGTCGACGCGGGACTGCTCGAGGTGTCGTACGCCCGCCGATCGGGCCGGACCGGCCCCGGCGCCGGGCGTCCCGCCAAGCTGTACCACCTCGCCGCGGCGGAGCACGCGGTGAGCGTGCCGCCGCGCGCCTACCGCACCGCCGCGTCCCTGCTCGCCGAGGCCCTGGAACGGATGGGCGGGGACGAGGCTCTGGCGAAGGTGGCGCGGGCGCACGGGCGTTCGCTCGGCGACCTGTCAGAACTCGGCTATGAGCCCGATTTCTCCGAGGACAAGGCGATATTTCGGAACTGCCCCTTCCATCGACTGGCCGAGCAGTTCCCGCCGCTCATCTGCGGGATGAACCTGGCTCTCGTGGAAGGCCTCCTGGAGGGCAGCGAGTGGACAGCCAAGATGGACGCGGCGCCCGGCCGGTGCTGCGTGACGCTGTCTAAAAAGCAAACTGATTGACTTTAGAACGCCGGGCTGGTGAGCTGAGTGTCATGACCGACTTCCACCTGGCCCAGATCAACACCGCCCGGCTCCGCGCCCCGCTGGAAGACCCGTCGATGGCCGAGTTCGTCGCCGGCCTCAGCCTGATGAACGCGCTCGCCGACCGATCGCCCGGCTTCGTCTGGCGGCTGGAGGGCGAGAACGGCGACGGCACGATCGCCGCGCCCACCGACCCGATGCGGATCTACACGCTCTCGGTCTGGGAGTCGGTCGAGCACCTGCGGGCGTACGCCTACCAGAGCGAACACCTCGACTACCTGCGCCGCCGGCGCGAGTGGTTCGTCCCGCACGGGCACGAGACGGCGCTGGTGCTGTGGTGGATCCCGGCCGGCAGACGCCCCACGATGCGCCAGGGGATCTCCCGGCTGGGCCGGCTGGCCGCCGCCGGCCCGACCGCCGAGGCCTTCACCTTCCGGCAGGTCTTCCCTAGTCCACGCGCAGCGACGCGAGAGTCTCTTCCAGCTCGTCCGGCTTGATCAGCACGTCCCGGGCCTTCGACCCCTCGGACGGACCGACGATGCCGCGGGTCTCCATCAGGTCCATCAGGCGGCCCGCCTTGGCGAACCCGACCCGCAGCTTGCGCTGGAGCATCGACGTCGAGCCGAACTGACTGGTCACCACCAGCTCGATCGCCTGGATCAGCAGTGCGAGATCGTCGCCGATCTCCTCGTCGATCTCCTTCTTCTTGCTCGGCGGCGCGTCCGTGACACCCTCGGCGAACTCCGGCTCGCGCTGGTCCTTGCAGAACTTGACGACCGCGTGGATCTCTTTCTCGTCCACCCAGGCGCCCTGGATGCGCACCGGCTTGGAGGCGCCCATCGGCAGGAACAGGCCGTCACCGCGGCCGAGCAGTTTCTCGGCGCCCGGCTGGTCCAGGATGACCCGCGAGTCGGCCAGGCTGGACGTGGCGAACGCCAGCCGGGACGGCACGTTGGCCTTGATCAGACCGGTGACCACGTCGACGCTCGGCCGCTGCGTGGCCAGGACCAGGTGGATGCCGGCGGCCCGGGCCAGCTGGGTGATCCGGACGACCGAGTCCTCCACGTCACGCGGCGCCACCATCATCAGGTCGGCCAGCTCGTCGATGATCACCAGCAGGTACGGGTACGGCTTCATCTCCCGCTCGACGCCGGGCGGCGCGGTGATCTCGCCACTGCGGACCTTGCGGTTGAAGTCGTCGATGTGGCGCACACCGTTGGCGGCGAGATCGTCGTACCGCTTGTCCATCTCCGCGACCACCCACTCCAGGGCGTCCGCGGCCTTCTTCGGGTTCGTGATGATCGGCGTGACGAGGTGCGGGATCCCCTCGTACGCGGTCAGCTCCACCCGTTTCGGGTCGACCAGCAGCAGCCGCACCTCGTCCGGCGTCGACCGCGACAGCAGGCTCACCAGCAGCGAGTTCAGACAGCTGGACTTGCCCGCGCCGGTGGCGCCGGCGATCAGGATGTGCGGCATCTTCGCCAGGTTCGCGACCACGAACCCGCCCTCGATGTCCTTGCCGAGCGCGACCAGCATCGGGTGATGGTCGGCGGCGGCCGCGCGGGACCGCAGCACGTCACCGAGCGAGACGTTCTCCGGGTCGGTGTTCGGGATCTCCACGCCGACCGCGCTCTTGCCCGGGATCGGGCTGAGGATTCGCACGTCGGGGGACTTCACCGCGTACGCGATGTTGCGCGACAGCTGGGTGATCCGCTCGACCTTGGTGCCCGGGCCGATCTCCACCTCGTAGCGCGTGACGGTCGGGCCGCGGGTGAAGCCGGTGACCAGGGCGTCCACGTTGAACTGCTCGAAGACCCCGGTGAGCGCGGCCATGATCTCGTCGTTGGCGCGGCTGCGCGCCTTGGCCGGCGGGCCGGAGGCCAGGATGTTCGCCGGCGGCAGGCGGTAGTCGCCCTTGACCGCGGAGATCTCCAGCTGCTCGGCCCGGGTCGGCGGCATCGGCGAGTGCTCCGGCGGCGGCTTCTTCCGGCTGACCGGCTGTTTCGGCAGCGCCACCGTGTCGTGCAGGACGATCTCTTCGTCGAAGTCGTCCGGCGGCTCCAGCGGCTCCGGGACGGTGTCGAGCGGATCGGCGAGCGCGGCCTGGCGGCGTCGCGGCGACGGCCGGCGCGGCTTGGGAGCGGGAGCCTCGTCCTCCTCCTCGATCACCGGCGCCGGCTGGTGCGGCGCGGCCCGGCCGGACACCAGATCGATCACCTGCACGATCCGGTCCGGGATTCGCGCGATGGGCGTCGCGGTGATCACCAGAAAGCCGAAGACGAAGAGCAGGACCAGCAACGGTACGGCCACCCAGGGCGTCACCGCGCGTTCCAGCAGGCCGCCGATGCCGTAGCCGAGCAACCCGCCGGCCTGGTCAACGGCCAGCTCGTCGGCCGGCCGCCCGGAGACGTGCATCAGCGACGCGGTGGCGATGATGATCGCCGTCCAGCCGACCAGGGTGCGCCCCCGGTGATCGGGATCGGCGGGCTCGCGCATCAGCCGGATCGCGCCGTAGAAGAGCAGCAGCGGGAAGAGCGCCGCGAGACTTCCGAGGAAGAGCCGGATGGTGTCGGCCAGCCAGGTCCCGACCGGGCCGCCGCTGTTCGCCCAGATCGCCACCGACACCAGGATCGCGAAGCCGAGCAGGAGCAGCCCCGCGCCGTCCCGGCGGTGCTCGGGGTCGATGTTGCGCGCGGTCGCGGCCTGCCGGCCCACCCCGCGGAAGACCCAGCCGACGCTGTGCGCCATCCCCATCCAGAGCGCGCCGGCGCCGCGGCCGAGGCCGCTCGCCAGGGTGGCGCCGGCCGTGGAGCGGCGGGCGACCGGGCGTTTGCGGGGTGCGGCAGCCTTACGGGTGGCGCCGGTGCGCGCGGCCGGCTTGCGAGCCGCCGGTTGGCGGGCACGGTTGGTAGCGGCGCCGCGCGGCGTGGACGCGGCGCGACCCCGGCTCGCCGGAGGAGTACGGCCCGCCATGGATGTCACGGTAGCCCGCGCCGGCCATTCCGCCGAGAAGGCGCACCGTGACAGCTTCTCGCTTTCCGGACGGCTTTCCGGACCGCTTCCCGGACCGCGGGGTTGGTCAGGGCGGTGGAGGGCAACTCACGGTGGGCCCTGAGCAAGCCTCGTACCATCACGAGGTGCGGTCTCTCGATAACGACATGATCAAGGCAGCGCTCGACGCGCGCGGCTTCGCCTACTTCGTCGACGCCGACGGCGACATCGCCGGCAACTTCCAGGGCAACCTCATCTACTTCTTCCGCCTCGGGCAGAACAAGGAGATGCTGCAGATCCGGGCGATGATGCAGCACGTCTTCTCGGTCGACGACGTGCCGAAGCTGTACGAGTTCTGCAACGCCTGGAACCGCGACCAGCTCTGGCCGAAGGCGTACGTGCAGGTCACCGACGACGGCCAGGCGATCGTGGTGGGCGAGGTCTCGTCCGACTGGGAACGCGGCGTGACCCCCGAGCAGCTCGACCAGGTGCTGCTCTGCGGCATCGCCACCGGCTGCCGGATGGGCGAGTCGCTGGGCGAGCTGAAAGGGCCCGCCGCATAGCGACGGGCCCTTTCCCGCAGAACCTCAGGAGACGTTGAAGCCGAGCTGGTAGGCGCCGGTGCCACTGGCCGACACGACCACGTAGCGGTAGGTGCCGGACCGGCCCTCGAAGGTCAGTGCCTTGTCGCCGGCGCCGTCGGCCCGGGCCACCGTGCGGAACTGCCCACGGCTGTTCTGCCGCTGCAGCACCAGGTCGAAGTCGGCGCCGTCCGGTGCGGCCAGGCAGGCGGAGTGCGTGCCGGCCCGGGCCCGGTAGGCCCCGCCGTCCGGCTGCACCTGAGCGCTGCCGGCACGGGCGATCGAACCGGCACGCTGCACCGGCAGCGCGGCGCAGGCGGTCGCCGCCTCGCCGTCCTCCGCCGCCGCGCCCTCGTCCGCCGCCGGCGGGGCAGCCGCCTCGCCGGTGGTCACCAGCGTCAGGTCGCTCGTCGCCAGGATCTCGTTCAGCGGCTGGAAGAACGTCTCGCCACCCGACGTGCAGTCACCGGATCCACCCGAGGTCACACCCTGGGCCTGGTCACCGGAGAGCCACGGCCCGCCGGAGTCGCCACCCTCGGCGCACACATCGGTACGGGTGAGCCCGGTCACCGCGCCCTCCGGGTACCGGACGGTCTGGTTCTTCGCGAGGATCGTGCCGCAGAACGTGCCGGTGGTGGAGCCGGACCGGCAGACGGCCGCCCCGACCGGGGCCTCGGTGTTGCCCGCGACCGGCAGCTCGTTGCCCTGGAAGTCGTTGACCACCGCGCGCGGGGTCCAGTCGCCGTTCACCGCGACGAAGCCCATGTCCGCCTCGCCCGGGAAGACCGACGCCTCCACGGTGCCCTGCGCCTCGTTGTTGAAGCCGGTGGTCCGGGTCCCCTCGGCGCCGCAGTGCCCGGCGGTCACGAAGCCGCCCTGCACCGAGAAGCCGATCGAGCAGCGGGCCTGCCCGCCACCGATGTCGATGAAGTACGGGTCGGCGCCGCGGACGTCGAAGAGCGGCTTCGGCTGCGCCTTGCTGATCTTCACGGTCACCGCGGAGGCCGGCACACCGGCGTCCTCGGCGAGGTCGAGCGCCTCCGCCTTCGCGCCCGGCTTCGCCACCACGACGATCTTGTTGGTGGCGACGTCGACGTACCAGCCGGTCACGTCGTCCGCGTCGCCGACCGCGGCGTCGAGCTTGGTCTTCGCCGCGTCCAGCTCGGCCTCGCTGCGCTTGACGAGCACCGGCACCGCGCCGGCGGCCTTGACCGCCGCGGTCGCGCGGGAGTCGGTGACCGCCACCTTCAGCGTGGTGCCGTCCGCGGCGAGCCAGGCGCCGCCGAAGTCCTCACCGGTCTGCGCCGCGAGCGTCGCCGAGACACCACCGGCCCACTCGGACCGGGCAAGCCGGGTACGCGCCTGGTCCCCGTCGAGGCCCATGTCGCGTTTCATCGCCGCGAGCAGATCCGGGGAGACGCCCCCGGCGGTCACGGACGACGCGTCCGGCTCGTTGGTGCCGGCCAGCGACGGCAGTGTGAAGGCCACGGCCGCCCCGGCCGCCACCACTACCGCCGCCGCCACGGCGATCGGTCTGCGCTGCATCTGGAGAACTCCCTCCGCCACGGGTGCCGTGGGGGCGGCACCGGTGACTGGAGGTACGCAACTCAGCCGAGAATGGTTGAAAAACCGGTCAGACTTCCACCACGGTCGGGACGATCATCGGCCGGCGGCGGTACGCGTCGTTGACCCAGCGGCCCACCGTCCGGCGCACCACCTGCTGCAACTGGTGCGGGTCGGTGATGCCGTCCTCGGCGGAGCGGTGCAGCGCCGCGGTCAGCAACGGGATCACCGGATTGAACGCGTCCGGGTCCTCGCTGAAGCCCTTCGCCGAGACGCTCGGCTCGCCGACCACCTTGCCGGTCACCGAGTCGATCACGACGGTGGCCGCGATGAAACCGCCGTCGCCGAGTATCCGCCGCTCGGTGAGCAGCGACTCGCTGACGTCGCCGACCGCGAGGCCGTCGACGTAGACGTACCGGCTCTTCACCCGGCCGACCACGCGGGCGTGGCCCTCGACCAGGTCCACCACGTCGCCGTCCTCGCAGAGCACCACCCGGTCCGGCGCGACGCCGGTCTCGATGCCGAGCTGGGCGTGGGCGCGCAGGTGCCGCCACTCGCCGTGCACCGGCATCAGGTTGCTCGGCCGGACCACGTTGAGCAGGAAGCGCAGCTCGCCGGCGGGCGCGTGCCCGGAGACGTGCACCTTCGCGGTCTCCTTGTGCACCACCGTGGCGCCGGCCCGGGCCAGCTGGTTGATCACCCGGTAGACCGAGGTCTCGTTGCCCGGCACCAGCGAGCTGGCGAGCACGACGGTGTCGCCGGACTCGATCGTGATGTGCCGGTGGTCGCCGGTTGACATCCGCCCCAGGGCGCTCATCGGCTCGCCCTGCGAACCCGTCGACATGAAGACGATCTCGTCGGGCGGGAGCCGGGTCGCCTCGTCCAGGCCGACCAGCAGGCCGTCCGGGATGCGCAGCAGGCCCAGGTCGCGGGCGATGCCCATGTTCCTGACCATGGAACGGCCGATCAGGGCGACCTTGCGGTCGTACTCCCAGGCGGCGTCCATCACCTGCTGGACGCGGTGCACGTGCGACGCGAAGCTGGCCACGATGATCCGGCCGCGTGCCTTGCCGAAGATCGACGTGAGCACCGCGCCGATCTCCCGCTCCGGCGTCACGAAGCCCGGGACCTCGGCGTTCGTCGAGTCGGAGAGCAGCAGGTCGACGCCCTCGGCGCCGAGCCGCGCGAAACCGGCCAGGTCGGTGATCCGGCCGTCCAGCGGCACCTGGTCCATCTTGAAGTCGCCGGTGTGCAGCACCAGGCCGGCCGGGGTGCGGATCGCGACCGCCAGCGCGTCCGGGATCGAGTGGTTCACCGCGAAGAACTCGCACTCGAACGGGCCGAGCCGCTCGCGCTGCCCCTCCCGGACGGTCAGCGTGTACGGGTCGAGCCGCCGCTCCGCGAGTTTCGCCTCGATCAGCGCCAGCGTGAACTCGGAGCCGACCAGCGGGATGTCCGGCTTGTGTGCCAGCAGGTACGGCACCGCGCCGATGTGGTCCTCGTGCCCGTGGGTCAGCACGATCGCCTGAATGTCCTCGAGCCGATCGAGGACGGGTGCGAAGTCGGGCAGGATCAAGTCGACGCCCGGCTGCTCGACGTCGGGGAAGAGCACCCCGCAGTCGACGACCAGCAGCTTGCCGTCGTACTCGAAGACCGTCATGTTGCGGCCGATGGCGCCGAGTCCGCCGAGCGGGACGACGCGCAGGGCGCCCTCCGGCAGCGGCGGTGGCGGACCCAGCTCCACGTGAGCTTGACTCATTCGCCTCTTCCTGTCAGGGCGGTTCCTGTCACAGCGCGATGCCGGCTGCGGCGGCGTCCGTGCGCAGTTGGATCAGTTCGTCCTCGCCGGCGTCGACCAGCGGCGACCGGACCGGGCCCGAGGGCAGCCCGGAAGCGTTCAGCCCGGCCTTCACCAGCATGGTCCCCGGCGACCTGAAGATGCCGGTGAACAGCGGTAGAGCCTGCCGGTGCCGGGCCAGCGCGGTGGCCGTGTCGCCCCGCTCGAAGGCCTCGATCATCTCCTTGGCGAGCACACCGGTGAAGTGCGTCGACGTGCCGACCAGGCCGACCCCGCCGATGGCGAGCAGCGGCAGCGTGGCCGCGTCGTCGCCCGAGTAGTACGCCAGGGGGGTCCGGGACAGCACCCAGGACGTCGCGATCAGGTCGCCCTTGGCGTCCTTCACCGCGACGATCCGCTCGTGCTCGGCGATCCGGACCATCGTCTCGGTGGCGATCGCCGTGCCGGCCCGGTGCGGAATGTCATAGACCATGATCGGAAGCCCGGTGGCGTCGGCGACCGCGCGGAAGTGCCGCTCGACGCCGGCCTGCGGGGGCTTGTTGTAGTACGGCGTGACGACCAGCAGGCCGTGTGCGCCCGCTTTCTCCGCGGCGTGGGCCAGCTCGATGGTGTGCGCGGTGTTGTTGGTGCCCACACCGGCGATCACCTTGGCACGGTCGCCGACGGCGTCGATGACGGCCCGCAGCAGGGTCTCCTTCTCCGCGTCGGTCGTGGTCGGCGACTCCCCGGTGGTCCCGCTGATCACCAGAGCGTCGTTGCGCTGCTCGTCGACGAGGTGGGCGGCCAGTCGTGCCGCTCCCTCGATGTCCAGGGATCCGTCCGGGGTGAACGGGGTCACCATGGCGGTCAGCAGCCGTCCGAAGGGCCGCGGGTCGTGCGTCATACCTGACAACCTATCGGACGCTCCGGTCACACGTAGAAAGCGGTGAACGGGGCCCATGGAAGGTTACGCAGGATGCTCCAGACACCCCAGACCGCCATGAATGTGATCATGACGGCCGGACTGATCGTCAACTGCGGCAACCGGAGTTCGAAGAGCCTGCGGCCGGCCCAGGCCACGTAGAGGTAGAGCAGGAACGGCACCGCGAAGACGAACATCGCGTGGTGCCGGGCCGCCGCCGGCAGATCGCCGTGCAACAGGTACCACGCGGCGCGGGTGCCGCCGCAGCCCGGGCAGACGAAGCCGGTCAGGTATTTCAGGATGCAGGTCGGCTCGGCGCCGGCCTCGGACGAGACCGGGTCACTGACGAGCGTGTATCCCGCCGCGGCGCCCATGCAGGCGAGCAGGGCCACCGGGGCGAGCCAGATCGGCGATCGGGCCGCGACCCGCTCCACGAACCGGGTGATCCGGTCCTGCTGGGGCGGCGGATATCGATAGGCCACCCACTCCGGCGGGATCGGCGGACCCTGCACCGGCTCGTCGGCCAGCCACGGCGGCAGGCCCGTCGTGCTGCTCATGGCCGTCACGCTACACCCGCCAGGCTCGCCTTCAGCGCCTCCGCGAGGTCACCTCGCTCGGGCACCCCGACGCTCGTCAGCCCCAGCCAGCCGGCCAGCCGGACCAGCTCCGCCGCGAGCGCTCCGGCCGTCTCCTCCGGATCAGCGCCCGGCTCCAGCCAGGCCGCCGGGATCTGCAACTCACCGGTCCGCCGCTCGGCCTTCAGATCGACGCGGGCGGCCAACCTGTCGCCGAGGAGGAACGGGAGCACGTAATACCCGTACACCCGCTGGGGTTTGGGCACGTAGATCTCGATGCGGTAGGTCATGCCGAACAGCCGCTCCGTCCGCCCCCGCTCCCAGATCAGCGGATCGAACGGGCTGACCAGCGTCCGCGCCTTCACCCAGCGCGGCAAGCGGGCGTCGCGATGCAGGTAGGCCTGCTGTTTCCACCCCGCGACAGTGACCGGCAGCAGCGTCCCCTCCGCCACCAGCTCCGCGATCGCCGGTTTGACGGTCTTGGCCGGCAGCCGGAAGTAGTCCCGCAACTCCGGCTCGGCGGCGACGCCCAGCGTCCGCGCGGAGAGCTCCACCAGGTGCCGGAAGGGGTCGGCCGGCGTCGGCGCCGCCAGCACCGCCGGGGGCAGCACCCGCTCGGTCAGGTCGTACCGCCGGGCGAACGAACCGGTCCGCTCGGCCGCCGTCACCTGGCCGGTGAAGAAGAGCCACTCCAGCGCCTGTTTCACCACCGACCAGTTCCACCCCCAGTGGTCCTTGGTGCGCGGCGCGTCGTGCTCGATCTCGGCGGCGGTGATCGGCCCGCGCTCGCGTACCTCGGCGAGCACCCAGGCCACCAGCTCCGGCTGCTCGGCCGCGATCCGCCGGATGTTGCCCCACGCGAACTCCTGGGCCCGCGCCATCCGCCAGCGGAAATAGGGCTGCAGATCGGTGCGGATCAGCGACGCCTCGTGCCCCCAGAACTCGAACAGCTCCCGCGGCCGGCGATAGGCCGCACGCTCCAGCAGGGCCGCCGGGTAGGGGCCGAGGCGACTGTAGAGCGGCATGAAGTGGGCGCGCTGCAACACGTTCACCGAGTCCATCTGGATCAGGTGCAGGCGGGACAGCACTCGCCGCAGGTGACGCATGTCGATGGCGCCCGGGTTTGCGGCGCCCGGGTTTGCGGCGCCCGGCTTTGTGCCGCCCGGCTTTGTGCCGCCCGGTGGGGGGTCGGCGAAACCCTGGGCGGCCAGGGTGATCCGGCGGGCCTGGGCGACGGTGAGCGAATCGGGGACAGCCACGTGAAGCAACTTAGGACAGGGGTGTGACAAAGTTGCGGCCATGGCTCTCGGCTTCGTCCGCCCCGCGCGTCCCGAGGACGCCCCGGAGATCGCGCGCATCCAGCTCTCCACCTGGCGTACCGCGTACCGCCGGATGTTCCCGGCACACGTGCTGGCGAACCTCGACGAGGCGTTCCTGGCGCGCGGCTGGACCGAGGCGATCACCGCGCCGCCGTCCCCCCGGCACCGCGTCCTGATCGCGGTCGAGCAGAGCGAGACGTCCAAGACGGTGGTCGGTTTCGCGGCGTCCGGCCCGGCCGACGAGCACGCCCTCGCGCCGACCGAGAAACCGCTGCCGGACGACGTCGCCGCGGTCACCGACCTGCTGATCGAACCCCGCTGGGGCCGGCGCGGTCACGGCAGCCGGCTTCTCGCCGCCATGGTCGACCACTGGCGCTCCGATCAGTTCCGGTCAGCGGTGGCCTGGGCTTACGAAGCCGACGAGGTCATGCGCAAATTCCTCGGCTCGACCGGCTGGGAGCCGGACGGCGCGGCCCGTGCGCTCGATGTGGACGACATGCTCGTACCCCAGGTTCGTCTGCACGTCGCGATCGACGGAGAATAGCGGGGTGACGCCCACCTTCGTCTTCGACGGCGACTGCTCGTTCTGCACACTGTGCGCCGACTTCATCGAGCGCCGCATCCCGACGACCGCCACGGTGATCCCCTGGCAGTTCGCCGACCTGGCGAAACTCGGCCTGACAGTCGAGCAGTGCGAGGCCGCCGTCCAGTGGGTCGGCACCGACGGCGTCACCGCGGCCGGCCCCGACGCGATCGCCCACCTGCTGCGCGACGCCGGCCGTTTCTGGTCACTCCCCGGCGCGGCCCTCGCGCTGCGCCCGGTGAGCCGTCTGGCCTGGCCGGCCTACCAATGGGTGGCAGACCACAGGCACCTCATGCCCGGCGGAACGGCGGCGTGCGCCGTCCGCCCACGCCCATAACTTCCCGGTACGAGCCGACACTCCCCCAACCGCACTGGATCCGCCCCCGAGAGTCCGCGCGACCTGCTGCCCGCCCAGGGCCGTCCGGCGCGTCTCGCTACCGCTGCCCACTCACCCGGGCCGGCTCCCGCCCCGGCGCGGGTTCCCCAGCCCCGGGCCGCCGGCGCGAGGGCTCCCCAGCCACAGCCCGGCGGCACGAGGGTTCCCCGCTGCCCGGCGGCGCGAGCCGTAGCTGAAGCAGGTCATCCGGGCCTCTTAGCTGCCTGAACGACGGCCGAGCAGCGCGAGCCGTAGCTGACGCAGGTCATCCGCGCCTCTTAGCTGCCTGAACGACGGCCGAGCAGCGCGAGCCGTAGCTGACGCACGTCATCCGCGCCTCTTAGCTGCCTGAACGACGGCCGAGCAGCGCGAGCCGTAGCTGACGCAGGTCATCCGCGCCTCTTAGCTGCCTGAACGACGGCCCGGCAGCGCGAGCCGTAGCTGAGGCAGGTCATCCAGGCTTTTTTCATGCGCGAGCTACGGCCGGGCAGCGCGAGCCGTAGCTGAGGCAGGTCATCCGCGCTTTTTTCATGCGCGAGCTACGGCCGGGCAGCGCGAGCCGTAGCTGAGGCAGGTCATCCAGGCTTTTTTCATGCGTGAGCTACGGCTCGATGGCGGGCGGCTCAGCGGGAGGGGCATCGTGGGGGCGGGACAGCAACGCGGCTCCGACGGCGGGGTGGCGAGACGGAGAGACGGAGAGGTGACGGGGCGCCGAGGTGACAGGGCGCCGAGGTGACGGGGCGCCGGGGCCGGCGGCGGGCCGCGCCGGCGGAAGGGGCGTCAGGGGCGGTGCGCCTGGGGACGGGGGTGGTGCGGTTGGGGAGGGTTTCGGGCGTACCCGATGGGAAGGCGGTTGAGGAGCGCCTGGCTCAGCCGGTGAGGGTTGGCTGTTTGCCGGCTCGGGTGCGGAGCCAGTGGATCGGGCGGATGCGTTCCAGCGAGAGGAAGCTCGCCATCGCCACCAGGTGCGGGGCGAAGGAGATCGTGATCGTGGAGAAGGTGACCACGTGGAAGGAGTAGAAGAAGGCCACGACGGCGTTGCGCCAGCGTTGGGGAACGACGAAGACGAGGGGGCTGAGCAGCTCGAACGCGATGATGCCGCACTGGGCGGCGATCAGCAGGCCGGGTACTGAGGCGATCGCGTCGGCCAGGTCGGTGCCGCGGCGGATGATGGCCTGTGCCAGGACCGAGCTGGTGAGCCAGTCGAGGCCGCCGAAGCGGAGTTTGGCGAACGCGGCCAGGAAATAGGTGCAGATCACCGCGATCTGGGTCACCCGCAGGGCCCAGCCACCGGCCGTTGTCCGCTCCTGATCGCCGTGCCGCGCGGCGCCCGCGGTGGGCAGCGCGGCGAGGGCGACAAGCAGGCCGATGCGATCGTGGTCGACCTTGCCGTAGGACATCGCGATGATCATCCACTCGAAGTAGAGCAGGAAGACCGTCCAGCCGAGCGCTCGCGGCGCGCGGCCGGTCGCGGCGGCCAGCGACAGGGCCAACAGCGTCCAGAAGATGCCCCACACCAGCACGGGGCCCGGCGTCGGCAGATGCAGCAGGCGGCCGATCAGCAGGGGCTCGTAGAGCTCGCCGGGGGTGTTCGCGTGCGAGCGCACCCACGGCGTGAAGATCACCAGGTCGAGGGCGACGAACAGATAGACGAGGGTACGGAAGGAGGCGATGCGACCCTTCGGGACCGGTTCGAAAAGCCAGCGCATGATCACGGGCGGACCCAATCCGCGACGACCTCGTCGGTGTAGGTTCCGGTCGGACGGCTGTGTTCGACAAGGTGCCAGCGGATCACGATGCGGACCTCGCGCAGTGCCGGGGCGCCCGGAGTGTGCTCGGCGTACGCGTCGGCGACCCGGCTCAGACGGGACGGGTCGGCCTGGTACGCCGCCTGCTGGCCCTCGATCTCGGCACGCCGGATCCCGCTGTTCGACTCGGTGATGGGCACCACCGCGCCGGTCACGTCGACGCCCTCGACGCGGGTGTCCTTCGCCGCGCCGTTGGGGTCGGGAGCCGTCGAGTACATCCGGAAGGGGCCGAACGGGAAGTCGTCGTCCTGGCCCCAGAAAGTGCCGGCGAGCAGCAGCACGAGCCCGGCGACAGTCACCAGGACCCGCGCCCGGCGGCCGGTCGTCGTCAGCTCGGTCATCGACGACAACCTAGCCACCTCACGCAATCAGTCCAGCCCGTGCAATCAGTTCAGCCCCACGCGGGCAGTCCAGCGGGCGCAATCAGTTCAGCCCCACGGGGCCACCCACGGGGCCAGTCCAGCAGGCGCAATCAGTCCAGCAGGGCGTCGAGCCCGATGGTCAGGCCCGGACGCTGCCGGACCTGGCGGACGGCGAGCAGCACGCCCGGCATGAACGACGAGCGGTCCAGCGAGTCGTGCCGGATCGTCAGCGTCTCGCCGGTGGTGCCGAACAACACCTCCTGGTGCGCGACCAGACCGGCGGCGCGGATCGAGTGGACCCGCACGCCGTCGATGTCGCTGCCGCGGGCGCCGAGCTGCTCCTCCTTCGTCGCGTCCGGCATCGGCGGGCAGTTCGCCGCGGCGCGCGCCTCGGCGATGACCTTGGCGGTGTGCATCGAGGTGCCGCTGGGCGCGTCCAGCTTGCGCGGGTGGTGCTGCTCGATGATCTCCGCGGACTCGAAGTACTTCGCGGCACGGGCGGCGAACTGCATCATCAGCACGGCGCCGATGCCGAAGTTCGGCGCGATCAGGACGCCGACGCCGGGCTTGCCTTCGAGCCAGCCGCGCACCTGCTCCAGCCGCTCCTCGGTGAACCCGGACGTGCCGACCACCACGCTGATGCCCTGCTCGATCGCCCAGCGCAGGTTGTCCATCACCACGTCGGGGTTGGTGAAGTCGACGAGAACCTGGGCGCCCGTGTCGGAGGCGCTGAAGAGCAGATCGCCCTGGTCGACCATGGCGACCAGCTCGAGGTCGTCGGCCGCGTCGACCGCCTTGCACACCTCGAGGCCCATGCGGCCCCGGGCACCGAGAACGCCGACACGAATGGGTTCAGGCACGTCTGTCACACCGTCAACTTAACGTACTGCGACGCGCCGCCCACCACCGCTCGGCCAGCCCCACGACGACGAAGACGGCGGCCACGTACGCCCATCCGACCAGCACGTCGATCACGTAGTGCTCGCCCGTGTAGACGAGCGTGAACGTCATCGCGAGCGGGTAGGCGAACAGCAGCGGCCACCACTTCTTCGCCACCATCGGGAGGAAGAACGCGACGGCGAGCATGGCCCACGCGGTGTGCAGCGACGGCATCGCGGCGACCGGGTTCGACTGGGAGACCTGGAGCGCGTTCAGGGTGTTGCCGGCACCGTGCAGGCCGATCACGTCCCAGCCCTTCGTGGAGATCCGCACGACCTTCTCGGGGAGGAAGCCGTAGTCGTACGCCCACCACGGCGGCGCGGCCGGGTAGAGGAAGTAGGTGATCAGGCCGAACACGCAGAGGGTGATCCAGCGGCGCATGAAGCGGCCCCACGTGGCCCGGTTGCGCATCCAGAGGATCACCGCGATGGTCGGCACGGTGAGGAAGTGCGAGGCGTAGACGATCGTGACGACCGCCAGCCACCACGGGGTGACGCCCGGCTCGTACAGGTGCTGCTGCAACCACGTGGTCGGGACCTGGCCGTCCATGAACCAGCCGAACATCCACCGGTCCGCGTCGATCAGCGGCAGCACGTGCGGCTCGAACAGGTCGTCGGCGAAGCTGCGGGACACGTTGTAGATCACCAGCAGCAGCGCGACGGGCAGCCAGTCCCGCAGGAACCGCAGGTGGGTGCGCCACGGCTCGTAGTTGCGCCACGCGATGGTCGCCAGCCAGAGCCAGCCGAACGCGATCAGCGGGTCGCTGGTCGGCACGCCGACGAAGTAGACCCCGACGGAGAAGACCACCGCCCAGATCAGCATCCCGATGATCCGCCGCCTCCGGAGTTCCGGTGGCGGCGGGGTCGCGGGGGTCTCGGGCGGGGTCTCCAGGGTCGTCACGGGGTCCAAGGGTAACTACGCCGGAAAGTCGTCCTCGCCGAACGGCCCCACCACGGCCAGGGAGCGCTCGCCGGAGAACAGCTCGGCGGCGACCTTGTTGACCTCGGCGACGGTGACCGCGTCCACCCGGGCGAGCAGCTCGTCGACGCCCATCATGTCGCCGTGCAGCAGCTCCGACTTGGCGAGGCGGCTCATCCGGGAGCCGGTGTCCTCCAGGCCCAGCACGTAGGAGCCTTTCACCATGCCCTTGCCGCGGGCCAGCTCCTCGGCGGTGATGCCCTTCTCGGCGACCCGGTCCAGCTCCACCCGGATGAGGTCGAGCACCTCCCCGGCTTTCGCCGGCGCGCAACCCGCGTAGACGCCGACCAGGCCGGCGTCGGCATGCTGGCTCGCGTACGAGTAGACCGAGTAGGCCAGGCCGCGCTTCTCCCGGATCTCCTGGAAGAGCCGGCTGGACATGCCGCCGCCGAGAACGTTGTTGAGCACGCCCAGCGCGAACCGGCGCTCGTCGTGCCGGCCCAGTCCGGGGCCGCCCAGGACGATGTGCGCCTGCTCGGTGTCGCGGTGCACGACCACGGTCTTCCCGCGGGCGACGCGGACCTTGCGATCCCCGGGGCGGGTCGGGGCGGGCTCGGCCGGACCGGTGTCGAGCGGGGTGCCGGCGAGAGCCTTGCGAACCAGCTTGACCACCGTCGCGTGGTCCAGGTTGCCGGCTGCCGCGATCACGACCTCGGGGGCCGTGTAGCGCTTGCGGTAGAACCGGTTGATCTGGTCCCGGGTCATCGGCGTGATCGACTCCGGTGTTCCGGAGATCAGCCGGCCGAGCGGGTGGTTGCCGAAGATCGCCTCGGAGAAGATGTCGTGCACCTCGTCGCCGGGCTCGTCCTCGTGCATGGCGATCTCTTCGAGGATCACGCCGCGCTCGGTCTCCACGTCGGCCGGCTCCAGCAGCGAGTCGGCGACCGCGTCCACCAGCACGTCCACCGCGAGCGAGAGATCGGCGTCGAGCACCCGCGCGTAGTAGCAGGTGTATTCCTTCGTGGTGAAGGCGTTCGTCTCGCCGCCCACCGCCTCGATCTCCGCCGAGATCTCCAGCGCGGTGCGCTTGTGGGTGCCCTTGAAGAGCAGGTGCTCCAGGAAGTGCGAGGCGCCGTGCAGCGACGGGGTCTCGTCCCGGGAACCGATGCCGACCCAGATCCCGAGCGAGGCGCTACGGGTGGTCGGGATGGCCTCGGTGAGGATGCGCAGGCCACTCGGGAGGACTGTCTTCTTGATGCCGTCCTGCAGTGTCGAGGTGGAGGTTCTCATCCGTTTCGGGGCGGCGGGCGGGGCGGTCGGATGGGTGACAACGCGGGCCGGCCTTCCGGCCGGCCCGCGGTTGCTGTTCGCTGTCACTACTTAGTCGCGGCGCTCGCCACGGTCGCCCGCCGGGCGGGAACGGCGGCGGCGGGGCTCGCCACCACCCTCACGCGGGCCACGGTCCTCGCGCGGCGCGCGCTCCGGACGGCCACCCTCGGAACCGGCGTCGGCGGCCGGAGCGGCCGGCGCCTCCTCGCCCTCCGGGCGGACCTTGTCGAGGTAGATCTTGCCGCGGGCGTCGATGTCCGCGATCGAGACCTCGACCTTGTCGCCGACGTTGAGGAAGTCCTCGACCTTGTCGACCCGCTTGCCGTCGCCCACCTTGGAGATGTGCAGCAGGCCGTCGCGGCCCGGCAGCAGCGAGATGAACGCGCCGAACGCGGCCGTCTTCACCACGGTGCCGAGGAACTTGTCGCCGGCCTTCGGCATTGTCGGGTTCGCGATCGCGTTGATCCGCTCGACAGCGGCCTCGGCGGCCGGGCCGTTCGTCGCGCCGACGTAGATCGTGCCGTCGTCCTCGATCGAGATGTCGGCGCCGGTCTCGTCCTGGATCGCGTTGATGGTCTGACCCTTCGGGCCGATCACCATGCCGATCTTGTCGACCGGGATCTTCACGCTGGTGACGCGCGGCGCGTACTCGCTCATCTCGGCCGGGGCCTCGATGGCGGCGGTCATCACGCCGAGGATCGTCGCGCGAGCCTCGTGCGCCTGCTGCAGGGCACCGGCCAGCACGTCCGACGGGATGCCGTCGAGCTTGGTGTCGAGCTGCAGGGCGGTGACGAACTCGCTGGTGCCGGCGACCTTGAAGTCCATGTCGCCGAACGCGTCCTCGGCACCGAGGATGTCGGTGAGCGCGACGTACTGCGTCTTGCCGTCGACCTCGTCCGAGATCAGGCCCATCGCGATGCCGGCGACCGGCGCCTTCAGCGGGACACCGGCGGAGAGCAGGGCCAGCGTCGAGGCGCAGACCGAGCCCATCGAGGTGGAGCCGTTCGAGCCGAGGGCCTCGGAGACCTGGCGGATCGCGTAGGGGAACTCCTCACGCGACGGCAGGACCGGGACGAGCGCCCGCTCGGCCAGCGCGCCGTGACCGATCTCGCGGCGCTTCGGCGAGCCCACCCGGCCGGTCTCACCGGTCGAGTAGGGCGGGAAGTTGTAGTTGTGCATGTAGCGCTTGGTCTTCTCGGGGGCGAGAGTGTCCAGCGACTGCTCCAGGCGGAGCATGTTCAGCGTGGTGACGCCCAGGATCTGGGTCTCGCCACGCTCGAACAGCGCCGAGCCGTGCACCCGCGGCAGCACGCCGACCTGCGCGGTCAGCGGGCGGATGTCGCGCGGGCCGCGGCCGTCGATGCGGACCTGCTCACGCAGGACGCGCTGGCGCACCTCGGACTTGGTGACCGAGCGGAACGCCGCGCTGATCTCCTTCTCCCGGCCCTCGAACCGCTCGTCGAGCAGCTCGTGCGCCTTCGCCTTGACCAGGTCGAGGGACTCCTCGCGCTCCTGCTTGCCGGCGATCTTCAGTGCCTCGGCGACCTCGGCGCGGACGGCCTCGGTGACGGCGGCGTAGACGTCGTCCTGGTAGTCCAGGAAGACCGGGAACTCGACGACCGGCTTCGCGGCGATCTCGGCCAGCTCGGACTGCGCGCGGCAGAGTTCACGGATGGCCGGCTTGGCGGCCTCGAGGCCGCTCGCCACGACCTCCTCGGTCGGCGCGGTCGCGCCACCGGCGATCAGCTTGATCGCGTGCGGGGTGGCCTCGGCTTCGACCATCATGATCGCGACGTCGCCCTCGGCGGTGACCCGGCCGGCCACGACCATGTCGAACGTGGCCCGCTCGAGTTCCTCGAGGGTCGGGAAGGCGACCCACTGGCCGTCGATGTGCGCGACGCGCGTCGAGCCGACCGGGCCGCTGAACGGCAGGCCGGAGAGCTTCGTCGACATCGAGGCGGCGTTCATCGCGACCACGTCGTACGGGTGGGCGGGGTCGAGGGCCAGCACGGTCTCGACGACCTGGACCTCGTTGCGCAGGCCCTTGGTGAACGACGGGCGCAGCGGCCGGTCGATCAGGCGGCAGGTGAGGATGGCGTCCTCGCTGGGACGGCCCTCGCGGCGGAAGAACGAGCCGGGGATCCGGCCGGCCGCGTACATCCGCTCCTCGACGTCGACGGTCAGCGGGAAGAAGTCGAAGTGCTCCTTCGGCTGCTTGCTCGCGGTCGTGGCGGAGAGGACGGTGGTGTCGCCCAGCTGGACGATCACCGAACCGGCGGCCTGCTGGGCAAGGCGGCCGGTGGAGAAGACAATCTCGCGGGTGCCGAACGATCCGTTGTCGATGACGGCGGTGCGGGACTCGGTGCCGAGAGCGGTGTTCTGCTCTGTCATGAAGTGCGGTACTCCTTCGTCGAGGACCCGGCGGTCAACTGCGCGGTTCAGAAGGCCGGTCTTCGATCGAAGTGCCCAGGACGAGGGCCTGGGAACCACTACCGAGGACCGGTGCTGGGCGGTTAGGCCGCGCGGGTCCGTGGGGTGGAAATCCTTGGGGGCGACCAGTGGCCGCCCCCAGGGTCAAACTATCGGCGCAGGCCGAGACGCTCGATGAGCGTCCGGTAACGCGCGATGTCCTTCTTCTGCACGTAGTTCAGCAGGCGGCGACGCTGACCGACCAGCAGCAGCAGGCCACGCCGGCTGTGGTGGTCGTGCTTGTGCACCTTGAGGTGCTCGGTCAGGTCGGCGATCCGCTTGGTCAGCATCGCGACCTGAACCTCGGGCGAGCCAGTGTCGCCGTCCTTGGTCGCGTACTCACCGATGATCTTGGTCTTGGTCTCTTGATCGAGCGCCATATTCTCCGGACTTCTGTGTTGCCGATTGCACGGTTACCCCGCGACCCGCGGCGTCGGGCAGGCAGGCGGGACCGGTGTCGGATATTCCAACGACCATTCCACCCTACCAGCAGGTCACGCGAGCATTAGCCGGGTCTGTTCGACGTCCGTCTGGATCTGCGCGATCAACGGGTCGATGCCGTCGTATGTGCGCTGCTCACGGAGGTGCGCGACAAAATCGAGGCTGACCCGCTCACCATACAGGTCACCCGAGAAGTCCAGCACGTACGCCTCGACGCGGCGCTCGGTGCCGGAGAACGTGGGGTTGGTGCCGATCGACACACTCGCGGGCCAGCGACCGGCGTTCTCCCCGGTGCGGGTCAGCCAGGCGGCGTAGATGCCGTCGGCGGGAACCGCCGCGTACCGATGGACCATCAGGTTCGCGGTGGGGAAGCCCAGCTCCCGGCCGCGCGCGTCACCGCGGACCACCACACCGGAGAGCCGGTGCGGCCGGCCCAGCGCGGCCGCCGCCGCCCGGACGTCACCGGCGTCGACACAGCTGCGGATGTAGGTCGAGGAGAAGACCAGGCCGTCCTCGGACACCAGCGGCGCGTCCTCCACGGTGAACCCGAACGTGCGGCCGAGCGTCTCGAGCATCGTCACGTCACCGGCCGCCCGGTGACCGAACCGGAAGTTGTCGCCCACCACGACGGCGGACGCGTGCAGCGCCTCGACCAGCACGTCGTGGACGAACTCGTTCGGCTCCTTGTGCGAGAACGCCGGGGTGAACGGCACCACGCAGAGCGCGTCCACGCCGAGCTCCTCGATCAGCTCGGCCTTGCGGACCGGCTCGGTCAGCACCGCCGGGTGCGAGCCGGGACGGACCACCTCGGCCGGGTGCGGGTCGAAGGTCATCACCACCGACTGCAGGTCGAGGTCGTGCGCCCGCTTCACCGCGTGCCCGATGATCGCCTGGTGCCCGCGGTGAACGCCGTCGAAGACGCCGATCGTCACGACTGATCGGCCCCAGCCACCGGGGACCGACTCGTAGCCCCGCCACCGCTGCATCGAAGAACTCCCTGTCGACGTTCCGTTAGCAGGCCCTAGCGTATCGATTCAGGCCGGAGCGAGGACGATCTCGGCCCTGGCCTTTCCGTCACGCTCGCTGACGATCGCGAGGAGCATGCCGTCCGTGTCGAACACCGCGTAGGGACCCTCGATGCCGGCGGCGGTCAGCGACCCACCGTGCCGCAGCACCTTCGTCTCCTCCGCTGTCGCGATGCGCTGCGGAAACGCCCGCCGGGCCGCCTCCGCCATCGGCAGCGACACCACGTCCGGGGCACGCTCCTCGAGCTGCTCCAGGGTGGCCGCGGCATCCAGGGTCATCCCGCCGACGGCGGTCCGGCGCAGCGCGGTGAGGTGGCCGCCGACGCCGAGCGCGGCGCCGAGGTCGCGGGCGATGGCCCGGATGTACGTCCCGGACGAGCAGGTGACGTCGATGTCCACATCGATCACGTCGTCGCCGCGCCGGATGTCCAGGACGTCGATCCTTGCGATCGTGATCCGGCGGGCCGGGATCTCGACCGCCTCGCCGTCGCGGACCCGCTTGTAGGACCGGACCCCTTTGATCTTGATGGCGCTGACCGCGCTGGGGACCTGATCGATCTCGCCGACCTGGGTCGCCAGCGCCGCCTGAATCGCATCATTTCCGACATGCCCTGCGGCGGCCTGAGCGGTGATCTCACCCTCGGCGTCGTCAGTGATCGTGGACTGCCCCAGACGGATCGTCCCGGCATAGCTCTTCGACGCGCCGATCACATAGGTGAGCAGCCGGGTGGCCCGGTTCACCCCGATGATCAGAACACCGGTGGCCATCGGGTCGAGCGTCCCGCCGTGCCCCACCCTCCGGGTCTTCGCCAGCCGCCGGATCCGGGCGACGACGTCGTGCGACGTCATCCCGGCCGGCTTGTCCACCACGATCAGTCCATCCGCGTTCACCGGAGAACCCTAGCGGGTGGCCCCCACCACCACCCACCGCGGCGACCGCCATCGCCACACCAGGGCGACGAACCGGACCAGCGTGAACAGCCCGAGGCCGGCCCACACCCCGCCCAGGCCCAGATCCAGCGCGTACGCCAGCCAGATCGCCGGCAGGAACCCGAGCAGCGCCGCGAGGATCGTGACGGTACGCAGGAACGCCACGTCGCCGGCGCCGATGAACACGCCGTCCAGCGCGTAGACCACCCCGGCGAACGGCAGCAGCCCGACGAACCACGGCCAGAGGATCATCGCCTGATCGTGGACCGCCGGATCCGGCGTGAAGAAGCCCGGGATCACCCGCGCGCCGGCCGCCGCGAGGACGGCCAGGAGCACGGCCGCGACACCGCCGGCCACTGTCACCCTGCGGGCCACGTCCCGGGCCTCGTCCGCGTCGCCCGCGCCGAGGGCCGCGCCGACCAGGGACTGCGCGGCGATCGCGACCGCGTCCAGGGCCAGCGCGGCGAAGAACCAGAGTTGCAGGCCGATCTGGTGGGCGCCGACGGCGGCGACCCCGAACCGGGACGCCACGGCGGTGGCCGACAGGAAGCACGTCTGGAACGCCGCGCCACGGATCAGCAGGTCACGGCCGAGGACGACCTGACGCACGATGATCGACGGGACCGGCCGCAGCGCGCGGGTCTCCCGGATCAGCGCGAGCAGGAAGAACAGCCCGCCGACGGTCTGCGCGGTGACGTTGGCGATCGCCGAGCCGGTCAGCCCGAGCCCGAGCGGATAGACCAGGATCGGGCAGAGCACGGCGGAGAGAACGTTCGCGCCCAGCACGATCCAGAGCGGGCGGCGGGTGTCCTGAACCCCGCGCATCCAGCCGTTGCCGGCCGCGGCCAGCAGCAGGCCGGGCGCGCCGAACGCGGCGATCCGCATCCAGCCGGCAGCGGCCTCGGCGATCTGCTCGTTGCCGGCCAGCAGGTTCGCGACCGGACCGGCCCCGACCAGGCCGAGCAACGCGAGCAGCAGACCGGTGCCGAGCGCGAGCCAGGACGCCTGCACGCCCTCGGCGACGGCGGCCGGACGGTCACCGGCGCCGAACCGGCGGGCGGCGCGGCCGGTCGTCCCGTACGCCATCAGGGTGCCGAACCAGGCGGCGACCGACATGACGGTGCCGCCGACCGCGATCGCGGCGAGCTCGACGGAGCCGAGGTGGCCCACGACGGCGGTGTCGACGAGCACGTAGAGCGGCTCGGCGGCGAGCACCACCAGTGCGGGCAGGGCCAGGGCGGCGATCCGCCGGGGTGTAGCTGTGGAGGGCGGGCTCATGGTGATCCATGATGCCCGCCCGCCGGAGATCTCTTACTGGCGCGTGTCCAGCGAGGCCTGCAGGGCTCGGCGCGCCTGCTCACGGGCGTCGTCGGCCGGCTGGGGCTGTGGCTTCGGCTTGGCAGCCATGAGAGGGAATCCTTCCACGGTGGGTGTGGGCGCGCCGCGCGAGCGGGCGCCCGGAATCGGTCGAGCGGGGCGTCACCGAAGGCCGGTCCGGGATCGCCGGACCAATGGCGGAGGTGACACCGGCCCGGGCCGGTGGACCCGGGTGGCTCGAGGTCTCACGGAGAGGCGGTGGTGGCGGCCGCGTGAAACCAAATCACCGTTCAGGTCCCAAACTAACGTTCAGTTGGCCGGCCGTTGGGCGGATCCCGCCATCCGGGACAACGACGAAGGGGCCCGACCCGTTCGGGTGAGCCCCGGTCAACTGCCAAAACAGCAGTCAGTTCAGGTAATCGTCCAATTGGCGACGCACCGCGTCCACCACGTCACGCACCTCCCCGTAACCGGTGAAACCGGCCGCGAGACGGTGCCCCCCGCCACCTTGTGAGACGGCCACACCGCTCACGTCGACGGCGCCCTTGCTCCGGAGCGACACCGCCCACTCCCGCGCGCCGATCTCCTTCACCACCACCGACACGTCCGCCTCGGCCACCGAGCGGACCGGGTCGATGAGCGTGTCCAGCACGTAGGGCGGCTGGGCGAACCGCTCCAGGTCGCTGAGCGTCGCGTAGGTCCACACCATGCCGCGCCCACCGGCCGCCGCCGGATCCAGGATCGCCCGGCCCAGCACCTCACCGGTCAGCTTCATCGCCCCGAACGGGCGGCTGTCGAAGATCCGGCGGGAGATCTCGCCCGGCCGGATCCCGGTCGCGATCAGCCGGGCTGCCAGCTCGTGCACCGCCACCGTGGTCATGTCGAACTTGAACGAGCCGGTGTCGGTCGCCAGAGCCACGTAGAGGCACTCCGCGATCTCCGGGTCCAGCGGCACACCGAGCCGGTCCAGCAGTTGCTCGGCGACCACCGAGGTGGCCGCGGCACGCGGATCCACCAGGCGCACCTCACCGAAACCGGTGTTCGACGCGTGATGGTCCAGCACCACGCTGCGCGGCGCGGACAGCCGGTCGGCCAGCCCACCCAGACGCGACTCGCTCGCCACGTCGAAGATCAGAACCAGGCGTGGGTCCCGCCAGGCGTCCGGCTCCGGCACCAGAAGATCAAGACCTGGCAGGCCCGCGTACGGGTCGGGCACTGTGAACTCACCCGGAAACGTCGCCTGGACCCGGGTCAGCCCGAGCCGCCGCAGCCCGAGGCCGAAGCCGAGCATGCTGCCCAGCGCGTCCCCGTCCGGGTTCACGTGACAGATCAGCAGGACCTCGTCGTCCGGACCGACCGAGCGGACCGCCGCGACCGCGGCGGCCCACAGCCCCGCGGACGGACTCACCCCTGGTCCTCGCCGGCGCCCACCGGCTCGGACTCGTCGTCGTCGCTCTTGTACGGGTCGGCGTCGCCGGCGTACTTCTTGCCGGCGGCCAGCCGCTGGACCTCCTGGTCCCGGTGCCGCGCCTGCTCGAGCAGGTCGTCGATCTCCTTCACGTTGTCCAGGACGTTGTCCAGGACGAACGCCAGGCTCGGCGAGTGCCGCAGGCCCAGCGCGTGACCGACCCGGCTGCGCAGCATGCCTTTCGCGCTCTCCAGCGCCGCCGCCGTCGAGGCCTGCTCGGTCACGTCGCCGAGCACCGTGTAGTAGACCGTCGCCTCGCGAAGGTCACCGGTGAGCCGGGCATCCGTGATCGTCACCATGCCGAGCCGGGGATCCTTGATCTCCCGCACCAGCGAAGCCACCAGTTCACGGACACGCTCCGCGTGCCGCCGTGTCTTGGCCGGATCCGACATCTCGCCCACCTCCGACTATGGTTCTCGCGGGTCAGAATCGCCCCCGCCCAACTGCTGAAGCCTACCTAGGTCAGTCGTCCTCGCCGTACAGCCGTCGCTTCACCGAGAGCAACTCGATCTCGGGACGGCCGGCCACCTGATGCTCACAGGTGTCGACCACGGCGCGGGCCTGCGAGGGCTCGGCCGCCACCGCGGCGACCCCGATCTGGGCTCGGCCGTGCAGGTCGTGGAAGCCGACCTCGGCGACGCTGACCTCGTACTTCTTCAGCATCGCGATGATCGGGCGTACGTAGGACCGCTTCTGCTTCAGCGAACGCGAGTCACCGGGCAGGAGCAGGTCGAAGACTGCGGTCTCGGTATACATCAGCGTGCAGGTTACGCCGCTCTTCTCCGGCGATCAGCCGATTTTCCGAGCCACCAGGACGTCCCGGTCGATCCCCTGGTCCACCCGGTGCTCCAGCGGCAGGTGCTGGACGATCTCCAGGCCGTTCGCCAGCAGGATGTCCTCGGCGAGCTCCCGCTTGGCGACCTTGGTGTTCCAGGAGAGCCCGATCGCGCCGCCCGGGCGCAGCAGCGGCAGCCAGTGCGGCACGGCCCGCTCCAGCAGGTCCAGCGGACGCCGGGAGATGCCGCCGTCGTCGTCGTAGCTGCCGTGCGCCACACCGTACGGCAGGTCGGCCACCAGCACGTCCGCGACGTTGCTGCGGATCAGGCCGTCGAGCTGGGTGGTGTCCGCGTTCAGCACGGTGACCTTCTGCACCGCGCCGGACTTGTGGTCGTCCTTGCTCGGCGCCATCGTCACCTCCAGCCGGCGGGCCGCACGGCGTCCCTGGCGGCGCATCGGGACCAGTTCGGCGGAGTGCTTGAGGCGCTTGCGCTTGAGCCAGGTCTGCAGGAACAGCTTGTACGCCTCCACGTCCTTCCCGTCGATCTCCACGCCGAGGCCGTCGTACCCGTACATGAGCGCCTGGTTGAGCGTGGTGCCGCGCCCGCAGAGCGGGTCGAGGACGGTCAGCCCGCCGTCGAGCATCCGGGAGGCGGAGGCGGAGGCGAGCAGCGTCAGGTTCAGGACGAGCTTGGTGAACTGCTCGTTGGTCTTGCCGGCGTACTTCGGGATGGTGATCAGGTCGCTGTCGTACCGGGCCAGCGGCGTGAGCGTGAGCGGCCGCAGGAGGTCGTCGACCTGCTCGAAGAGCGCGTACGCCGCCGACAGATTAGAGACGTACGAGATGTCGGTGGTGGTGAGATCGGCGGTGAAGGTCAGATACTCCACGCCGCCGATCACCGCGACGTCGATCTCGTCAAGCGGCGAGGAGAGCACCGGGCCGAAGGCGGCCAGCTCCGCGAGTGACATGCGAGAGGCCTGATCCGCGTAGACGCGGTTGGCGGACGGAGCGAGCAGCAAGGCATACCGGGACATGGCTGCCATTTTGCAGCGACGGCCCCCGGTGCCTGCGCACCGGGGGCCGTTTCACTACTCCGTGAGCGTTACGCCCGCGGCTTCTCGCGCATCTCGAAGGTCTCGATCACGTCGCCGATCTGCGGCGAACCGTAGCCCTGGAGCGTCAGACCACACTCGAAGCCCTCGCGGACCTCGGTGGCGTCGTCCTTGAACCGCTTCAGCGAGCTGATCGTGACGTTGTCCGCCACGACAGTGCCCTCGCGGATGATCCGGGCCTTGGCGTTGCGCTTGATCAGGCCCGACCGGACGATACAACCGGCGATGAGACCGATCTTGGACGAGCGGAAGACCTCGCGGATCTCCGCCGTGCCCTGCTCGACCTCTTCGTACTCCGGCTTGAGCAGACCCTTGAGCTCCGCCTCGATCTCCTCGATGGCCTGGTAGATCACGCTGTAGTAGCGGATCTCCACGCCGGCGCGGTCGGCCATCTCCTTGACCTTGTTGGAGGCCCGGACATTGAAGCCGATGATCGTGGCGACCTGGTCCGACGAGGCCGACGCCAGGTTGACGTCGCTCTCGGTGATCGCACCGACGCCGCGGTGGATGACCTTGAGCTGCACCTCTTCGGGGATCTCGATCTTGAACAGCGCGTCCTCGAGAGCCTCGACCGAACCCGAGCCGTCACCCTTGATGACGAGCGTGAGAGTGGCCCGCTCGCCTTCCTTGATGTCGCGCATCATCTCGTCGATCGACTTCGGACGCGTCGAGTTCGCGAAGGTCGCCGCACGGCGGCGAGCCTGCCGCTGCTCGGCGATCTGCCGCACGGTGCGGTCGTCCTCGGCGGCGAGGAACGTGTCACCCGCACTCGGCACCGAGGTGAGACCGAGCACCAGGACCGGACGGGCCGGGCCCGCCTCGGTGACCTGCTTGCCGTTCTCGTCGAGCATGGCGCGGACGCGGCCGTGCGCGCCACCCGCCACGATCGAGTCGCCGGCCCGCAGCGTGCCCTTCTGCACCAGGACGGTCGCGACGGCGCCGCGGCCCTTGTCCAGGTGGGCCTCGACCGCGACACCCTGAGCGGGGCCGTCGATCGGGGCGGTCAGCTCGAGCGCCGCGTCGGCGGTCAGCAGGACGGCCTCGAGGAGGTCCTCGATGCCGATGCCGGGCTTGGCGGCCACGTTCACGAACATCGTGTCGCCCTGGTAGTCCTCGGCGAGCAAGCCGTAGTCGGCGAGCTGCTGGCGGACCTTCTCCGGGTTGGCGTCCGGCTTGTCGACCTTGTTCACCGCGACCACGATCGGCACCTCGGCGGCCTTGGCGTGGTTGAGCGCCTCGACCGTCTGCGGCATCACGCCGTCGTCAGCCGCCACCACCAGGATGACGATGTCGGTCACCTGGGCACCACGAGCACGCATGGCGGTGAACGCCTCGTGACCCGGGGTGTCGATGAAGGTGATCGCACGCTCTTCACCCTGGTGCGGGACCACGACCTGGTAGGCACCGATGTGCTGGGTGATGCCACCCGCCTCACCGGCGACCACGTTGGTCTTGCGGATCGCGTCCAGGAGCTTCGTCTTACCGTGGTCGACGTGACCCATGACGGTCACCACCGGCGGCCGGGTGACCAGCCGGTCCTCCGCCACCTCGGCGTCGAGGTCGATGTTGAACTGCGCGAGCAGCTCACGGTCCTCGTCCTCGGGGCTGACGATCACGACGTTGAAGCCGAGGTGCTCACCGAGCAGCAACAGCGTGTCGTCGGAGACCGACTGGGTAGCGGTCACCATCTCACCCAGGTTGAACATCTCCTGGACGAGCGAGCCCGGGTTGGCGTTGATCTTGTCGGCGAAGTCGGAGAGCGACGCGCCGCGGGAGAGCCGGATGTCCTGGCCGTTACCGCGGGGCGCGCCCGAGCTCATCTGCGGAGCCGACAGGTTGTCGAACTCTTGACGACGCTGCTTCTTCGACTTGCGGCCACGGGTCGGCCGGCCGCCGGGACGCCCGAAGGCACCCGCCGCGCCACCGCCACGACCACGGCCACCGCCACCACCCGGACGTCCGGGAGCGCCGGCGCCGACCGGGCCGCCGCCACCGCCACCGGGACCGCCGGGACGGAAGCCACCGCCGCCGCCACCGCCGCCACCGGGACGGAAGCCACCGCCGCCGCCACCGCCGCCACCGGGACGGAAGCCGCCACCGGCGCCGCCACCGCCACCGCGGTAACCGCCGCCGCCGCCACCGCCGGGGCCACCACGACCCGCGCCGGGACCACCGGGACGGCCTGCGCCGCCACCACCGGGACCGCCACCGGGACGACCCGGACGCTGCGCCGGCATGGACGCCGGGCTGGGCCGGGGCGGCATCGAGGCAGGGCTCGGCCGCGGCGGCATGCCCGGCTGGTTGGGACGCGGCATCGAGGCCGGCGAGGGCCGCTGACCAGCGGCGTTGCCGGAGACACCGAACGGGTTGTTGCCCGGGCCGCGCGCCGGCGGACGGGGACCGCCACCGGCCGGGCCGGGACGCGGGCCACCACCGGGGGCACCCGGGTTGTTACGGCCGGCCGCGGGCGAACCCGGACGCGGCGGAACCATGCCGGGACCCGGACGCGGGCCGGAGCCACGCTGTCCACCGTCGGCCGGCGGCTGCTGCTGCCGGCGCTCGGCGTCCCGGGCGGTACGCGCGGCCTGAGCAGCCTGTGCCGCCTTGACGGCGGCCTCCTGCTCGGCCTTCAACGCCGAGGCGCGGGCCTCTGCGGCCGCCACCTCGATGTCGTGCGCGCTGGCCGGCTTGGCGACCGGACCGGGCGTCGGGCCCGGACGGCCGGGAGCCGGCTTCGGCCGGGCGAACTGCCCGGGCGAGGGAGCCGGCGAAGTCGGGGCGGCGCTGGGCGCACCACCCTGCGGCGGGCCGGGACGACGGGGCGGCTGAGGCCGGCCCATCGGCGGGCCCGGGCGCGGGGCCGCGGGGGCACCCGGCGCGCTGGACGCGGAGGGACTGGGCGCCGGAGCGGAGGGCGCCGACGATGCGGCGGATCCACCGGTCTCGAAGGCGCCACGAAGCCGCCGGGCCACCGGGGCCTCGACGGTGCTGGACGCGGACTTAACGAACTCGCCCATGTCCTTCAACTTGGCGAGAACGGTCTTGCTATCGACCCCGAGCTCTTTGGCGAGCTCGTGAACGCGGGCCTTGCCTGGCACTGCACTCCTCACTTCGAGGTCGTGCGAGCAGTACCCGCACCGACCTCACTCGTGCACTAGAAGCCTGGTCATTTCAGGGACTTCATCGTGTGCTCATCTGAGTCGTCCTACCTTGCTGGGTCGTGACGAGACGCTGACGCCTCGTCATCGGTGGGTCCGTGCGGCACGGAGACCGAACGGATGTGCTCGGCAAGCAACTCGGTGTCAGCAACACCGGTGAGACGTAGCGCACGCCCGAAGGCGCGACGCCGCTCTGCCTGCGCGAAGCAGGCCGGGTCGGGATGCAAATGCGCTCCCCGGCCCGACAGTCGGCGGTTCGGATCGGGCAAGAGCCGGAGATCAACCCCGGATCCAGCCGCGACGAACCGCAGCAATGATGCGGCCGGCGCGCGATTACGACAGCCGACGCAGGTTCGCGTCGGGCCGACCGAGTCCAAGTCTACCCCTCGATCGCGGCGGACGCGTATCCGGTCAGTTCCCCGCCTCGGCCGCATCACGGTCCGAGACCCCGGCAGGCTCGTTGTCCGGCCGGATGTCGATGCGCCATCCGGTCAGCCGGGCGGCCAGCCGGGCGTTCTGTCCTTCCCGGCCGATGGCCAGGGAAAGCTGGAAGTCCGGCACCGTCACCCGGGCCGTCCGGGTGGCCGCGTCGACCACCTCGACCCGCAGCGCCTTGGCCGGCGACAGCGCGTTGCCGACGAACTGTGCCGGATCCTCCGACCAGTCGATGATGTCGATTTTTTCGCCGTTCAGCTCGCTCATCACGGCCCGGACCCGCTGGCCCATCGGCCCGATGCACGCGCCCTTGGCGTTCACGCCGGAGACCGTGGATCGCACCGCGATCTTGGTGCGGTGGCCGGCCTCCCGGGCGATCGCGGCGATCTCGACGGTTCCGTCGGCGATCTCCGGCACCTCCAGGGCGAACAGCTTCTTCACCAGCGCCGGGTGCGACCGGGACAGGGTGATCTGCGGACCGCGGAAACCCTTCGCCACGTGCACCACGATGCAGCGGATCCGGGACCCGTGCTGGTACGGGCTCTCGCCGGGCACCTGCTCGGACTGCGGCAGCACCGCTTCGAGCTTGCCCAGGTCGACGATCACGATGCCTTTCTCGGCACGGGCCGCGTCGGCCTGCACCACACCGGTGACCAGGTCGCCGTCGCGTCCCGCGTACTCACCGAAGTGCTGCTCGTCGGTCGCCTCCCGGAGGCGCTGCAGGATGACCTGTTTCGCGGTCATCGCAGCGATCCGGCCGAAGTCGTGCGGAGTGTCGTCCCACTCGCGCACCACCGTGCCGTCCGGGTCCAGCTCCTGAGCCAGCACGGAGGCCACCCCGCTCTTGCGGTCGATCTCCACCCGGGCGTGGCTCTCCGCCCCGTCGGTGTGCCGGTACGCGGTGAGCAGCGCGGTCTCGATGGCCGCCAGAATCGTGTCGAACGGGATCTCCCGCTCGCGCTCCAGGGCGCGCAGCGCCGCGAGGTCGATGTTCATTCCTCGCCCTCCCCTTCGTCTTCTTCGTCGTCGTCTTCATCGGCATCGCCGAAATCGGCTTCGTCCATGCGCTTGAACTCGATCTGGACCTTGCCGGCCCCGAGCTCGGCCCACGCCAGTTCGCGGGTCGCGCCGTCGACGTCCAGCGTCACGCCGGTGTCGCCGGTGGCGACCACCCGGCCGACCAGGCCGTTCACCGCGACCAGGCGGCCGGTGTTGCGGCGCCAGTGGCGCGGCTCGGTCAGCGGCCGGTCCACACCGGGCGAGCCGACCTCGAGCTGGTACTCCCCGGCGAGCAGCTCGCCGCCGGACTCCTCCGCCGCGTCGAGCGTGTCGGAGATCGCCCGGGACACGACCGCCACGTCGTCCAGGCTGATCCCGCCGTCGGTGTCCACCAGCACGCGCACCACGTGCCGGCGACCGGCGCGGGACACGTTCACGTCCTCCAGGTCGTAACCGGCGGCGGTGACCACCGGCTCGATCACCTCACGGACACGGGCACGGGCCGCTGTCAGATCGACGCGGGGAACGGATGGGGTGCGGGGCTCGGCATCCGGCCGGGTACGGCTGCTGCCGGGGCGCCCACCGGGCCGGGCCCCGGCGCGACCACGCTGCGTCATCGGGCTCGACCTCTCGTTAGCTTTGCGCTGGAACGACTATATGCCGCCGGGCAGCATTCGGCCCCGCGGCTGACGCTGAGCGTAACCCGCCCGCGTCCCGGGCGGAGCGCCGCCGCACCGATTCCATCCCATCCGCAGGTCAGCGGCCCGTGCCCGACGCCGTACGGGGGATGGTGTTGACTGGCGCGGTGCGGATGAGCGATTCGGGACACACACGCCGACGGATACTGACCGCGACCGGCGCGATCGTGGCAGCCACCACGCTGGCCGGCTGTGGCCTCTTCGACGACGAGCCGGAACCCGCGCCGGCCCCGGACCCGCTGCAGCCGGTCCTGGACGAGGCGCTGGCCCTGGCCTCAGCCTACGACCGGGCGATCCAGGCGCAGGCCGATCTGAGCGAACGGCTGACCCCGCTCGCCGCGGACCACCGGGCGCACGCCGCCGAGCTCGCCACGCTGATCGGCGCGGCACTGCCGTCCGGGGCCGCCGCCGCGCCGCCGGCCGCCGCGCCGGCCGCGCCGTCCCTGGCCCAGCTGCGCGAGTCCGAGCTGGCGGCCCAGAAGACCGCCACGGCCGCCTGTCTGGCCGCGCCCGCGGAACGCGCCGCACTCGTCGGTTCGATCGCCGCCTGCCGGGCCACCCACGCGAGCGCGCTGCGCTGAAGGGACTCCTCATGAAAGAGCAACTCACCGCCGCGCTCGCCGCCGAGGAAGCCGCGATCTACGCCTACGGCCTGATCGGCGTCCACCTCACCCAGGAGAGCGAGGTGAAGGGCGCCCGCGACAGCGAGCAGGTGCACCGGCAGCGCCGGGACTACCTGGTCGGCCAGCTCGCCAACCTGAAGGCGAGCGCCGCGCCCGCGCCCGCCGGATACCAGCTGCCGTTCGCTGTCACCAACCGCCGCAGCGCGCTCAAGCTGGCCGTCCACGTCGAGGACGGGGTGACGCAGGCCTGGCGAGCGGTGCTGCCGGTCACCCAGAACGCCCAGCGCGCAGCGGCGTTGTCGGCTATGACCGACTCGGCACTTCGTGCGACATCGTGGCGCAAGGAATCCGGCACCAACCCCCTCACCATGGCGTTTCCGGGACGTCCCAGCTGACAGAATGGCGGGGTGATCGGCGAGCTCGACACCACATCGGTCCGCGGGGCGCTCGCGATCCGTCTGCGTGACGTCATCCAGCACCGATGGGCCGCCGAGGTGCAGGCCATCGGGGTCCGCGGCTCGGTCGCGCACGGCGACGACGGCGACTCCAGCGACGTGAACCTGATCGTCGTCACCTATCGGCCGCGGACCGGGCCGAAACCCACCCGCCGCAGGGTCGACGGCGTCCCGGTCGAGCTGACCGTGGTCACCGCCGAGGACGGCCTTGGCCAGGCACGGCTGCTCACCGCCCGCTGGCCCCTGCTCGCCGACGGCTTCCTCACCACGCTGCCGCTCTTCGACCCGGACGACTGGTTCATCGATCAGCGCGACGCCCACCAGACCCTGCTCTCCGAGGCCCGCCCGGTCGAGTTCACCCGCCTCGCGCGGGACAACTGGGCGCTCGCCAGCAACGCGCACGCCCGCGCGCTGCGTCTCACCGAGTGGTACGAGACGGACACCGCGCTGGTCCTGATGGCCGAGGCACGCATCCACGCCGCGATGGTCACCGGCCTGCTGACCCGCACCCACTTCCGCAACCACGCCGACGCCGTGAAACGCACCGGCGTGGCGATGGCCGACATGCAGGAACTGGACGCGATCCTGAAATACCAGGCGGAGGAGCTGACCGCCCGAGGCCGCCCGGTCGACGGGACGCTGGGCGAGCTCTTCGACTGACCAGGGCACCGGGCGAGCCGGCCGGGCCGGGCACCCCGGTCAGGATCAGCGGCCGGGTCACGGCAAGGTGAGGATCTCGTAGCCGTCCTCGGTCACGACCAGGGTGTGCTCGAACTGGGCCGTCCACTTGCGGTCTTTCGTGACGACCGTCCAGCCGTCCTTCCAGATCTCGTACTCATGGGTGCCGAGGGTGATCATCGGCTCGATGGTGAAGGTCATGCCGACCTCCATCACGGTGTCCAGGCGCGGGTTGTCGTAGTGCGGCACGTAGAGCCCGGAGTGGAACGTCTCGCCGATGCCGTGGCCGGTGAAGTCGCGGACCACGCCGTAGCCGAAGCGGCGCGCATAGGCCTCGATGACCCGGCCGATCGCGTTGATCGGGCGGCCCGGCGCGACCGCGCGGATGCCGCGCATCATCGCTTCCTCGGTGCGCTCCACGAGCAGCCGGGCCTCGTCGCTCACCTCGCCCACGCAGAACGTGGCGTCGGTGTCGCCGTGCACGCCGTCCAGGTACGCCGTGACGTCGACGTTGATGATGTCGCCGTCCTCGATCACCGTCGAGTCCGGGATGCCGTGGCAGATCACCTCGTTGAGGGAGGTGCAGCAGGATTTCGGGAAGCCCTTGTAGCCCAGGGTCGACGGGTACGCCCCGTGGTCGAGGATGAACTCGTGCACCACCCGGTCGATCTCGTCGGTGGTGACGCCGGGCTTGCAGTGCTCGCCGGCGAGCCGGGTGGCCTGCGCCGCGATCCGGCCGGCGACCCGCATCTTCTCGATCGTCTCCGGCGTCTGCACATGGGATCCGCGCCACTCGCGGGGCTTCTTCTTCCCCACGTACTCAGGGCGGACGATCTGTGCCGGGACCGGTCGCCACGGCGACTGCTTCCCCGGCTGGAGGGGGGCACGTACGGACATGTTCACAGCCTATCCGCCGCCCCGCCCCGTCCTTGCCGCCCTCAGACCCCTGTGAAAACCTGGATCCCGTGGATCAAGACTTCTCGGTGATCGGCGTGGTCGAGGGCGACCACGTCACCGTCACGGTGACCGGCGAGGTCGACATGGCGACGGCCGACGCGATGCTCGACGCCGCGACGCCGGGTGCGGCAGCCGCCACCGTGGACCTGCGTGCTGTCACGTTCTTCGACTCGGCGGCCATCCACGCCCTGATCCGGATCGCCGACCACTACCAGGACGCGCTGGTGGTCCTGCCGTCGTCCCGGGTGCTGCGGGTGCTGGAGATCTCCGGGCTGGCCGACCAGCCGTGGCTCAAGCAGGACTCAGCGGACGCCGGAGAGTGACAGCGGTTCCCTCCGGGGAACGATGCACGGAGAGTTCGGTCAGCGCCCCGATCAGCGCGAGCCCCCGCCCGCGGAAACCGGGTTCGGTGGCCGGCCGCCAGCGACCGGTGTCGCGGATCGTCACCAGCACCGCGTCACCGGTCAGCGAGGCCTCCACCACGATCACCGGTTCGGCCGGGTCGAGCGGGTGCTCGATCGCGTTGGCCGCCGCCTCGGAGACCGCCACCACCAGGTCGAACGCGTCGTTCTCCGGCACCGCGTGCGCGGCCAGGAAGTCCTCAAGCCGGCGGCGCAGCACGGTGAGCCGGTCCGGTTCGGCGGGCAGCCGCAGGACGAACTCGCGGTGTTCGGTCGCTTCCAGCGCGATCAGCGCGATGTCGTCCCGGCGGGCGTGCTGGGACGCCTTGCCGAGCAGGACGTCGAGCAGGTCCTCGACATGCTCGGTGGGCTGGGCCGCGTCCACGGTGAGGTCCGCCAGCCCGCTGTCGATGCCCTGGTGACGGTCCTCGACCAGGCCGTCGGTGTAGAGCAGGAGCCGGCTGCCGGGCGTCAGCTGATGTTCCCGGGTCGGGTAGGTCACGCTGCCCAGGGCGCCGATCGGCGGTCCCATCGCCGCGACGTAGAGGAAATCGCCGGTCTTGCCGCCCGACACCACGATCGGTGACGGATGCCCGGCCGAGGAGAACCGCAATCTGCGGGTACGGGGGTCGAACGCCACACAGATCACGGTGGCGAACTGACGACGGCCGAGGGTGTCCACGAGCCGGTTCAGCCGGGTCAGCGCGGCGCCGCAGTCGAACCCCTCGAGAACGTACGCCCGGAGCGCGTTGCGCAGCTGACCCATGCCGGCCGCCGCCTGCACGCCCTTGCCGACCACGTCGCCGATGACCAGGAACAGCTCGCCGTCCGGGGCGGCGATCACGTCGTACCAGTCGCCGCCGACACGGGCCTCGCTGCTGCCCGGCACGTACCGGCTCGCCACGATCGCGCCCGGCACCCGCGGCAGCGACTGCGGCAGCAGGCTGTGCTGCAGCGTGCTGGCGATCCGGTGCTCGGTCTCGTAGAGCCGGGCGTTCGCCAGCCGCAGCCCGATCAGCCGGGCCAGCTGGATGAGCACCGCCGGTTCGGCGGGTCCGCCCGCGCCGTCCCAGACCCGCAGTTCACCCAGCGGGGGCCCGGCGGCGTCCGGGAGCGGCAGCACCACGTCGGGCTCGGCGGCCGGCGCGGCGCCTCCGTCCTGCTCGGCCCGGGCGTCCGGCGCGGTCACCACCACCCGGCCGGCCGAGGTCATCGCGAGCACGTACCGGGCCGCGACGTCGAGCACCTCGGCGGTGGTCGGCACCGCGTTCAGCGCCGCCGCCACGTCGACCAGCCCGCGCAGCCGGGAGACGTGCTCGCGCAGGACGGCGGTGTCGTCGGTGAGCGGGGCCCGGCCGGACCGGTCCCGCAGCGCCCCGGCGATCTGGGCCGCCGCCGCGTCGAAGAAGTCCCGGTACTCGTCGTCCAGGGCGAGGAAACGGCTGCGCCCGAGGACGAGGGCGCCCCCGGCGACCGGCAGCACCAGCGCGTCGCCGGCCGCGGACGGCGGCGGGTCGGTCACCTCGGCCAGCGGCACCCGGCCGGGAAGCCCGCTGTCGATCACCGCACGGATCGCCGGGTGCGGTTCCGGCTCGTCCAGCCGCAGCGCGGCGAACGGCACGTCGTCCGGGTTGCCGGTGAGCGCCGTGACCGCCTCGGCGGCGAGTGTGCGCTGGTCCGGCGCGCCGGCCAGCCGCCGGCTCAGGGCGCCGAGGGTACGGCTGCGCCGCTCGCCCAGCACCCGCCGGGTGGTGTCCGTGACGACGCACAGCACCCCGCACGGCTCGCCCCGATGGTCGCGGATCGGGTCGTAGGAGATGTCGGAGTACGTCATCTCCGGGAACCCGTAGCGCTCGGACAGGAACGGGTGGTCGGGCGCGTAGAACGCCCGGTCGCTCGCGATCACCCCGTCGAGCAGCCGGCGCCGCACGTCCCAGCTCTCCGGCCACACCTCGGCGGCCGGTCGCCCCAGGCTGCCGGGGTGCTTGTCGCCGAGGGTCATCAGGTACGCGTCGTTGTAGAGCGTCGCGTACCGCGGCCCCCAGCAGATCATCATCTGTGCCCGGGAGGCGAGCATCGTGACGACCGCGCCGACCAGCTCCTCGGGCCAGGCCGCCGGGTCGCCGGCCGGGGATCCGGACCAGTCCAGGGCGGCCATCCGCGCGCCCATCTCACCGCCGCGCTCGAAGGCGAGACGTAACCGGCTCGGCGGGCCACCCAACACAGACCTCCCCACATCTATGCCGGAATGATCGCACCCACCGATGCGGCCTGGGCAAGCGCGGTGAACGCCCGCAGATCCGAGGTGCGCTCCGGATGCCACTGCACGCCGAGGGCGAACGTCAGCCCCGGATGTTCCAGGATCTCCACCACCCGGTCGTCCGGGCACCAGCCCACCGGCACGAACTCACCCGGATCGGCGACCGCCTGATGGTGGAACGAGTTGACGGTCAGACAGCGGCCGAACAGCTGGTGCGCCCGGCTGTTCTCGTCGACGACCACGTCGTGCCGCCCGTAGTCGGAGGCCCCGGCGGCGAGCGGGTCGGTGCCCGCCGCGGCCCGGTGCCCCTCGTGCCCGACCAGGTCCGGCAGGTGCTGGTGCAGGGAGCCGCCGGTGGCGACCGCCATCACCTGCATGCCCCGGCAGACGCCCAGGACGGGCAGGTCGGCCTCGAGCGCGGCGCGCATCAGCATCAGTTCGGCGGCGTCCCGGACCGCGTCGACCTCGGTGGCCGGGTGCCGTTCGGCCTGCCAGGCGGCCGGATCGATGTCGCCGCCGCCGGTGAAGACGATGCCGTCGAGCGCTTCGAGCACGTCGACGCCGGGGTCGTCCGGGGTGATCAGCACGGCTCGGCCGCCGGTCGCGTGCACCGCTTTCACGTAGTTCATCGGCAGCATCGCGGCCATCTGCTCGTTACGCTGGTAGTGGATGTGCTGGGCGTACGAGGTGAGCCCGATCAGCGGTCTGCGCATGCGGTGCTGTTCTCCTTCATCCCGACTCGTGCCGCGTCCACCAATGAGCCGAACAGGCGCTGGTCCCGGCGGTATTCCGGATGCCATTGAACGCCGAGGACGAATCGCCTGTCCGGGTGTTCCACCGACTCGGGCAGACCGTCGTCCGCCCAGCCGGTCACGGTCAGCGTTCCCGGGTCGGCGACACCCTGGTGATGGAAGCAGTGGATCGTCCGGTCCTCGCCCATCAGGCTCGCGATCCGGCTGCCCGGGGCGAACGCCGCCTCGTGCTCGCCGTACACCCCCGGGCCCGGCCGGTGCCGCTCGTGGCCGAGGACGTCCGGCAGGTGCTGGTGCAGCGAGCCGCCGGCCGCCACGGTGAGCAGCTGCATCCCCCGGCAGACACCCAGGATCGGCAGGTCGGCGTCGAGCGCGGCGCGCAGCAGCACCAGCTCACCGGCGTCGCGGCCGGGCCGGACCTCGGTGAGCGGCTCGCAGGCGGCGCCGTACAGGGCCGGGTCGACGTCCGGCCCGCCGGCCAGCACCAGCCCGTCGAGCGCGCGGAGGACCCCGGCGTCCCGGTCGTCCGGCGGCAGCACCACGGCCCGGCCACCGGCGAGCGTGACGGCCTCGACGTAGTCGTGCGGCACGAGGGTGGAGGGCAGGCTCTGCCAGACGCCCCAGGTGGCCGGAACCACATAGGACGTTATGCCGATGATCGGACGCATCGCACCACCGTAGTCACAGGCGCGCGGCGCCGGAGAACCGGCGCCGCGTCACGGGCCCATCTGTCCCACCTACACGGGGATCGACCCGTGCGGGCGGGGATTCGACCCCTCACACCTCGTTGAACTGGGCGTTTGAGGATTGAATCCCCACCGTGGCCGGTCGCGAAACATCACAGCGGAGTGACATACGCTCCGGTGATCCCGCCGTCCACCACGAACTGGGACGCGGTCATGAAGGACGCGTCGTCACTCGCCAGGAACGCGACGGCTGCCGCGATCTCCTCCGGTTCCGCGAAACGGCCCATCGGTACGTGCACGAGGCGGCGGGCGGCACGTTCCGGGTCCTTCGCGAAGAGGTCCATCAGCAGCGGGGTGGCGACCGGTCCGGGGCAGAGCGCGTTGATCCGGATGCCCTCGCGGGCGAACTGGACGCCCAGCTCACGTGTCATCGCCAGCACGCCGCCCTTGCTGGCGGTGTAGGCGATCTGCGAGGTGGCGGCGCCGAGCAGCGCCACGAACGACGCGGTGTTGATGATCGAGCCCTTGCCCTGCCGCCGCATGTGCGGGATCGCGTACTTGCAGCAGAAGAAGACGCTCGTCGTGTTGACCTTGAGGACGCGCTCCCACGCGTCCAGCCCGGTGACCAGGATCGAGTCGTCGTCGGGCGGCGAGATGCCGGCGTTGTTGAACGCGATGTCGACCCGGCCGTGGCGCTCCACGACGCCGTCGAAGAGCGCCTTGACCTGCTCCTCGTCGCTCACGTCGCAGGCGACGAACTCGCCGCCGACCTCGTCCGCCACTGATTTGCCGGATTCTTCGGAGATGTCGACCGCGATGACGCGTGCGCCTTCGGCGGCGAACCGCCGGGCCGTCGCCAGTCCGATACCACTGCCGGCGCCCGTGATCACGGCGACCCGGTCCTGTAGACGCTCCACTGTCACTCTCCCATAGCCAGGAACACGTTCTTCACATCGGTGAACGACAACAGGGCGTCCGGGCCCAGCTCACGGCCCAGACCGGACTGCTTCATCCCGCCGAACGGCGTCCAGTACCGCACCGACGAATTGCTGTTCACGCTCAGCGCGCCGGTCTCCACGGCTCGCGACATCCGCAGCGCCCGGCCCACATCCCGGGTCCAGATCGAGCCGGAGAGGCCGTACTCGGTGTCGTTGGCGAGCCGCACCGCCTCGGCCTCGTCGCGGAACGGCAGCACGCTCACGACCGGGCCGAAGATCTCCTCGCGCCAGTGCCTGTCGGTCACGCCGCCGGCCAGCAGGACAGTGGGCGGGAACCACCAGCCGTCGCCGTCCGGAGCACTGCCGCGGAAGGCCACGTCCGCGCCGTCCAGATAGGAGGAGACCGTCTCCCGCTGACCGGAAGAGATCAGCGGGCCCATTTCCGACATTTCGCTGGACGGGTCCAATACTCGGAATTGCTGGACGGCGGGCTCCAGCAACGACAGGAACTTGTCGAAGACCGAGGACTCGACGAGCAGCCGCGAGCGGGCACAACAGTCCTGGCCGGCGTTGTCGAAGACCGCCCCGGGAGCGGCCGCGGCGGCGGCTTCGAGATCGGCGTCCGCGAAGATGATGTTGGAACTCTTGCCACCGAGCTCCAGCGTCACGCGTTTCACCTGCTCGGCGCAGCCCGCCATGATTGACTTACCGACCTCGGTCGATCCGGTGAAGCACACCTTGCGGACCGCCGGGTGCGTGACGAACCGCTGACCCACCACGCTGCCCTTGCCCGGCAGCACCTGGAAGACGTCCTCCGGCAGGCCGGCCTCAAGAGCCAGCTCGCCGAGCCGGATCGCGGTGAGCGGGGTCAGCTCGGCGGGCTTGAGCACCACGGTGTTCCCGGCGGCGAGCGCCGGCGCGAACCCCCAGCCCGCGATCGGCATCGGGAAGTTCCACGGCACGATGATCCCGACCACGCCGAGCGGCTCGTGGAACGTCACGTCGATGCCGCCGGCGACCGGGATCTGCCGTCCGGAGAGCCGCTCCGGCGCGCCCGCGTAGTAGTTCAGGACGTCCCGGACGTTGCCCGCCTCCCAGCACGCGTTGCCGATCGTGTGCCCCGCGTTGCGTACCTCCAGCAGCGCGAGCTCTTCGATGTGCTCGTCCACCACCGCCGCGAAGCGGCGCAGCAGCCGCGCCCGATCACCGGGCGCGAGATCACGCCAGGCCGGGAACGCTCTCTGCGCACCCGCTATCGCCGCGTCGGTCGCGGTCAGATCCAGCGAGGGTACGGTCGTGAGCACCGCCCCCGTCGACGGGTTGATCACCTCTGTCACGCGTTGATCATCCCTTCAGAGACGCTCGAAACCACGGCGCAACTCCCAGTCGGTGACCGCGGCGTCGTAGGCGGCCAGTTCCACCCTCGCCATGTTCGCGTAATGGGCGACGACATCACTGCCGAACGCCGATCCGGCGATTCCGCTCTCGGCCCACAGCGAAGCCGCTTCCCGGAGCGTCCCCGGCACTCGCGTCGCGTCCGCGTCGTGATAGGCGTTCCCGACGAACTCGTCCTCGAGCGACAGCTCGTTCTCGATGCCGTGCAGCGCGCCGGCGACAAGCGCCGCGATCGCCAGGTACGGGTTGACGTCCCCGCCCGGCACCCGGTTCTCCACCCGCATCCCCTGCCCGTGCCCGGCGATCCGCAGCGCACAGGTCCGGTTGTCGACGCCCCACCGCAGCGCGGTCGGCGCGAACGACCCCGGCTGGTACCGCTTGTACGAGTTGATGTTCGGCGCGAAGAGCAGGCTGAACTCCCGCATCGTGGCGAGCAGCCCGGCCAGCACCCGCTGCCCGGTCACGCTCAGGTGCGCCGGGCCGTCCCCGAGCATCGCGGACCGCCCGTCCTCGCCACGTAGCGAGAAGTGGATGTGGCAGGAGTTGCCCTCCCGCTCGTTCGGCTTCGCCATGAAGGTGAGCGCCATGCCCTCCTGCGCGGCGATCTCCTTGGCCCCGTTCTTGTAGATCACGTGCCCGTCGGCGGCGGCCAGCGCGTCCGCGTACCGGAACGCGATCTCGTGCTGACCGAAGTTGCACTCCCCCTTGGCGCTCTCCGGGACCAGGCCCGCGCCGTACATCTCGTTGCGGATCCGGCGCAGCAGCGGCTCCACCCGGGCGGTGCCGAGCAGGGAGTAGTCCACGTTGTACTGGTTCGCCGGGGTCAGGTCTCGATAGTTCTTCGAGAACGCGTCCTCGTAACTGTCCCGGTAGAGGACGAACTCGAGCTCGGTGCCCGCGAACGCGGTCAGCCCGTGCGCCGCCAGCCGATCCAGCTGGCGGCGCAGGATCTGCCGGGGCGACGCTGCGACCGGCTGCCCCGCCGTGTCGAACAGGTCGGCGAGCACCAGCGCGGTGCCGGGCTGCCACGGGACGCGGCGCAGCGTGCCGAAATCCGGCCGCATCACGAAGTCGCCGTAGCCGGTGGACCAGGAGGACATCTCGTACCCGTCGACAGTGTTCATGTCCACGTCGACGGCGAGCAGGTAGTTGCACCCCTCACTGCCGCCGGACACCACCTCGTCCATGAAGTAGCGCCCGTGCAGGCGTTTGCCCTGCAATCGTCCCTGCATGTCGGTCAACGCCAGCAGCACCGTGTCGATGCTGCCGTTGCCGACCGAGACGTCGAGCTCCTCGAGATCCATGTCCGTCATCCCATCAGTCGATCTGCTCGCCCTGGTGCGCTTTCTCGATCAGGTTCTGCTTCGGCCCGGTGAACCACTTGCGGGCACTCGCGAACCACCAGATCGCGGCCGCACCGAGAACCACGGCCACCGCCACGATCGTGTAGTTGAAGTTCGACGCGCTGATCGGGCTCGCTGTCGGCAGCACGAAGAGCACGCAGATGACACCTACCCAGACGATCGCGATCCAGCCGATCGGAGCGCTCCACTTTCCAAGATTCCAGGGGCCGGCCTCGAACTCCGCGCCGAGACGGCGGCGCAGCAGAACCGGTCCGACGTACGCGATGTAGAGGCCGATCACCGCGATCGAGGTGGCCGCCAGGTAGGCCGTCGTGTTCCAGAGCGACGGGAGCACCAGCAGGATCGAGAGGCTGACGCAGAGCCAGATCGAGTTGGTCGGTGTGCCGGTGCGCGCGTTGACCTTCTTCCAGATCCGGGAACCGGGGATGGCGTCGTCGCGGGCGAAGGCGTACGACATCCGGGAGTTCGCGGTGACCGAGGCCATGCCGCAGAACCACTGCGCCACCATGCAGATGAACAGCAGGAACGTGCCGAGGTCGTGACCCGCCGCGTCGATGAAGATCTGCGCGGGCGGCAGGCCGAGGTCGCTGGTCCGCGCGCCCTCGTAGTCCTGGATGGACCAGGTGATCGCGAAGAGCAGCACGAAGCCGGCGATGACCGAGACCACCACGGACAGCACGATGCCCCGCGGCGCGGCCCGGGCGGCGTCGTGCGTCTCCTCCGCCACGTGCGCCGAGGCGTCGTAGCCGGTGTAGGTGTACTGCGCCATCAGCAGACCGATGAGCACGGCGTAGACGCCTGCCCCGGCGAACGTGAAGCCGGTGGCGTTCTGCACCTCGAAGAACACCTCGGAGACCGGCTTGTGCTGGTCCGGCACGATCGCCAGGATGCCGACGATGACCGCCACACCGACCAGGTGCCACCAGGCGCTCACGTCGGAGAGCACCCGCACCAGGTTCACGCCGAACGTGTTCAGCAGGCCGTGCACCACGATGATGGCCAGGAAGATCAGGAACGTCCGGCCGGTGGTCACCTCCATGTCGAAGGTGAGGCTGAGGAACGCCGAGGTGGTGATCGCCGCGCCGAAGTCGATGGCCGCTGTCACAGCGACCTCGCCGAGGAAGTTGAACCAGCCGATGAACCAGGCCCACGCGGCCTTGTTCCGCTTGGCGAGCGCGGCGGCCCACCAGTAGAGGGCGCCGGCGGTCGGATAGGCCGAGCAGACCTCGGCCATCGCCAGCGCCACGAAGGTGACCATGATGCCGACGAAGAGCCAGCCCAGCGTGATGGCGATCGGGCCACCGGCGGTCATGGCGATCCCGTACGAGGTGATCGCACCGGCCAGAATGGAAATGATCGAGAAGGAGACGGCGAAGTTGGAGAAGCCCGAGAGCCGGCGGTGCAGCTCCTGCTTGTAACCGAGTTGTGCGAGTCGTTCCTCGTCGGAGGTGGGGGCGATGCTTGGATCAGCGCTCATCTGAGTGCTCCCTTGCCCGGTGTGACCTGGACCACGCGTTGCCGTGATGATCTCGCCGTCGTGTTACGGGCGTCAATGACAAGGGTTAATTGATCGCTTCCCGCTGTGCCATTGACCGCTTGCCGCTGTGCCATTGATCGCTTCCCGCTGTGCCGGAGCGCTCCACAAGGGGCGGCGGCGCGGGGCGGGCGCTCGCGCGTGGGGGGCGCGCCGAAGAGAGAGGTGACCGCGCCCCGCGCCGCCGCGAAGGGGCCGTCCGAGCGGCCCGGGCTTGCCCGTCAAGGCTCGCATCGCCCGCCGTCGCGGGGCAACGCGATTACCCCGGAAGACATCGACCGACTATCGCATCGCCGCAGCTCAGACAGACCTTTCCCGAAAAAATCTACAGCGGCGAGTCTAGAAATCCGGCTCGGAGAGGATTACATTCGGGTGGTCGGTCACGGCCGACGGAGCCGGTCGAAAGGCCGGTGAGCAACTGGCACTGTCGCTGAGTTGGAGAAGGAGGACGAGATACCGCAGCAACGCGTAATCACAACGTCCCCGGCCCGACAAGAGGTGATCGCAGCCGATGCCCATCACTCCGGCCGACCGCTAGCGGCACGCAGCAGGTCGACCACATGCGCCGACAATGATCGGCACAAGAATTGAAAAGCCAGGGCCCCGGTTACCCGCCGGGGCCCTGGACCCCGTCCGAGAGCCCGGAAGAGAGCGCATGACCTCGCCGAGCGATGAACCGGCGTTCACCATGGGCCGGGCCGCCGAGCTGATCGGCGTGACCCCGGCCTTTCTGCGCAGCCTGGACGAGACCGGGCTGATCGAGGCGGGACGCTCCTCCGGGGGCCACCGCCGGTACTCCCGGCATCAACTCGACCTCGCGGCCCGCGTGCGCCAGCTGCTGGACGAGGGTTTCCCGCTCGCCGCCGCCTGCCGGATAGTCACCCTCGAGGACCGGCTCGCGGCCGCGCACCGGCGGATCGCCGAGCTCGGTGGCACGCTACGGCCGGACGAGGACGCCGGCATCCCCACCCAGACCCGGCGACGCCACCGCCTGACCCCCTCGGTTAACTAACAGCGCCATCCATGCGATGGTCACCCCATGTTCTCGTGGAACATCGAAGAGTGGCGTCGCCCCGGCCCGACCCTCGCGCAGCGCCGGACCGACCTCTGGATCGGCATCGGCGTCGCGGCGGTCGCCGTGCTCAACCTGTTCCTCTCCCGCAGTGTCGGCATGCTGCACACCGAGGACGCGCCGGCCCGCGCCGAGCAGATCGCCTGGGCGGTCGCCACCACGCTGCCGCTGGCCTGGCGGCGGCGCCGGCCGGACGCGGTCGCGCTGATCATGTCGGCGCTCTTCATCGGCGGCCAGGTCCGCGGCGCCCAGGAGCAGCAGGTCACCACGTACGCGCTGTACGCCGCGATCTACACGCTCGGCGCGTGGGGACCGGTCCGGCAGCGGGCCCGGACGATCCGGCTCGGCATCATCGCGGCGATGTTCGGCTGGCTCACCGTCGCCTTCGTGACGCAGTGGGACGAGATCGTCGGCGAGTCGTTCGAGGGCGCCTCCGGCGAGCTGCCGGTGCTCTGGTCGCTGGTCTTCAACAACTACTTCGTCAACATCATCTTCTTCGGCTCGGTCTACCTGGTCGGCGACGCCGCCTGGCAGGCCGCGCGCCGGCTCAACACGGTCGAGTCGCAGGCCGCCGCGCTGCGCGACGCGCAGGCCGCCGAGGCCGAGCGCGCGGTGATCGGCGAGCGGGTGCGGATCGCCCGGGAGCTGCACGACGTGGTCGCCCACCACGTGTCGGTGATGGGCATCCAGGCGTCGGCGTGCCGGCGGGCGCTGGACAAGGATCCGGCGCGGGCACGGACCGCGCTCACCGCGATCGAGGAGGGCGCCCGGACCGCGGTGGACGAGCTGCGCCGGATGCTCGGCGCGCTGCGCGCCTCGGGCGCCACCGCCGAGGCTGCCACCAGCGGCGTCGACCGGATCCCGCAGATCGCGGAGAGCGCGCGGGAGGCCGGCCTGACCGTCCACTCCGCCGTCTTCGGGGACCCGGTGCCGCTGCCGGACTCGGTGTCGCAGACCGCGTACCGGATCGTGCAGGAGGCGGTCACCAACGCGTTGAAGCACGCGCACGCCCGCACGCTCGACATCCGGGTCCGCTACCTGAGCGGCCTGGTGGAGGTGGATGTGACCGACGACGGCCGGGGCACATCCGATAAATCAGAAAAATCCGGGGGAATGGGAATCATCGGCATGCGGGAACGCGTCGCGGTGCACGACGGAGAGCTGGAGAACGGCCCGCGGCCGGGCGGCGGATACCGCGTCCGGGCTCGGCTGCCCTACGCTCCCGCGCTGAGCATGGCAGGAGACCCCCAGTGACGATCAGGGTCCTGCTGGCGGACGACCACGCGCTGGTCCGCACCGGCTTCCGGGTCATCCTGGAGATGGAGGACGACATCACGGTCGTCGGCGAGGCGTCGGACGGCGCGCAGGCCACCGACCTGGCGCTGAGCCTGCGCCCGGACGTGGTGCTGATGGACGTCGAGATGCCCGGCGTTGACGGCCTGGAGGCGACCCGCCGGATCGCCGCGGCCGGCGGCCCGTCGGTGCTGATCCTCACCACGTTCGACCGTGACGACTACCTGTTCGCCGCGCTGCAGGCCGGCGCCAGCGGGTTCCTGCTGAAGAACGGCACGCCGGAGGCGCTGACCGAGGCGGTACGCGTGATCGCCGCAGGTGACGCGCTGCTCGCCCCGGCCGTGACCCGCCGGGTGATCGCCGGGTTCACCGCGCCCCGGCAGCGCACGCCCGAGCCGGCGGTCCGCCTCGACGAGCTGACCCCGCGCGAGCACGAGGTGCTGGTGCTGCTCGCCGGCGGCGCCACCAACGCCGAGATCGCGACCGGGCTGCGCCTCGGTGAGACCACCGTGAAGACGCACGTGAGCCGGGTGCTGATGAAGCTCGGCGCGCGGGATCGGACACAGGCCGTGGTGCTGGCGTACGAGCTCGGGGTGGTGCGTCCTTCGCACGGATGACGTTCGCGCGCCGGACGACAGCGCCCCCGGTGGCCCCTAGCGTTTACCGCATGACCACCGTCCTCAACGTCGATGCCGTCAACCGGTCCTTCGGCGACCGGCAGGTCCTCAAGGACGTGTCCTTCGCCGTGGACGCCGGCCGCCTGACCGGCTTCGTCGGCGCGAACGGCGCCGGCAAGACCACCACGATGCGGATCATCCTGGGCGTTCTCGGCGCCGAGTCCGGGACGACCACCTGGCGCGGCGCCCCGATCACCCGTGAGGTGCGGCAGCGCTTCGGCTACATGCCGGAGGAGCGCGGCCTCTACCCCAAGATGTCCGTCGCCGAACAGATCGTCTATCTGGGCCGGCTGCACGGGATGAGCGCGGCCGACGCGAAGTCCCGTACCGCCGCGCTGCTGGACCGGCTGGAGCTCGGGCCACGCGCCGGGGACCTGGTGGAGAAGCTGTCGCTCGGCAACCAGCAGCGGGTGCAGATCGCCGCCGCCCTGGTGCACGACCCCGAGCTGCTCGTCCTCGACGAGCCGTTCTCCGGCCTCGACCCGCTCGCCTCCGACACCGTCGTCGCGGTGCTGCGCGAGCGGGCCGCGGCCGGCACCGGTGTGCTCTTCTCCAGCCACCAGCTGGACCTGGTGGAGCGGCTCTGCGACGACCTGGTGATCATCGCGGACGGCACGATCCGAGCCGCCGGCAGCCGCGCCTACCTGCGGGAGCAGTACGCCCTGCCGCGCTACTCGATCGAGGTGGGCGCCGACGCGGGCTGGCTGCGCGACGTGCCCGGCGTGACGCTGGTCGAGCTGGACGGGCCGCGTGCCGTCGTCGACCTGACACCGGAGATCGACGACCAGCAGATCCTCCGCGCCGCCCTGGACCGGGGGCCGGTGCACGCGTTCGGCCCGGTCCGCCCCTCCCTCGCCGAGATCTTCCGAGAGGTGATCCGATGACCACGTTCGAGGCCACCCGGCTCGTGGCCGGCCGCGAGCTCCGGACCAAGCTGCGCGACAAGGCGTTCCTCTACAGCACCGCGTTCTTCCTGGTCATCGTGATCGGCTCGATCGTGCTGCCGGCCATCATCAGCGGCGGGCCGGACAAGGTCGCGGTCGCCGAGCCGGCCGCCGCCGCCCCGCTGCGCCAGGCCGAGTTCGAGGTCGTCGAGGTCCCGGACACGGCCGCCGCCGAGAAGCTGCTGCGGGACGGCGAGGTGGAGGCCGCGGTGGTGCCCGGCCCCGAGGTGCTCGCCATGGAGGAGCCGCCGAGCGACGTGGTGCAGGCGCTCAGCGCGGCTCCGCCGGTACGCCTGCTCGACCCGGGCGACCTCGACCCGTTCCTGCTGTTCCTGATCCCGTCGATCCTCGCGATGCTCTTCTTCATCACGTCGTACACGTACGGCCTGCAGATCGCGACGAGCGTGGTCGAGGAGAAGCAGACCCGGATCGTCGAGATCCTGGTGTCCAGCGTCCCGGTCCGGGCGCTGCTGGCCGGCAAGGTGGCGGCCATGACGCTGCTCGCGTTCGGTCAGATCGCCCTGCTCGCGGTCGTCGCGTTCGTCGGCATGACGGTGACCGATGTGGACACCGGCGTGGTGAACGCGGTCGGCCCCGCGCTCGGCTGGTTCCTGCCGTTCTTCGTCCTCGGCTTCTTGATGCTGGCGACGATCTGGGCCGGGGTGGGCGCGCTCGCCTCCCGGCAGGAGGATCTCACCAGCACGTCGTCGCCGGTGCAGCTCGCGGTGCTGATCCCGTTCTTCGCGGTGCTCTTCCTGCAGGACAACGCGGAGGCGCAGCGCCTGCTGTCGTACATCCCGTTCTCGTCGCCGATCGCCATGCCGATCCGGATGTTCAACGGTGACGCGGCGGCGTGGGAACCGGTGGTGTCGCTGCTGATCCTGGCGGTCACCGCGGCGCTGCTGCTGGTCGTGGGCGCCCGCGTCTACCGGGGTTCGCTGATGCGGACCCGGCAGAAGACCTCGCTGGCAGCGGCGTGGAAGAACGCCTGATCAGGCGACCCGGCGGACGATAGCGAGCAGCGACTCCTCCACGTCGGCGATGTCGCGGTCGGGCTGGAACACCAGCCAGTCCACCGCGACCACCAGCCCGACCCCGAAGAGCGCCGCCGACGCCACCCGCACGTCCAGCTCGGCGGGCAGGTCACCGGAGTCGACGCCGGACCGCACGGTCTCGGCGATCACCCCGATGGCCTGCTCGCGGAGCAGGATCAGGGTCTGCTGCCACTCCCGGTTGGTCCGCCACATCTCGGAGAGCAGCAGCTGGGCGAAGGCCCGGTACCGCCGGATGTACTCCAGCTCGGCACGGATCAGGGCGCGGACCGCGTCCCGGGCCGGCAGCCCGTCGACAGCGGCCCGGAACTCGTCGGTGAGCAGCCCGACGCCGTGCCGGAGCAGCTCCTCGAAGAGCTCGGTCTTCGACTTGAAGTTGTAGTAGACGGTCCCCTTGGCGACGCCGGCGCGCAGCGCGATGTCGTCCACCGTGGTCGCCGAGAAACCCTGCTCCGCGATGAGCTCCACGGCTGCCTCGAAGAGTCGCTGGCGGGTGTCCTCCCGCCGTCGGCTCCGTCCGTCTGGTCGCACGCCCACGACCCTAGAGGACCAGTTCGGGGTGCAGGTCCGCGGCACGCAACCGGCGCTGCCGCCCGGCCAGGACCACTGTCAGCAGGGTCGCCACGAGACCGAAACCGGCGAGGATCAGCGCGGCGTGTGTGATGGTGGCGCCCGACCCGCCGTCGATGGCGTGCCGCATCGACTCGACCACGTACGTCATCGGCAGCAGTGGGTGAACCGCCTGGAAGAAGCCGGGTGACGTCTGCACCGGGTAGGTGCCGCCGGACGAGGTGAGCTGGAGCATCAGCAGGACCAGGGCGGCGACCCGGCCGACCGGTCCGAGCGCGGCGCCGAGCAGCTGCATGATCGCCGCGAAGACCGCGGCCGTGCCGAGCATCAGCCCGAGCGTCGTGACCGGGTGGACCGGGGCGAGGCCGAGACCGAACCGGACCACCAGGTACAGCAGCGTGGCCTGGACCAGGCCGATCGCCACGCCGGGCAGCAGGCCGGCCAGCGCCACCCGGTGCGGCGGCGCCCCGGACGCCAGGTAGCGCCGGTTCAGCGGCCGCAGCAGCATGTAATTGATCATCGCGCCGACCCAGAGCGCGAGGGCCAGGAAGTAGGGCGCGAAGCCGACGCCGTAGGTGGCGGCCGGGTGGCGGACCACGCGGTCCAGGGAGACCGGGTCGGCGAGGACGCCGGCCCGCTCGGACGTGTCGGTGTAGGCCGGGATCTTGCCGGCGCCGTCGGTGAGCCCGTCCGCGAGCTGGTCGGCCCCGCTGGTCAGCTGGGTGAGACCGGACGCCACCCGGTGCCCGCCGGTGGAGAGCGTGGCGAGGCCGTCGTCGAGCTGCCGGGCGCCGCTGGACAGCTTGAAGATCCCGCCGCGCAGCTCGGTCGCGCCGTCGGAGAGCGTGCCGGTGGCGGTGTCCAGCTTCTTCGCGCCGGTGGCGAGGTCGTCGAGTCCGTTCGCGAGCTCGTCCACCCGGTCGCGGGCGTTCCGCACGTCGTCGGCCAGGTGCGGCGCGGCGTCGGCGACCGCGCGGGCGTCCGCCGCGACGCGGTTGAGGCGGGCGCGCAGCGCGCCGAGGTCGGCCGCGTCGATCCGGGCCTGGATCCGCTCGGCGTCGGTCACGAGCGTGCCGGCGAGGTCCCGCGCGTTGCCGACACCGGGAGTCTCGGCCGGGAGCGAGTCCAGATATCTCCGGAGCTTCCGGGCGTCCGTCACGGCCCGGTCGGCCGCCTCGCCGATCGCGCCGACGTTCCTGGCCAGCGCGGATGCTCCGGCGGAGACCTGTCGCGCCGCCTCCTCGATGGTCCGCGCGTTCTCCCGCAGCACCGGCTCGATCCGGTTCGCCGCGCCGTCCACCACGTCCGCCAGCTGCCGGGTGCCCCGCGCCGCCTCAGCGGTGCCCGACGCGATCCGGCTCGTCCCCGACTCCAGCTCCCGCAGACCGTCCGCGAGCTCGTCCGCCCCGGAACCGGCCCGGTCGATGCCGTTCGCGAGCTTTCCGGTCGCGGCGCCGGCGTCGTCGATGCCGCCGGCCAGCTCGCCGGCACCCTCCTCCAGCTTCCCGGACCCGTCGCGCAGCTTCCCGGCCGCGCCGGCGGCCTTCGACGTCTGGTCCTTCAGGTCGGTGAATCCGATCAGCATCTGGTCGAAGTAGCGCGCCGAGGCGCTCGACGCCGCGGCAGCCCGCACCTCCTCGAAAGCGGTCCGCGCGAAGACGCCGGAGAGGTAGTTCGTGGCGTCGTCGCTCACCGCGCTCAGCCGCGCGGTCCGCGGCGTGCTGTCCGCATCCGGCGCGGTCGCCAGATCCTTCGAGAACCCGGCCGGGATCAGCAGCTCGATCTGGTACTTCCCGTCCCGGAGCCCGCGTTCGGCGGCGGCCGCGTCCACCACGTGCCAGTCGAAGACCTCCCGGTCGATCAGCTCGTCGGCGAGGTCCTGCCCGGCCCGGACGGTCTGCCCGCCGGATGCCTCGGCCGGCGAGTCCTCGACGACGAGCGCCGCCGGAATGTGATCGAGCCGTCCGTAGGGATCCCAGAACGCGTAGAGATACAGCGCGCCGTAGAGCAGCGGGATCACCGCGAGGACCACCACGGCCGCGGCGGTCAGCCGGCTTCGCAGGAACCGCCGCAGCTCGTATCCGGCCAGCCTCAGGGTGTTCATGCCGGAACCTCCGCGTCCACCGGCTCGGCCGTGCGCACCACTGTCGCCCGGCCCGGTTCGCCGGCCTGCGGGTCGTCCAGCACCACCACCTGGTCCACCAGGGCCGGATCGACCTCGCGGGCGGTCACCAGCACCGCGACCCCGCTCGCCGCGATCTCGCCGAGCAGCGCCCAGAGCGCTTCGCGTTCCGCCGCGTCCAGCCCGGCGTCGACCCCGTCCAGCGCGATCACCGACGGCCGGTTCAGGCCCGCCAGAACCAGACCCAGGACCTGCTTCTGGTACGGGGTGAGCTCACGTCCCCGGAGCGTCGGGTCCAAGCCGTGCAGTGGCACGTCGTCAGCGCGCGACCGGCCCAGCAGGGTGAGCCGTTCCACTATGTGCTCCGCCACCGTGAAGACGGGTTCGGGCTCCTCCACGTCGGGCACATGACCCAGCGCCGCCGTACCCACGATCTCGACCGTGCCGGCGGAAAGCCGCAGCCGCCTCGCCAGGGCGAGCAACGCGGAGGTGCGCCCGCTCCCCGGCGGACCGGTGACAGCGACCGTCTCACCTGCCGCGACCCGCAGGTCGAGCCCCTGAACGAGCCAGCGGCGGCGATGCCGCACGCCGGCGCCGGTAGCGGTGAGCACGGTCATGGCGGCTCCCTTTTAAACTGACTGGTCAGTTCAAAAACATACCCACGCCGGTACGCATCGACAGCGCCCGGTGGTGGACATCACGCCACCTCGACCGGCAGGATCATGGGCATGTCGATGCGATGGGGCATGACCGTGCCGTTCGGCGGAGTTCCGCTCGCCGATCACGCTGCCGTTTACCGGGCGCTGGCCGACGCCGGATTCACCGACGTCTGGTCGGCCGAGGTGAACGGCACGGACGCGTTCACACCGCTGGCGCTCGCCGGCGCGTGGGAGCCCCGGCTGCGGCTGGGGACCGCGATCGCCCCGGTCTTCACCCGCGGCCCCGGCCTGCTCGCGATGACCGCCGCCGCGCTCGCCGAGGCCGCGCCCGGCCGCTTCCAGCTCGGCATCGGCGCGTCGTCCCCGGTCGTCGTCGGCGACTGGAACGCTGTGGACTTCACCCAGCCGTTCGCCCGCAGCCGCGACGTGCTCCGCTTCCTGCGGTCCGCGCTGGCCGGCGAGGTCGTCGACGAGCAGTACCCGACGTTCACCGTCCGGCGGTTCCGCCTGGAGCGCCCGCCGGCCACCCCGCCCGCGCTGATGCTGGCCGCGCTGCGCCCGCAGATGCTCCGGCTGGCAGCCGCCGAGGCCGACGGCGTGATCCTGAACTGGCTCGCCGCCACCGACGTGGCCACCGCGCTCGCCGAGACCAAGGAGGCCGGCCCGGGCTTCGACGTCGCCGCCCGGATCTTCGTGATCCCGACCGAGGACGCCGGTTACGCCCGCACGGTCGGCCGCCGCATGATCACCGCGTATCTGACAGTCCCGGCGTACGCGGCGTTCCACCGCTGGCTCGGCCGCTCCGAGATCCTCGCGCCGATGTGGCAGGCGTGGGAGTCCGGCGACCGCAAGGGCGCGCTCGCCGCCATCCCGGACGCGCTCGTCGACGAGCTGATCGTGCACGGTTCACCGCAGGAGTGCCGCAGCCGCGTGGAGGCGTACGCCCGCGCCGGCGTGACCGTCCCGGTGATGGCCCTGATGCCCACTCCCGAGCTGGAACGCGGTGGCGCCGCGGCCCTCGCCGAGCTGATCACCGCTCTGGGCCGCCCGGCCTGACCGGACGGCACGGCCCCGCTCTCCTACGTCTCCCCCGGGCCGGCCGGTGACAGCGTGGCCCAGACGACCTTCCCGCTTCGCGCCGGTAGAACGCCCCAGGCAGCGGCCATGGCATGGACCAGCAGAAGGCCTCGCCCCCGTTCGCCCGGTGCGGCCGCCCGGTCGTCATGAACGGGAAGACGCAGGCGGGGGTATCGGGCGTCGCCGTCCCGGACGGCCAGATGCAGCCATGACCCGCTGTACGACACGGTGACCACCAGGCCGGTGCGGGCATGCTCCACCGCGTTGGCCGTCAGCTCGGAAACGACCAGGCAGGCCTGGTGCCGCAGCGCGGAGAGCTGCCAGCCGCGGCAGGCCCGCACGACGAGGTCCCGGGCGGCCCGCACCGAGACCGGCTCGGGAGCGAGACGGGCCTGCACCCGGTGACCGCGCCACGGCTGTGCGGCCATCGCCCGGCGCGCGTCCGGCACGGTGGCGAACACCTGTGGCCCATCCTCGTCGCCATGCCGCAACCGGTAGTCCAGCATCGTCCGCGCCGGGAGGCACAACACCATGCGGACGGGTTCCGGCCGGAGCCGTGCCGTCCGCACCGCCGCCGCCCAGAAGGACCGGCTGGCCCCATGGAGATCGCCGAGATCGTGGAGATCGACGATGATCGTCGAGGCCGGTCCGGCCAGGCACAGCTGCAGCGTGGCGGTCACCTCGTTGCCGAGGTCGCGCGACCACCGACCGTGCACGGTCACCTCGATCACCGAGGTGCTCGCGTCGGCGACGACGCCCACCGAGAGGGCACGACGGCTGGTTCCGGTGGTGACCAGGTACGGAGGCTGCGCCGGGTGCGCCTGCCGCAGCCGGCCGCCGGCAGTCGTCGCTGCCCCGGCGGAGGGGTCACATCGCGTCTCGGCGGCACGCGGGACAGGGCGATCGCCAGGTTGATGACCGGTACGAGAGCGGGGCTGATCCGAAACGATCACAGCGACTCCAGGGCACCCGGGCGGGATGGCGAGCTGCCGGGGTCTGGAGCAGCGAACGGCGCGGTGTGGCGACACCACGGTGGCTCAACGGTACGCCGAACGGCTCCGGGCCGCCCGGTCTGAGAACCGCCGGCTTCAGGGGCTCGTCAGGCCCGCGAGCCCGGAGCGGCCGGCGACGACGGTCCGGGCGACGTCGGCCAGCCGGAGGTTGCGGGTGCGCGCGTACGTCCGGATAGCGGCGAACGCCTCGTCGACGCTGACGCCGCGGGCCTGGGCGACGACACCCTTGGCCTGCTCGATCACGACCCGGCTCTCCAGGGCGCCCTGCAACTGGCCGGCCAGTTCCTCGCCGCGGCGGATGGCACGCTCCTGGAGCAGCCCGATGGCGGCTACGTCGGCCAGCGCCTGCACGACCGATATGTCCGAGCCGGTGAGGCCGCCCGGGCGAGCGCCGAAGACGTTCAACGCGCCGATGACCTCGTCGCGCAAGCGGAGCGGGAAAGCGTGCACGGAACGGAAACCGGCCGCCGTGGCGCGTGACGCGAACCGCGGCCAGGCCGTCGCCGCGGCGGTCAGGTCGACGCCGGCGACCGGCCGGCCGGTCCGGAACGCCTCCAGGCACGGCCCCTCCTGGTTCCGCACCTGGAAGATCTCCACCAGACGGGCGCTCTCGTCGGAAGCGGCCAGGAGCGTCAATTCACCCCGATGGTCGGCCAGCAACAACCCGGCCGCTGCCGCATCCACGAGAGTGGCGGCCCGGTCGGCCAGCATCGACAGGAATTCCAGCTCGTCGAAACCGGCGACGACCGTGTCGGCGATCTCGACGAAGATCGCCGCGAGGCGTTCCACGGGAACCGATATCACTGTCATGCGCCTCCAGTCTCCCGTCGGCTTCGTCAGCACCCGGGAAGGCGGCCAGTAGGGCGATTGTAGGCCTGCTGCAGGGTGATGTGCCTCACCGGCGCCGTCGCACCCCGCGGCGCGATCCACCGAGCGCCCGGCTCGGCCGCACCCGCGTACGCTGAAAGGTAATCTGCCGTAACCGGCGGGTTGGTCCGATGGGATGCCGATGAAATACGACGCCGGATCCGAATCCGGGCCACCACTCGCGGGGCAGGTCCGGAGGTTTCGTCATGGCGACATCCTGGCGTCTGCGCGTGTCCGGAGCCGGCCGTGATCGATGTGGATGACCCCGGGCACCGGCTGCGAATAGAACAGTTGCTGGTGACGTACCCGGATCTCGACGGCCTGTGTCGCGCGTGCCTGTCAAGCCTTCCCGGCATCGGCGGCGTCGGCGTGACAGTGATGACTCCCCGGACCCAGCAGGTGCGCTATGCCAGTGACGCGGTGAGCGCCCGGGTGGAGCAATTGCAGTTCCTCCTCGGCGAGGGGCCGTGCCGTGACGCGTATGCGACGGCCAGTCCGGTTCTGGCCGGTGACCTGCATGCGTCGACGTGGCACGAGCAGTGGCCGGCGTTCGCGCCCGCGGCCGTATTGGCCGGGGCGCAGGCGGTTTTCGCCCTGCCGCTGCGGGTGGGCCGGACCGGCATGGGCGTCATGGATCTGTACCGCGACACTCCGGGCGACCTGGCCGATCGGACACTGGCTGACGCGCTCGTGCTCGCCGGGGCGGTCGTCGAGCTCATTCTGGTGGAGACAGCGGCGCAGGACGGCAACGAGGACCCGCCGGCCGCCGGCGGGAACGATCATCTGCTGCAGCGGGCGGTCGTGCATCAGGCGACCGGCATGATCAGTGTGCAGGCCGGAGTGCCGGTGGAGGACGCGCTGGCACGATTGCGCGCGCACGCGTTCGCCGCCGGACTCGACCTTGATTCGATTGCCGCCGACGTGGTGGCCCGGCGCCTGAGGTTCGACAACCTGGCCGACGATGAAGACAGGTGACTAGCAGTGAGCCCAGCTCAGGACCCGGCAACCATGGATCTCCTGGTCGAATTGTCCGACATCCTGGTCTCTGATCTTGATGTTGACAAGCTGCTGCAGAAGCTGACGAACCGGTGCATAGATCTGCTCGACGCGCAGGCGGCCGGAGTCATGCTGGCCGGTGACCGGGGCACGTTACGGCTGCTGGCGGCCGCACCCGAGTACACCACGTGGGTCGATCTCTTCGAGGCGCCCGCCTCCCCGATCGGCTGGTGCTTCACCACCGGGCTGGCGGTGGCCGACGCCGATCTGGACATTCCGGATCCGCGGTGGACGGCGTTCGCCCGGCAGGCCCGGGACGGCGGATTCCGGTCGGCGGTCGCCCTGCCGATGCGGGTACGCGGCGAGGTCATCGGGGTGTTCAGCCTGTTCCGGGACCGGCCCGGATGGCTGACCGCCGAGGAGATGCGCCTCGCGCAGGCGCTGGCGAACGTCTCCACCATCGGGCTGCTCATGCAGCACGACCAGGGTTACCGCGCGACGCTGGCGGCTCAGGCACAGCGGGTGCTGAGCGGGCGCGTCGCCGTCGAGCAGGCTCGGGGCATCCTGGCCGAGCTGCTCGGCGTCGATGTCGACACCGCGCTGGAGGAGTTGCGCCGCCACGCGTCCCGGACCGGCCTCGACCTGGGCGCCGCGGCGGACGAGGTGGTCGGCGCCATCCCCCTCACCGCAGAGGTCGGCCCCGGCAAGCCGGTCCTGCTGGCGCATCGCATCACCATGGACACCCTGGCGGCGGTCCGAACACTCGTCCGGCAGCGGATGACGAGCGCCGGCCTGTCCGGCTTCGCCGCCGACACCTTCATGCTCGCCATCCACGAGGCCGCCACGAACGCCGAGGAACACGCCGACGGCGGCCGGCTGTGGCTGTGGCGTCACGACGGAAGCCTGTGGTGCGAGATAAGCGACGACGGTCCCGGGCTGCCCGCCGGCTACCGGGTCCGTACCGACGCTCCGGCCGGCGACTTCCGGCACGCCGGTCTCTGGTTGATTCGCCGGATCTACCCCGACGCCGAGATCACGAGCACGGCACAGGGAACCCGGGTGGTGCTACGCCAGCCGTTACCGGATCACTCCGGCGGGCCGTTCTCCGCCGCCGGGGCCGGCGAGTAACCGAACAGCGACGTCGTGTCGGTGGCCCGCATCAGCAGGCGCACGGCGCTGGAGGCCGCGACGACGCGCACCACACGATCGGCGGCGATGGCTCGTTCCCGCAGATCGAGCAGGCTCCGCAGACCCGCGAGGTCGCAGAAGCGAAGCCCGGTCAGGTCCAGCTTCACCATCCGTGCCGGCCGGTCGAGGACGGCCGTCCACCGCTCGGGCACGTCAGCCTCCAAGGGGGCCGCCAACTCGCCGTCCACGGCGACCAGCACCGTATTGCCGGCGGCGGGACTCGTCGACACCGATATCGTCACGCCGCGACTCGGCGCCACCGCGGCGAGCACCTCCCTCGCGGTCGTGGACAGGGACGCCCCTCGGGCGTCGGCCCGCTCCTTCAGGATGCGACGGGCCTCCGCGGCGTCAATGGCACTGCTTGCCATCAATATCCCGAGCGCCCGCTGAATCGTGACCCTGACCTGCAACGCCAGCCCGAGCCCGAGCAGCAGCTGGCGCGTGCCGGCGTCGGCGCCCGGATCGATCCCGCTCGCCGGCAACTGCTCCGCGGCGAACACCGCACGCACCCCGGTCATCAGATCAGTCAGTGCGAAAGGCTCACGGCCATAGAGATTCAGCACGCCCACCGGGACGCCACCGCCCGCGAACAACGGCACCGACACCGACGCCCGCAGCCCCAGCGCGGTGGCCTGCCGGTAGAAACCCGGCCACGACATCGTCGCGGCGATGTCCGGCACCCCGACCGGCTCGCCCGTGCGCGCGGCCTGCACACACGGCCCCGCCCGGTCGGCGTGCTGCGCGTCGTCGACCGCCCGGACCAGATCGCTGCTGGCCGCCACGGTCGTGTAACCCGAGCCGCGCCACGCCGTGATCGACGCGTACACCACCCCGTCGATCATCTCGACGGCCGACGACGCGATCCCGGCCAGAAGCTCATCGACGGCAGCCTCGTCGTCCGGCGTCTCGGCGAGCGACACCACGGCTTCGGCCAGGGGACGCCACAGGCCGTCGTTCGGCGCGTCTGGTGGCCCAGGGTCCGTCATCGCACCGCCATCCCCACGAAAGTATCTCCCCCACGGTAGCGGCACCCGCGAGACGGCCGCCAAGGCTCCATCGCGCGGCTCGCGCTCTCAGCTGTCGAGAGCTTCGCGGAGGTGCCGCAACAGCTCGGTCTGGGTGAACGGCTTCGTGATCAGGATGGTGCTGGCGTCCAGGGTGCTGCTGCCGGTGATGAACGGCTGCGCGTAACCGGACATGTAGACCACCGGCACGCCGGGCCGCAGCCGGCGGATCCGCTCGGCCAGCTCGTGGCCGTGCAGGAGCGGCATGACCACGTCGGTCAGCAGCAGATCGAACTCGCAGGTCGGATCCTCCGCGATGTGCAGAGCCTCCGGACCACTGCCGGCCGGTAGCACCCGGTACCCGTGCCGGGTCAGGATCCGCACGGTGACCGCACGCAGCGCCGCCTCGTCCTCCACCAGCAGGATCGTCTCCCCGCCGTGCTTGAGCTGCTGCGGCGCCACGGTCGGGGCCGGCGTGGCCGGCTGCTCGTCGGTGACCGGCAGCAGCACGGTGAAGACGGTGCCGGCGCCCATCGTGGACCGCAGGTCCGCCACCCCGCCGGCCTGGGTGACGATGCCGTAGACCGTCGCCAGCCCGAGTCCGGTTCCCTGCCCCGGAGCCTTCGTCGTGTAGAACGGCTCGAACACCCGCTCCAGCACCTCCGGCGGGATCCCGGTGCCGGTGTCACCGACCCGCAGCTCGACATAGCGCCCCGGCGCCACCGCCGGACGCGTGTCCGGCTCGCCGCCCTCCGCGGCCACCTCGACGTTGCCGGTGCGGAGGGTGAGCGTGCCGCCGCCGGGCATCGCATCCCGGGCGTTGACCGCCAGGTTCACCAGCACCTGCTCGATCTGACCGGGATCGGCGAGCACCGGCCACAGCTCCGGCTCGAGCTCGGCGTGCAACCGGATGTGCTCGCCGAGCGTCCGCAGGAGCAACTGCTCGACCTCCCGGATCACCACGTTCAGGTCGAGCACCCGCGGGCGGACGACCTCCCGCCGCCCGAACGCCAGCAGCTGATGCGTCAGCTCGGTGGCCCGCCGGCCGGCCCGGAGCACCTGCTGGAGGTCCCGGCCCGCCTGCGGCCAGGCGCTGCCGGGATCGGCGTCGGCGGCCTCCTGGATCTGCTCGGCCACGAAACCGGTGTAGTTGAGCATGACGGCGAGCAGGTTGTTGAAGTCGTGCGCCACTCCCCCGGCCAGCTGGCCCAGGCTCTCCAGACGCTGCGACTGCTGAAGCTGCGCTTCCAGCCGCTCGCGTTCGGCGGCCGCGACCAGCCGTTCCCGCTCGGCCTCCAGCCGCTGCCGCTCGGCCTGCGCCTCGATCCGCTCGGAGACGTCCCGGATCGCCGCCGAGACGATCACCCCGTCCTCGGTCTCGAACGCGGAGAGGCTGATCTCGGCCGGGAACTCGGAGCCGTCCTTGCGGCACGCCGCGAGCGGGCGTCCCGAGCCCATCGGCCGGGGCCGGGGGTCGGCGAAGTAGCGCCGGCGCACCTCCGGATGCCCGGATCGGGCCGCGGGCGGCACCAGCACCTCGATCGGCTGTCCCAGCAGCTCGCTGCGCGGATAGCCGAAGAGCCGCTCGGCCTGCGCGTTGACCAGGGCGATCCGGCCGTCACCGGCGACGCCGACGATCGCGTCCGGCGCGGCTTCGAGCAAACCCTGGAACTTGGCCTCGCGGCGCACCCGGTCGCTCACGTCCCGGACCGCCGCGACCACCATGTCCTGGGCGGGCAGCGGGGCGAGCGAGATCTCGGCGGGGAACTCGGAGCCGTCCTTGCGCCGGGCGGCGAGCGGCACCCCGGCGCCCATCGGGCGGGGACGCGGATCCCGCAGGTAGTCCCGGCGATGCCCGGGGTGCCGGGGCCAGAACCGCTCCGGGATCAGCAGCTCGATCGGCTGGCCGATCAGCTCCGAGCGGTCGAAGCCGAAGAGGCGGACGGTCTGCGCGTTCACCACGGCGATGCGACCGTCACGATGAACGCCGATGATCGCATCCGGTGCCGCCTCGAGCAGGCTGGTCGCCACGGCATCGGAAGGATCGCTCATCACAGCACCCCATCCCCCAACCCAAGGCCTCTTCCGAGCCTAGGCGGACGCCGGTGCTCCCCGTCCGGGAATCGCGGTTGCCGGAGGCATCGGCCACCGGGCGCCGGGCACCCTGCCGGACCGGACGTGACGCATCACCGCCCGTACCGGAAAGGAAAGCGCGCCCAGAGTCTCTGAGCGCGCTTGCCCGGGGGTTGTCACTCGCTGTCGGCGAGGATCGCGTAAAGCTTGCGCTTGGTCTCGTTGAGCACCTCGAGCGCCTTCTGACGCTGCTCCGGGGTGCCGGAGAAACCGACCTGCTTGAGCGCTCCCATGATGCCGACCGCCGCGTCGCGGAAGTCCTGCACCTGGGACATGGTCTCGGCCCCGAACTGCGACCACGGCGGGTTCTGCGCGGCGGTCTCGGCCTCGGGGCGGCCGTCCGCGGTGAGCTGGTAGCTCTTGCGGCCGCCGTCCGCGGTGGCCTCGATCAGGCCCTCGTCCTCCAGGAGCTGGAGGGTCGGGTAGACCGAGCCGGGGCTGGGACGCCAGATGCCGTTGGTGCGGGCGTCGAGTTCCTGGATCATCTCGTAGCCGTGCATCGGCCGCTCCAGCAGGAGCGCCAGGATCGCGGGCCGCACGTTCTGCCGGCTTCCGCGTCCGCCCCGGCGCGGCCGGGGACCACCTCCGAAGTCCGGCGGCGGGAAACCGGGACCGCCCGGGCCGCCACCGCCGAAGGGGAAGCCGGACGGGAAGCCGAAGCCGCGCCTGCGGCCCTCGAACGCCCAGCCACCACGTCCGTGACCGTGACCGCGTCCGAATCCCGGACCGTGACCCCGTTCGCCCTCGTTCATGTACCTCATGACCTTCTCCGTTCGATCGTGGAACTTTCTCGATACTGTCTCGATAGTTAGACGATATATCGCCGAACAGTCGGCCGCAAGGCTTTCCGGGATCGCGGGGTTGCGATAGGTGTCGAGCACCCGGCATCTGGCAATCTGGTACCTGTGTTGACGGTGCCCATTCGGCAGCTCGGTGAGCCCGAGCGCGCGGCGATCCAGCGGATCCTGGACGCCGACCCTTACGCGGGCGCCCAGATCGCCGAGCGCGTGGCCTCGCACGGGCTCAACTGGTGGCGTTCCGACGGGCGCATCTACGGGTACGAGCCCGCCCGCCGCATCGAGTCCCTGATCTGGTCCGGCGCGCACCTGGTGCCGGTCGGCGCCACACCGCCGGCGGTCGCCGCGTTCGCCGATCTGCTCGGCGCCGAGACGCGGATCTGCTCGTCGATCATCGGTCGCTCGGAGGCCGTGCTGGACCTCTGGGACCGGCTCAGCGGCCACTGGGGACCGGCTCGTGACGTGCGGCCCAACCAGCCGCTGCTGGTCACCGCCCGGGATCCCGAGGTGCTTCCCGACCCGGCGGTGCGCCTGGTCCGGCCGAACGAGGTGGACCAGCTCTTCCCCGCCGCCGTCGCGATGTACACCGAGGAGGTCGGCGTCTCGCCGCTGCAGGACGACGGCGGGCGCGGGTACCGGCGGCGGATCGCCGAGCTGGTGAAGGGCAAGCGGGCGTACGCGCGGTTCGACGGCGATCAAGTGATCTTCAAGGCCGAACTGGCGATCATCACCCGGCGGACCACGCAGGTACAGGGCGTCTGGGTGCACCCGGACCACCGGGGGCGCGGGCTCGCCACCGCCGCGATGGCCGCCGTGGTGTCGGACTCGCTGCGGCGGGTCGCGCCGACCGTCAGCCTGTACGTCAACGACTACAACATGGCGGCGCGGCAGGTCTATGCGCGCTGCGGGTTCGTCTCGGCGGGATCGTTCGCGACAGTCCTGTTCTGATCGGATGCTGTCCTGATCGGGCGGGCAGGGTCGCCCGCCCGCCCGATCAGTGCTGCGTCAGGCCTCGAAGCGGGTGCGCCGCTTGCGGGCCACCACGAAGCCGGCCACGCCGGCCGCCAGCAGCAGCGCGCCGGTCACGGCGATCGCGGTGCCCTGCGGACCGGTGATCGGCAGGCCCGGCTCGCCGCCGCCCTCGCCATCGCCGGTGCCGGTGCCGGTGCCGTCGCCGTCGCCGTCGCCGTCGCCGTCGCCGTCGCCGTCGCCGTCGGAATTCTCGGCCGCGGACGGGTTCACGACCAGCTTCGCCTTGTCGTTGGAGCGGTTCAGATCCTCGCTGAACCGGGAGCACTGGCAGGCCGGGTTCGACTCGACGGCGCCCGTCGCGTCCGCGCGGACCTTGTCGATGCGCAGCCCGAACGTCCACTTCACGGTCTCACCGGCGCGGAACAGGTAGCCGGCCTCGCAGTAGTACTGCACGGCGTCCGGGTCGGTCTTGTCGTACTCGGCGACGTAGCAGGACTTCGGGACCTCGGCGGCCGTGGTGCCCACCGGGATCGTGACGAGCGCGACACTGGCGGCCTCGCCGGAGCGGCTGCTGTCGATCGTGGCTGGGCCGTCGTTGCGGAGGCCGACCGTCGCCTTGACCACGTCGCCGGCCGCACCGGACACCTTCGTGCCGACCGCCGCGATGTCGCTGCCCTGCTTGCCCGTCGCGTTCACGGTGACCGTCTGCCAGTTGTCCTCCGGGTCGCCGTCGGTCTGCGGCGCGCGCTTGGCGGTGGCCACCGGCTCGAGCCGCAGCGCCGGGCCGTCGGACCTGTCCTTCATGGCAGTTCGGTCGGTGTAGTCGTCAGCGGTCAGCCACTCGAACTCGCCGCCGTTTCCGCTCGGCGCCGCGGTGTCCGCACGCAGCCGGAACGGCAGGACCACCCGGTACGTGGTGCCCGGCTCCAGGTCTTCCGCGAAGAGGCAGCCGGCGAGCCGGTCGTCCTCCCGGTAGACGCAGTTGGAGAACCGCTCGGTGACCTCGTACGCGTAATCGGCGTGCGCCCGCAGGCCCGCGCCGTGCGCGACCTCGCCGGAGGTGTTGGTGATCTCGAGAGGAACCTCGAACGCGGCGCCCGGCTTGACGCCGAGCTCGTAGGACTCACCGGCCGCCAGGTCCACGTCGTCGGCGACCTTCACGTCGGCGGTGGCGTCGACCGGCGCCACGCCGTCGGCGGAGAACGTGGCCTTGAGTGTGCCGGTGGCGCCGGCCACGGCACTGCCGGAGGCCTTCAGCGAGGCGTCGAAGACACCGGCGTGACCGCCCGGGTCGATGTCGAGCTCGTACGGTCGCTCACAGACCAGCTGGGCCGGGGAGAAACTGCTGCAGCGGCCATCCTCCGAGACCAGGCTGACGCCGGTGAGGTCGCCGGAGAGCTCAAAGGTCACGGACGCGCTGGTGAGCGTGACGGCCTTGTCGGACCTGAGCACCGTGTCGATCGGGGCCTGGGCGCCCACTCCGACAGTGGTCCCGGACATTTCGAAGCTGATCTTCGAGTCAGCGGCGGCGTGTGCCGGGGCGGCGAGTGTCAGGGCCGCGGCGATGGCTGCGGCTGGACCGGCGATCAGGCGCCGGGCCGTTCGGTGCTGCATCGAGGGTTCCTCCCGGGAAAGACAAGGAGCCGCATCGTAAGGACTCCTTGTCTTTCCCGGACACCCGCTCATGGATGATCACTGATTTCGTGATCGATTCTTAATGCACCGTCACCGTGGGGCCGGGAAGCAGGTCGCGCAGCTCGTCGGGGAGCTCGGCGCCCATCTCGTCGGCGAGCCGCAGCGCCTCCTCGACCAGCGTCTCCACGATGATCGACTCGGGCACGGTCTTGATGACCTTGCCCTTCACGAAGATCTGGCCCTTGCCGTTGCCGGAGGCCACACCCAGGTCGGCCTCGCGCGCCTCGCCCGGACCGTTCACCACGCAGCCCATCACGGCGACGCGCAGCGGGACCGGGAAGCCCTCCAGCGCGGCGGTGACCTGCTCGGCCAGGGTGTAGACGTCGACCTGGGCCCGGCCGCAGGACGGGCAGGAAACGATCTCCAGGCCGCGCTCGCGGAGACCGAGCGACTCCAGGATCTGCTGACCGACCTTGATCTCCTCGACCGGCGGGGCGGAGAGCGAGACCCGGATGGTGTCGCCGATGCCCTCGGCGAGCAGCGCGCCGAACGCGACAGCGCTCTTGATCGTGCCCTGGAACGCCGGGCCGGCCTCGGTCACGCCGAGGTGCAGCGGGTAGTCGCACTGCTCGGCGAGCTGCCGGTACGCCCGGATCATGACGACCGGGTCGTTGTGCTTCACCGAGATCTTGATGTCCCGGAAGCCGTGCTCCTCGAAGAGCGAGCACTCCCAGAGCGCCGACTCGACGAGGGCCTCGGCGGTGGCCTTGCCGTATTTCTCCAGCAGGCGCTTGTCGAGCGAGCCCGCGTTCACCCCGATCCGGATCGGCACGCCGGCGCCGGAGGCCGCCTTGGCGATCTCCTTGACCTTGTCGTCGAACTGCCGGATGTTGCCCGGGTTGACCCGGACCGCGGCGCAGCCGGCGTCGATCGCGGCGAAGACGTATTTCGGCTGGAAGTGGATGTCGGCGATCACCGGGATCTGCGATTTCTTGGCGATCGCGGGCAGCGCCTCCACGTCGTCCTGCGAGGGGACGGCGACCCGGACGATCTGGCAGCCGGACGCGGTGAGCTCGGCGATCTGCTGCAGCGTGGCGTTGACGTCGGAGGTGAGCGTGGTCGTCATCGACTGGACGCTGACCGGGGCGCCGCCACCGACCAGGACGCCACCGACGTTGATCTGGCGGCTGTGGCGGCGCGGAGCCAGCGGCGGGGGAGGTACGGCCGGCATTCCCAGACTGATTGCAGTCACATCTCACTCACTTGAAGAGAACGATCGGGTTGATGATGTCAGCGGTCGCGGTCAGCAGCGTGAACGCGCCACCAATCAGAATGACCGCGTAGGTGAGCGGCATGAGCTTGTAGTAGTCGACACGCCCCGGATCGGGTCGCCGCAGCCGCTGGTAGAGCCAGGAGCGGGCTTTCTCGAACCAGGCGATCGCGATGTGCCCGCCGTCCAGCGGCAGCAGCGGCAGCAGGTTGAAGAGGCCGATGAAGATGTTCAGCGAGATGAAGACCTGCCAGAACACCTCCGGTACGCCCTTCTCGATCGCCTCGCCGCCGATCCGGCTCGCGCCGATCACGCTGATCGGGGTGTCCGGATCGCGCTCGTCGCCGGTGATCGAGTTCCACAGCGCCGGGATCTTCTCCGGGATCCGCGCCATCGCCCGGAACGAGTTCTCCACCAGGTACCAGCTGAAGTCGCCGGCGGCGGGGATCGCCCCGATCGCACTGTAGGTGAGAACGGCCGGCTGGTCCGTGGTCCAGCTCACGCCGGCCACCGCGACCTGGGTGACCGGGCCGTCGTCGTCACCGATCGGGGTGCGCTCGGCGCTGACCAGGTCGACCGTGGCGGTGGCGGTCTGCCCGTCACGCACGTAGGTGAAGGGGGTCGGACCGGCCGTGGAGGCGCGGATCGCGGTGGTCAGCTCGCCGTAGTTGGCGACCGGCGTGTCGCCGACCTTGGTGATCAGGTCACCGGTCCGCAGGCCGGCCGCCTTGGCCGGGGCCGGCACCGCGCCGTTCGAGCCGGGCACGCACTCGGCGCTCGTGTCGGTGACCGAGGTGCGGATGCAGTCGCCCACGTAGATCGTCGCGGGGGCCTTGGCCTGCGCCTCGGCGGTCTGCGGGATGCTCACGTTCGGCAGGCCGACGGAGATCGCCATGAAGTACGCCCCGACGATCGCCAGCATGAAGTGGGTGATCGAGCCGGCCGACATCACCACGGTCCGCTTCCAGACCGGGAACCGCCACATGGCCCGCGGCTGGTCCTCCGGCAGGACGTCCTCGTCCTGCGGGGTCATGCCGACGATCTTGCAGAAGCCGCCGAGCGGAATGGCCTTCAGACCGTATTCCGTCTCGCCGCGCTTGAACGAGAAGATCGTCGGGCCGAAGCCGACGAAGTACTGAGTCACCTTCATGCCGAAGCGCTTGCCGGTGAGCATGTGGCCCAGCTCGTGCAGGCTCACCGAGATCAGGATGGTCAGCGCGAACGCCGCCGCACCCAGCCAGAAAAGCATCAGGCTCCTTCAGCCACAGTCGCGATCGTCCGCTGTGCCTGGGCGCGCGCCCATGCCTCCGCGGCAAGCACGTCATCGACGGTACCCGGTTCAGCGAAATCCGGGGCCTCCGCGAGCACCCGTTCCAGGGTGTCGACGATGCCCAGAAACGGTAGCCGACCGGAGACGAAAGCGGCCACACACTCCTCGTTCGCGGCGTTGTAGACGGCCGGCAGGCAGCGCCCGGCCCGGCCCGCCTCCTTGGCCAGGCGCACCGCGGGGAACGCCTCGTCGTCGAGCGGCCGCAGCTCCCAGTTGTGCGCCTGCGTCCAGTCCACCGCCGCGGCCGCCTGCGGCACCCGGTCCGGCCAGGCCAGCGCCAGCGCGATCGGCAGCCGCATGTCCGGCGGGCTGGCCTGCGCGAGGGTGGAGCCGTCGGTGAACTCGACCAGGGAGTGCAGCACGGACTGCGGGTGGACCATCACCTCGATGTCGTCGTAGGGCACCCCGAACAGCTCGTGCGCCTCGATCACCTCCAGGGCCTTGTTCACCATGGTGGCCGAGTTGATCGTGACGACCGGGCCCATGTCCCAGGTCGGGTGCTTGAGCGCCTCCTCGGGCGTGACGTTCCCCAGTTCCTCGCGCCGCCGCCCGCGGAACGCTCCCCCGCTCGCGGTCAGGATCAGCCGCCGCACCTCGGACGCGGCGCCGCCCCGCAGGCACTGCGCGAGCGCCGAGTGCTCGGAGTCGACCGGGACGATCTGCCCCGGCCGGGCGATCCGGCGCACCAGCGGCCCACCGGCGACCAGCGACTCCTTGTTCGCCAGGGCGAGGATCCGGCCGGCTTCCAGCGCGGCCAGCGTGGGTGCGAGGCCGAGGCTGCCGACGACCCCGTTCAGCACGACGTCGCAGTCGACCCGCGCCAGCTCGGTCATCGCGTCCGGTCCCGCCACGATCTTGGGGAGTTTGAAGTCCCCGGAGGACCAGCCGCGCTTCTGCGCCTCGGCATAGAAAGCCAACTGCAGATCCTGTACGACCGAGGCCCGCGCCACACCGACCACCTCGACACTGAGCTCCAGCGCCTGGGCGGCGAGCAGCTCGACGTTGCCGCCACCGGCGCCGAGGGCCACCACGCGGAACCTCTCCGGGTTGCGGCGGACGATATCGATGGCCTGGGTGCCGATGGATCCCGTGGACCCGAGCAGAACGAGGTCGCGCATGGCGTCCATCTTTCCGGACGCCCGCACCCGTCTCGGCGCTGGGCCGCGTGATCCGGCGGCCCCGGCGGGGTACCGGAGGACCTGTGCGAAAACTATTCGCTCCACTGCGGGGCCGGGACGTGTCGCTGCACGCGGCCGCCATCACGTTCTACGCCGGGATCGCGGTGGTGCCGATCGCGCTGCTGGCGGTCTGGCTCACCAGTCTGGTGGTGGGCCCGCAACGCGTACGGGATCTGACCGGCCGGACCATCACCGCCCTGCCGGACGAGATCGGAGCGCCGCAGGCGCTCGCGGCCCTGATCGACGCCGGGCTGAACCTGACGCCGATGCTCGCGCTCGCCAGCCTGCTGCCGGCCACCCTCTACGGCGAAGGGCTGCGCCGGGCCTTCGTCTCGCTGCGCCGCCCCGGTGAGGCACTGGTCGGCTGGCGTGGCCGGCTGCTCTGGCTGCCGCTGCTGGCCGCCGCGCCCGCGCTGCTGCTCGCGCTCTTCCTGGCGCTGCCGACGACAAGCGGTCTGTGGCTGCGGGGCGGCTGGTGGTCGGTGCTCGGCGTGGTGCTCTCGTTCCTCGCCACCTGGATCGTGCTCACCCCGGTGGTGATCTGGGTGTTCCGCTACGTGGCGCCGGGCCGGCCGCCGTGGCTCTCCACGATCGTGATCGGCTCGTTCACCGCGGCGAACCTCTCCGGGTTCCTGCACGGCGCCGTGCTGTTCTGCTCACTGCCGCTGGATCTCGGCGTCCCGTTCGGCGGTTTCACCGGGATCGGGGCGATGGTCGCGGTCGGCCTCTGGCTCTATCTCTTCCATGTCGTGTTACTGACCGGGTTTGCCGTGACACACACCGTCAAGACGTATTTAACGGACGAATCGCCGAGGGTGCCGGGCCTGTTCGCGCGGTAGTGTCGCTCGCCATGACCCCCCTTCCCGACCGCGCCGATGTGGTGATCATCGGCTCCGGGCACAACGGCCTGGTCTCGGCGATCCTGCTCGCCCGCGCCGGGCTCGACGTCATCGTGCTCGAGGCCGCCGGCGTGCTCGGCGGCGCCACCCGCACCGAGCACCCCTTCGCCAAGGTCCCCGGCCTCGGCCAGTCCACCGGGTCCTACCTGCTCGGCCTGATGCCGCCGGAGCTGCTGCGCACCCTCGACCTGACCATCCCGGTGCTGCGCCGGGACCCGCACTACTTCCTGCCGACGCCCGGGCCGGCCGGCTCGCCGTACCTGCTCTTCGGCCGCGACCCGGGCGACACCCGCGCCCAGCTGGAGACGTTCTTCTCGGCCCGGGACGCTGCGGCCGACGAGGCCCTCGCCGTCGAGATCGGCGCGCTGCGCGCCGATCTCGCGCCGGCCTGGCTGGAGGAGCCGGCGTCCGTCGAGGAGATCGCCGACCGCCACATCCGGCCGCAGCTCCAGAGCACCTTCCTCGATCTGGTACGGGGATCCGTGGCGTCCTACCTCGACCGGTTCGGCTTCTCCAGTGAGCTGCTGGTCAGCATGTACGCGGTCACCGACGGACTCTCCGGGCTGAACGCCGGCCCGGACGACCCCGGCACCGGCCACAACTTCCTGGTGCACAACATGTGCCGGCTGCCCGGCTCGGACGGCACCTGGATGATCGCGCAGGGCGGGATGGGCGCCGTCTCGCGGACCTTCGCGGACGCCGCACGAGCCGCCGGAGCCCGGATCCACACCGGCGCCCGGGTCAGCGCGGTGACCGTCGACGGCGGGGCCGCCAGCGGTGTGGTGCTCGCCGACGGGCGTCAGGTCGCCGCCCGTGTCGTGCTCGGGAGCTGTGACCCGTACCAATTGATGAATCTCGTCCCCGAAGGGGCGCTGCCCGCGGCGCTCACCGAGCGGATGACAGCGGTGCGGCGGACCGGCACGACGCTCAAGGTCAATCTGGCGCTGCGGGATCTGCCGGACTTCTCCTGCCTGCCGGCGGGGAGCCCGTCGCCGTTCGGGGCGACCATCCACCTGCTGCCGCACTCCGGCTCGCCGATGGCCTCGCTGCGCGCGATGTGGGCGGACGTGCAGGCCGGGCGGCTGCCGTCGGAGCCGACCATCGAGTGGTACGTGCACACCACCGTCGACCCGTCGTTGCAGGACCCGGCGGGGCATCACTCGTCGGCGCTGTTCGTGCAGTCGGTGCCGTTCGAGCCGGCCGGATCGTCGTGGGACGCCGAAATCAACGGATATGTCGAGAAATTGCTGGCGATTTGCGACCGCTATGCGCCGGGGACGTCGGATCTGGTCGTGGACGCCATGCCGCTCACCCCGCCGGGGATCGAGGAGCACTTCGGGATCACCGGCGGGCACATCCACCACGTCGACAACACCGTCGCGTTCGACCAGCGGATGCCGTACTTCACGGGTCTCGACGGCCTTTACGCGGGATCGGCGGGGGCGCACCCGGCCGGCAGCGTGATCGGCGCGGCGGGCCACAACGCGGCCCGCCGCATCCTGCGCGATCTCGCGGTCTAGGAGTTCTTCGACGCCCGGATCTTGTGGCCGACGCCGGTCAGGCACCGGCCGCTGGGCAGGTCGAACTTCCAGCCGTGCAGCTGGCAGGTCAGCACGTTGCCCTCGACGATGCCGAACCGGGACAGGTCGGCCTTGAGGTGCGGGCAGCGGCGCTGCACGGTCCAGTCGCCGAACTGGATGTCCTCGGCGTCGACCGCCTTCTCGTGCTCGTCGTACCAGCCCTCGGCGTACTGCAGGCGCTCCTCGGAGAGGCACTTGAAGAACGCGTAGACGAACTCGTTGTACTGCCCGATCCGGGCGGCCGAGAAGCGGCAGGAGAGGAAGAGCGAGTTCACCCAGTCGCCCTCGTCGATGAAGATGAGGTGCTCGATCAGCTCGCGCTGGGTGCGGAAGCGGTAGCGCACCTTCTCGTCGGCGTACGGCCGGACCTGCTTGCCCGGGAAGTCCACGACGATCGACTCGATCTCGTCGCCGTCGTAGGAGACCAGGTCGAACCGGACCGGGCCGCCGACGCCCTTGGCCAGGTAGATCGACTCCTCGAGCAGCGGCTCGATCCGCTTCTTGAGCTCGCCCAGCACGTCGATCTCCGGGTGCCGCCAGGACGCCTTCTCCGCCTCGATGATCGGGCGCTTGCGCTCCCGCATCTCCTCGAGGTGCTGCCGCTTGTTGGCGAAGAATTCGTCCACCGGCATCGGGTGCGTCGTCGACTGCTTCGTGCCGCCCTCGGTCAGCTCGGTCACGCTGCCCGGCAGCTGGACCACGGCGTTGGTGCCGCCGACCTTCGCGTACTCGGTCAGGAACACCGACTGGTCCGGGAAGATGTTGCCCTCGTCGCCGTGGATGTCGTTGAACTGCCACAGCTCGTCGTCGAGGAAGCACGGCGGGCCGGCGATCGGGAAGACGAAGTCGGCCTTCAGGTCGTCGATGTACCGCCAGGTGCGGTCGAACTGCCGCTCCCGCTTCTGCTTGCCGAACGCGGTCTTCGCGTTCTCCGGCAGCTCGTAGACCATCGGGTACCAGATCGCGCCGGAGAACTGCAGCATGTGCGCGTGCACGTGACCCAGCTCGTTGAAGCGGGACAGGTCGGCCGGGCGGGCGTCGTTCTGGTTCAGCACCCGGATCCCGTCGTGCTCCACCCAGAGCGAGGAGTCACCGATCGGGCCGTCGGTCGGGCTGATCAGGGCCTGGATCATGATCTTGAGGCCGCCGTCCAGCTCGTGCACCTCGTCGGACTTGGTCCGCAGGAAGCTGGTGAAACCCAGGTCGCGCAGCTCGTCCTCGAGCTGGCTGGTCGGGTACTCCGGCAGGAGAACCGTCGCCTTCTTGTTGATGAAGCGCTTCAGATGCTCCGCGTCGAAGTGGTCCCGGTGCAGGTGCGAGACGTACAGGTAGTCGACGTTCCCCAGGGTCTCCCAGTCGAGCAGAGAGTTGTCCGGGAACGGAAACCACGAGGCGAAGTACGCCGGGTTCACCCACGGATCGCACAGAATGCTGCCTGCGGCCGTGTCGATCCGCATGCTCGCGTGTCCGGTGCCGGTGATCCGCACTTGTCGCTCCTTCGCTCGGCGGTGTCGCTCTTTTGCCGCCATCGAAAGTACAGCCGGGTTGCCCGGCCCCGCCCGGCGACCCCGTGACACACTGAGATCGTCTCGACATCGCACGACTTGGAGGAGCCACCGTGGCTGCCGAGGAACACCACGAAGAGGTCTACGCACCGGACCAGCTCAAGCCGGGCAACCGCAAGCGGGCCCAGAAGGGCGCGATCATCTCGGCGGTCATCCTGCTGCTCTTCTTCTGGGGCAACCAGCAGGGCAACACCGAGAAGGTGTGGCTCGTGCTGCTCGCGGTCGGCCTCATCGTCGTCATCGCCGGCGACGCGGTGCTGCGCAAGATCGGCCTGCGGCCCAACGACCAGTAAGGTCCCGCACACGAGAAAAGGGGGCCCGGCGGGCCCCCTTATTCGTGCTCGGCTCACCGCCGGCGCAGCAGGATGTCCTTCACCTCACGCAGCGCGGCGTCGACCTCGGCCTCGAAGTAGCCGTTCGGCACCAGGCCGAACTGCAGCATGTCCAGGTCGTTCTCGTTCACCGGCATCGGGCCGCGGCCGGTCATCGCCTGCAGGATGCCCTCGAACAACCGGTCCACCTGCATCGGGTCGTAGCCACTGCCGAACCGGCGCGGCTGGAACGTCCGGCGCAGCTGGTCCACCCGGTGCAGCTCGCCGCCCGGCTCGCCCACCGGCGGACCGAACTGCTGCTGCGGCGGGCCGAACTGCTGCTGCGGCGGTCCACTCATCGGCGCGCCCGCGGGCATCGGGGAGCCGGGCATCGCGTTCGGCATCTGCGGCGCGCCGTAGCCGCCGCGCGGGTCGCGCTCGGGCATCCGGATCTCGGCCGTCATGTCGGCCTTGCCGTGCCGGCCCGGCTCGAAGCCGTCGTACCCGCCCTGTTCGAAGCCGCCCTGGTCGTAACCACCCTGGTCGTATCCGCCCTGGTCGTAACGGGTGGGCTGGTCGTAACCGCCCTGGTCGTAACCGGGCGGCGGGCCCTGGCGCTGCGGAGGCTGCTGGCCGTAACCGGTGGGCTCGTCGTACCGCCCGTAGGGGTCGGGCTGGGGCATCTGCTGCTGGCGCTGCGGCATCTGCGGGGGCATCTGCGGCGGCATCATGCGGTCGTCACGCACCGGAGCGGGCAGGCGCTCGGTCGGCGGCGCCATCCGGGCCGCGGCCGGGTTCATCCCCGGGCCACCGCCGGGCATCCCCGGGCCACCGGGCATCCCCGGGCCCTGCGGACCGCCGGGCGGCAGCTGACCCATCCCGCCCGGGCCCGGGCCGAACTGGCCCTGGCCGCCCATGCCCTGGGGGCCACCGCCACCCATCATGCCCGGCGGGGGGCCCTGCGGCGGCGCCTGCGGGACCGCGGAGAGGCCGCCGCGCATCGAGTCACGCAGCGGGTCCGGAGCGGGACGGCCACCGCGCTCCTCGAACTCGGCGAGCTGGCGCTCCACCCGGTCCAGGTGCAGGTCGACCTGCCACTCGTCGTAACCGCCGAAGCGCACCCGGAAGACGACGTCGTGCACCTCTTGTGCACCGACCGGCGGGCCGACCTGCTCGCCCGCCAGGGTCGCCTCGACCCGGTCCAGGAAAGCGTCGACCTCGTCGACCTTGTAACCACGCCGTAGCGCACGCCGCCGGAAACGCTGCCCCTGACTCGTCACAACGTCTCCCACTCCGTTTGCTGGGACCTGCGCCCAGTCACTGTGCCACCTCCGCGTCGGCTGCGGCGCCCCCTGCGCTCGCTTGCGTCAGCTCGCCCGCAGCCAGTTGGCCGCATGCGCCGTCGATCTCCTGGCCCCGGGTGTCGCGCACGGTGGTCGACACACCGGCCTCGCGCAGCCGGCGGACGAACTCACGCTCGACCGGTTTGGGGCTGGCATCCCACTTGCTCCCCGGGGTCGGGTTGAGCGGGATGAGATTCACATGGGCCAGCTTGCCGCTCAGAAGTTTGCCGAGCAGGTCGGCACGCCACGGCTGATCGTTTACGTCCCTGATCAGGGCGTATTCGATGGACACCCGGCGGCCGGTCTGTGCCGCGTAGTCAAACGCGGCGTCGAGCACCTCGGCGACCTTCCAACGCTGGTTGACGGGCACAAGCTCATCGCGCAGATCATCATCGGGGGCGTGCAGTGACAACGCAAGAGTCACCGAGAGCTGTTCGGCTATCAACCGGCGCATCGCGGGCACCAAACCCACCGTGGACACCGTGATGTGCCGTTGTGACAGGCCCAGGCCCTCCGGCGCCGGCGACGTCAGGCGCCGGACCGCCTCGATGACCCGCGGATAGTTCGCCAGCGGCTCGCCCATGCCCATGAACACGACGCGGGACAACCGCGGCGGCGAACCGGTGACCGCACCGGACGCCGCGACGCCGGCCAGATAGACCACCTGGTCCACGATCTCGGCGATCGACAGGTTGCGGGTGAGGCCCTGCTGGCCGGTCGCGCAGAACGGGCACGCCATGCCGCAGCCGGCCTGGCTCGAGACGCAAGCCGTGACCCGGTCGGGGTAACCCATCAGAACGCTCTCCACCAGAGCGCCGTCGTGCAGCCGCCACAGCGTCTTGCGGGTCGCGCCGTCGTCGCAGGCCTGCTCCCGGATCGGGGTGAGCAGTTGCGGGAAGAGCTCGGCGGTGAGCCGGTCACGGGACGCCGCCGGCAGGTCGGTCATCGCCGCGGAGTCACGCACCAGGCGGCCGAAGTAGTGGGTGGAGAGCTGCTTGGCGCGGAAGGCCGGCTCGCCCAGGCTCGCGACCGCGCTCTTGCGGGCGGCGAGGTCCATGTCGGCGAGGTGCTTCGGCGGCATGGTGGGGCGGCGACGGGTGCTCACCGCGTCGGGCTGGTCTGGACTGATCGGGATGACCGGAAGAATCGTCATGGCGTATCCAGTCTCCCACGCCCGTCGAATCGCTCCCCCATAGCTGGCTCGGCCTTCACCGGGTCAGCTCGGCAAGATGATCGAAAAGAGGAGGTACGCCGTCGGAACGGCGAACAGGATGGAGTCCAACCGGTCCATCAGTCCGCCGTGCCCCGGAAGCAGGTTGCTCATGTCCTTGATACCGAGGTCGCGCTTGAGCATCGACTCGGCGAGGTCACCGAGCACCGCCACCACCGAGATCGCCGCGCCGAACAGCAGACCCCAGTAGACCGGCACGTCCAGCAGGAAGAAGAGCAGGGCGCCGCTGCCGATCGCCGCCGCCGTCACCGAGCCGGCGAAACCCTCCCACGACTTCTTCGGGCTGATCTTCGGGGCCATCGGGTGCTGGCCGAGGAAGACGCCCGCCGCGTACCCGCCGGTGTCCGAGAGCACGACCGCCACCAGGGTGCAGATCACCCGGAAGGCGCCGTCGTCCGGCTGCACCAGCATCGCCGCGAAGCTCAGCAGGAACGGCACGTAGACCGCGGTCAGCACGGTCGCGGTGAAGTCGCGCCGGACCGCCCGGACACCGTCGGCGAGGCTCCACAGCGAAGCCGCCCCGATCGTCACGATCAGGCCGACGAGCAGGGCGTCGGGTCCCTCGTACCACGCGAGGCCGGTCATCAGCGCGGAGCCCGCGACCAGCGGGACCAGCGGGACCTTGGCGCCCGCGCCGGTCAGCGCCTTGCTCATCTCCCAGACGCCGACCCCGGCCGCGGCGACCAGCACGGCGAGCAACGCCCGCCGCTCGATCAGCAGGGAGGCGAGAACGAGCAGGCCGAGGGTGACGCCGACCCCGATGGCCGCCGGCAGGTTCCGGCCGGCGCGGCTCTTGCCGCCCTTCTGCCCCCGGCCCGCGCGGCGGCGGCCCTTGGCGCCCCGGGGAGCGACCGGCTGCTCGGTGATGGGCAGCTCCTCGATCGAGGCGTCCAGCTGCTCCTCGGGCTGCTCCTCGAGCTGCTGTTCCGGCTTCTGTTCCGACTGCCATCCCTGGCTGGTGGCCGGCGGCCACGCGGGCGGCGTGTGCTCCTGCGGGGGCCACGGCGGGGGCGCCGGCTGGGAGTGGCGCGAGTACGGCGCCGGCACGTTGGTGTCGTCGCCGGGCGCTCGGCCGGCACGCGGATCGAGGTACGACATCAGAGCTCGAGCGACCCCGTCTTGCGCAGATTCAAAGCCATCCCCTACGTGCCGTCGCCTGTTGTTCTCCCCCCGGACAGGAGTCGGACCCGAGCCTACTGCACAGCAAAAGGGTTAACAGTGGGGCCGAGCGGTGGTTTGTTCCGTACACACGAAAGCCCGGCCTGGCGCACAAAGACACAAGACCGGGCAGACGTACGGGCGGAAGTCAGACCTCGAGAAGCTCGGCTTCCTTGTGCTTGAGCAGTTCGTCGACGACCGCGACGTACTTGTGGGTCAGGTCGTCGAGTTCCTTCTCGGCGCGCCGCCCCTCGTCCTCGCCGGTGTCGCCGTCCTTGACCATCTTGTCCAGCTGGTCCTTGGCCTTGCGCCGGATGTTGCGGATCGCGACCCGGCTGTCCTCGGCCTTGCCGCGCGCCACCTTGATCATCTCGCGGCGCCGCTCCTCCGTCATCTGCGGAAGATGGATGCGCAGCTGAGTGCCCTCGTTGTTGGGGTTGACACCGAGGTCGGAGTCACGGATGGCCCGCTCGATCGGGCCCAGCTGCGACGCGTCGTACGGCTTGACGATCACCATGCGGGGCTCCGGCACGCCGACCGACGCCATCTGGGTGACCGGCGTGGGCGCGCCGTAGTAGTCCACCAGGATCTTCGAGAACATCGCCGGGGTGGCCCGGCCGGTACGGATGGCGGCGAACTCCTCCTTGGCGTGCTCGACCGCGCTGTCCATCTTCTCCTCGGCCTCGAAGAGGGTTTCCTCGATCACCGGCTCTTCTCGCCTCCTCGCTGTCTTCGGTGGTGCGGGATGTGGGGACGTGCGCACACGCTCACGCGGTGATGAGGGTGCCGATCCGCTCGCCCGCGCACGCGCGCACGATGGTGTCGTCACCCTCGGCGCCGAAGACCAGCATCGGCAGCTTGTTCTCCTCGCAGAGGCTGAAGGCCGCCTGGTCGGCGACCCGCAGGCCACGCTGCAGGAGCTCCTGGAACGTGATGTTCTCCAGCTTCTGAGCGGTCGGGTCGACCCGCGGGTCGGCGGTGTAGACACCGTCGACGCCGTTCTTGCTCATCAGCACCATGTCGGCGTGGATCTCCAGCGCGCGCTGGGCGGTCACCGTGTCGGTGGAGAAGTACGGCATGCCGGCGCCGGCGCCGAAGATCACGACCCGGCCCTTCTCCAGGTGCCGGATCGCGCGCAGCGGGATGTACGGCTCGGCGACCTGGGCCATCGTGATCGCGGTCTGCACCCGCGTCTCGATGCCCTCCTTCTCCAGGAAGTCCTGGAGCGCCAGGCAGTTCATCACCGTGCCCAGCATGCCCATGTAGTCCGCCCGGTTCCGGTCCATGCCGCGCTTCTGCAGCTCGGCGCCGCGGAAGAAGTTGCCGCCGCCGACCACCACGGCCACCTGGATACCGCGCCGGTTCACCGTCGCGATCTGCCGCGCCAGCGCCTGCACGACGTCGGGGTCGACGCCGACCGCGCCGCCGCCGAACACCTCGCCGGAGAGCTTGAGCACGACCCGCCGCGGCCGCATGGCCGGCGGGTTCTCGTCGACCGTGGCGGACTGCTCGGTCAGCATCGTCATGAGACCCGCCTTCCCTTCAGTTTCTGCAAGAGACCTTATGCGACTGGGAGGCCGGTCGCTGAATCGCGTACCCGACCTCCCGATGCCATCGAGGGTTGTTCAGGGCCTGCCGTGAGTGGCACCACGCCGCAGATCAGCACCCTGATCTCCACCGCCCTGAACAATCCTCGTCTTCGCGGAGCCTTACTCCTGGCCGACCTCGTACCGGACGAACCGGGTGACCTCGATGCCGACCTCGCTGAGGACCTGCTTGACGGTCTTCTTGTTGTCGGTGACCGAGGCCTGCTCGAGCAGGACGAAGTCCTTGAAGAAGGAGTTCACCCGGCCCTCGACGATCTTCGGCAGGGCCTGCTCGGGCTTGCCCTCCTCGCGAGCGGTCTGCTCGGCGACGCGGCGCTCGGTCTCGACGACCTCGGCCGGCACCTCCTCGCGGGTGAGGTACTTCGGGCGCATCGCGGCGATCTGCATGCCGATGCCGCGGGCGTCCGCGTCAGCGGCCTCGTCCGACTTGCCGGTGTACTCCACCAGGACGCCGACCTGCGGCGGGAGGTCCTGCGCCTTGCGGTGCAGGTAGACCGCGACGGTGCCGTCGACGATCGTGAAGCGGTTCAGGACGATCTTCTCGCCGATCTTGGCGGAGTACTCCTGGATGGTGTCGGCAACGGTCTTGCCGTCCAGCTCGGCGGCGAGCAGGCCCGCGGCGTCCGCGACCTTGTTCTCCTCGCCGAGCTTGACCAGGCGGTCGCCGAGGGCGACGAAGTCCGGGGTCTTGGCGACGAAGTCGGTCTCGCAGTTCAGCTCGAGCAGAGCCTTGCCGGAGTGGGCGACGATGCCGTTGGCGGCGGTGCGGCCGGCGCGCTTGCCGACGTCCTTGGCGCCCTTGATGCGCAGGAACTCGACGGCCTTGTCGAAGTCGCCGTCCGCCTCGTCGAGCGCCTTCTTGCAGTCCATCATGCCGGCACCGGTGAGGTCGCGGAGCTTCTTGACGTCCGCGGCGGTGAAGTTAGCCATGACTCTTCTCTCGATGTCAGTTCGGAACTCGGCCGCCGCCGCTGCTCTCGCGGCGACGGCGGCCGAAACGCACCTGGGACTGAGCCGAATTACTCGGCGGGGACGGCCGCGACGGGCTCGGCCGGCTTCTCAGCGGCCTGCTCGGCGGGGACGTCCGCAGCCTGCTCGGCCGGCTTCTCAGCAGCCTGCTCGGCCGGCTTCTCAGCGGCCTGCTCGGCGGGGGCGTCCGCAGCCTTCTTCTCAGCGCCCTCGTAGAGGTCACGCTCCCACTCGGGCAGCGGCTCGCCGGCGGCGACGGTGCCGGCCTCGGGCTTCTCGTCGGCGTTGTTGTTGCGGCCCCGGCCGGAGCGGGCGATCAGACCGTCGGCAACCGCGGCGGCGATGACCTTGGTCAGCAGCTCGGCGGAGCGGATCGCGTCGTCGTTGCCCGGGATCGGGAAGTCGACCTCGTCCGGGTCACAGTTGGTGTCCAGCACCGCGATGACCGGGATGCCCAGCTTGCGAGCCTCGTCGACCGCGATGTGCTCCTTCTTGGTGTCCACGACCCAGATCGCCGACGGCGTCTTGGTCATGTCACGCAGACCACCGAGGGTCTTGGTGAGCTTGGTCTTCTCGCGGTACAGCTGGAGGGTCTCCTTCTTGGTGTAACCGGCGGCCGTGCCGGTCAGGTCACCGAGAGCCTCGAGCTCCTTCATGCGCTGCAGGCGCTTGTACACCGTCTGGAAGTTGGTCAGCATGCCGCCGAGCCAGCGGTGGTTCACGTACGGCTGGCCGACCCGGGTCGCCTGCTCGGCGATGGCCTCCTGCGCCTGCTTCTTGGTGCCGACGAAGAGGATGTGGCCACCCTCGGCGACGGTGTCCCGAACGTACGCGTAGGCCTTCTCGATGTAGTCGAGGGTCTGGCGCAGGTCGATGATGTAGATACCGTTGCGCTCGGTGAAGATGAAGCGCTTCATCTTCGGGTTCCAGCGCCGGGTCTGGTGCCCGAAGTGGACACCGCTTTCCAGCAGCTGACGCATGGTCACGACGGCCATGGTGTTACTCCCTGGTCTCCCTGGTTGTCACGCTCACCGGCGGCAAGCGTCCTGGCGCCCGGTCGGCGGCCACAGTCGGACCCGGGATGATCGGGACCAGGGAGGGCCGTCGCCGGCGGCCGCCATCACTGGATGATCCAGCGAACGACACGGCCGGAGGGCGCGCGAGGTCGACCGCACGAGGCGGTCGCCGTCGACAAGCATACGCCAACCGGCGGGACGACCTGGTTCGCCCTCGATCAGGGGACCGCGCGGCGGGCCGATCACGCCGGCGACCGGTCAGGCGACCGCCAGACCGGCGGCCAGGAGCAAGATCAAACCCCCGGGGAGGTACGCCAGTGGGGCGCGCAGCCACGCGTCCCGGCTCGGCGCCCCGCCTCCCGCGGCGAACAGCCCGATGGCGGTGAGCGGCAGCCCCAGCGTGAGCAGGACCGCCGGCACGATCCCCCGGGCGTCCGGGTCCGAGGCGAAGGTCACGGTGAGTAGTAGCCGGAGGGCCGGCAGGAGCAGCACCGCGGCCACCGCGGTCAGCACGACCGACGAGATCGGGCGGCGGGTGCGGTACACCCCGTCAGCCGATCGGGCGGCCACCGGCGGGACCAGGGCGGTCGGCTCGGCGATCGCCGGGGCCGGGGTAGAGGCCGGGCCTGCGGTGGAGACCGGGGCGGGGGCTGAGATCGGGGCGGGGGTTGAGATCGGGGCCGGCGCCGGCCCCTGCATCGGCGGCGGCTCGGCGGCGGGCGTCGCCGAGGCCGGCCGCACCGGCGGGTACTCCGGGCCGCGGATCGGGATGCTCAGCGCCTCCCGGTCCCGCTGCTCGGGCACGGATCGGTTGCGGACCCCGGAGTCGTAGGGGCTGTCGGCGAGCGAATGGGACCCGGACGTCTCCGGGTCGGCGGCGTACCGGCGACCGGTGTACCAGCTGGGCTCGGATTCGTCGGCGTAACGATGTTCCACGTCATCGCACGGTAGGTGACCAACCGGACGCGGGCCATCCCCCGCCACATAACAGACCGGAACGGGTACCGGCCGAAATCCACACCGGCGCCCCGTCCACAGGGCCCGGAACAGCCCGGCCGCCGCCGTGCCACGGTCCGCCGCATGACGACTCAGCGACGAGCGGTCGGCGCCTACGGCGAACGACTCGCGGCCCGGCACCTGCAGGACAGCGGCCTCGTGCTGCTGGACCGCAACTGGCGCTGCCCGGACGGCGAGGTGGACCTGATCCTGCGGGACGGCGACGACGTGGTCTTCTGCGAGGTGAAGACGCGGCGCACGGCGACCTTCGGTCCGCCGGCCGCCGCGATCAGCGGACGGAAGGTGCGCAAGCTGCGGCTCCTGGCCGCGCGATGGCTGGCCGAGACCGGGGTACGCCCCAAGCAGGTCCGCTTCGACGTGGTGGAGGTCCTCCCGCAGCTCCGCGGCGCCGCCCGGGTCGTGCACATCCGGTCGGCGTTCTGATGAGCTACGCGCGCGTGCTCTGCGCCGGCCTGGTCGGCGTGACGGGCCACCTGGTCGAGGTGGAGGCGGACCTCTCCAACGGGCTGCCCGCCCTGGTGCTCACCGGCCTGCCGGACACCGCGCTGCACGAGGCACGCGACCGGGTGCGGGCCGCCGTGCTCAACTCCGGCCGGGAGTGGCCCAACCGGCGGATCACGGTGAACCTGCTCCCGGCCGGCCTGCCCAAACACGGCAGCGGCTTCGACCTGGCGATCGCCGCGGCGCTGCTGGCCGGCGCCGGCGAGCTCCCACCGGCCCGGCTGGCCGGTGTCGCGCTCCTCGGCGAGCTCGGCCTGGACGGCACGGTCCGCCCGGTGCGCGGCGTCCTGCCGATGGTGGCCGCCGCCGCCCGGGCCGGCGTGACCCGGGTGATCGTGCCGCTGGACAACGCCCACGAGGCGTCGGTGGTCCCCGGCGTGACGGTCCGCGCCATCGACTCCCTGCACCGGCTCGTCGACTTCGTACAGGGAAACGCTCCCCTGCTCGACCCACCACCACCCCCGGCGAAGGCGGATGACCGGCAGCCCGACCTGGCCGAGGTCTCCGGCCAGCTGACCGCGCGGTACGCACTGGAGATCGCCGCGGCCGGCGGCCACCACCTGGCGTTGATCGGCCCGCCCGGCGCGGGGAAGACGATGCTCGCCGAACGCCTGCCGTCGATCCTGCCGGAATTGGACGACGACGCGGCCCTCGAAGTCACCGCCCTGCAGTCGATCGCCGGTGTGCTGCCTCCCGGCTCCGGCCTGGTCCGCCGCCCGCCGTTCCAGGCGCCTCACCACAGCGCCAGCATGGCGTCCCTGGTGGGAGGCGGATCCGCCCTGATCCGCCCGGGCGCGATGTCGCTGGCGCACCGCGGCGTGCTCTTCCTGGACGAGGTGTCCGAGATGCCACGCCATGTCCTGCAGGCGCTGCGACAGCCGCTGGAGAGCGGCCGGGTCGTGCTGTCCCGGGCACGCGGCATCGTCGAGTACCCGGCGCGCGTCCAGCTCGTCGTCGCGGCGAATCCGTGTCCGTGCGCGTCTCCCGCCGGCGACGAGCACTGCCAGTGCCCGCCTCCGGTCCGGCGGCGCTACCAGAGCAGGCTCTCCGGTCCGCTGATGGACCGGATCGACATCCGCATCGCGATGCTGCCGCTGCGTTCGGTCCACCTGGAGGCCACGCACGAGCCGGCCGAGTCGTCGGCCGCGGTGGGCTCCCGGGTGGCCCGGGCCCGCATCGCCGCAGTCGAACGCTGGGCCCCGGACGGCTGGCGGTGCAACGGCGAAGTGCCCGGCTCACACCTGCGCCGGCCACCGTGGCGCCTCCCGTCACCGGACACCCGCATTCTGCGCCGCGCTCTCGACCGGGGCACGGTGTCGGCGCGCGGCTTCGACCGGGTGCTGCGGATCGCGTGGACGATCGCCGACCTGGACGCCCGCGACCGGCCCACCGAGAGCGACGTGGCGGAGGCGTTCCAGATGCGCATGGGCGAGACCCGGAAGACGGAGGGCCGCCCGCCCACACAGAACGGAGACCACGATGACGACGAGCCCTGACCCCGAAGCCGGCGGGGACCCGGCGGGCGGCGGCCTCCCGGGTTCCTCGGCGAGCCGGGATGCGGACCGGATCGCCCGGGTGGCGCTCACCTGGCTGGTGGAGCCGGGGAACCGGGCCGTCTGGGGGCTGGTTCAGCGGGGCGGCGCGGTGGGCACGCTGGATCGGCTGCTTCGCGGGGATCTGCCGGACGGGCGGTTGCGGGCCGCCGCCGCCGCGCGGGCCGCGGCCGGGGACGCCCGGCGGTTCGCCGAGTCGGCGCTCCGGCGCGGGGAGAAGCTCGGCGCGCGGCTCGTGGTGCCGTCGGATCCGGAGTGGCCGGGGCGGGTGGCGGACCTGGCGCGGCTGGAACTGCGCACCGGCGGGCGGGTCAATCAGGACACCCGGCCGCCGCTGTGCTTCTGGGTGCGCGGCGGGATGCCGCTGGACGAGGCGTTCGGGCGGTCGGTGGCGGTCGTCGGGGCGCGGGCGGCCACCGGGTACGGCACCCATGTCGCGGGCGAGATGGCGTATGCGCTCGCGGACCGGGGCTGGACCGTGGTGTCGGGTGGCGCGTTCGGCATCGACGCGGCGGCGCATCGGGGTGCGCTGGCGGCCGGGGGCCGTACCGTCACGGTTCTCGCCTGTGGGGTGGAACGGCCCTATCCGGCGGGCAACGCGGCGTTGTTCGAACGGATCGTGGAACGTGGGCTGATCGTGAGCGAGTGGCCGCTCGGCGCGGAGCCGCTGCGGCACCGGTTCCTGATCCGCAACCGGGTGATCGCGGCGGCGACCGCCGGGACCGTCGTGGTGGAGGCGGCCGCCCGCAGCGGCGCCACTCAGACGATGAGCCGGGTGCTGGCCCTGAGCCGGCCGGCGCTGGTGGTGCCGGGACCGGTGACCTCGGCGATGTCGGTGGGCTGTCACGCGATCCTGCGCGGCAACCCGTACGCCCGGCTGGTCACGTCCGCCGAGGACGTGCTCGAGGAGGTCGGGCGGATCGGCGAGTACCTGAGCGAGCGGCCGCGCGGCCCGGATCACCGGCGGGACGCGCTGGACGAGGAGTCGGCACTCGTCCTGGAGGCGGTGCCCCGGCGCGGGGCGTCCACTCCGGAGGAGCTCGCGGCGGCCGCCGGACTGGACCTGCGGACGGTGCTGCGGCGGCTCTCGCTTCTCGAGCTCGCCGGCCTCGTGGTCCGGAAGGAGGATGGCATCGTGCTAGCCCTTGACGCCAGGTAAAGCCCCGCAGGAGTGATTCTTCGAAAGCGGTTCTCGCCGCGTCACCGCACGGCTTCGGCCGGCCCGCCCCCGTGCCGGCGGTCACCTCTCGACCGTACGCCGGCGGGGTGGCCGGTGGATCCCACGCCGCGAAGATCCGGCGTGGATGGGGTCAGTCCTCGGAGTCGTCCAGGTCGCGGCGATGGACCTTCATCCATGCTTCGACGTCCTCTGTCAGCCAAACCTTGCCTTGAGCAAGGTCAGCGACCGGCTTCGGAAAGTCGGCGCGACTGGTGATCTGGTAGGCCCGCTGCCGGCTGACTCCGCCCAGCCGGATGCGAATCTCGTGTGCGCCCATGAGGCGGATCGGCTTCACTCCCACATGATCGACCGTAGGCGCGAGACTATTAGTCGATAATCAAGTTGTTACGGGGCAGCTAGTCCTTGAGCAACCTAAAGTGGCTCCATGCCTAGTCGCTTCACGCCTACCACACCGGTGCCGGATTCTCCCAGGCACCGCCGGGATTGGCGCACGCTCTGGCGGCGCTGCATCTGCGGCCTCCCCGCCCCGTGCATCGACGCCCGGCTGACGTTACGCCCACCGCCGCTCCCACCCGCGGGCACCGCGCCGCCACCAATCCCACCCGCGGGCGCCGCGCCGCCACCAATCCCACCGGCGGGCGCCGCGCCGAAACCGCCCCGGCTCCCCCGGCCACGCCGGGCGAGTCCACAGCAGCCGGTCCCGCCACCACCGCCTCCCCCACCACCCGACGCCCGCGCCGGAGATTCCCGCGACGGCGGCGCCACCGCCCCGGCGCCCCGATCGCCGCGCCACGAGTCGAACGTGGGGCGGGCCGGCCATCTGACACCGGCGCAGCGCCATCGCGCCAATCAGGGTTCGCCGGCGAAATACCGCCGGGACATCCCAGGACAACCCGGAGGGACGCCATGACGCCGAGCGACCACATGCACGAGCGACCACAGTGGGACTGTCGCGCCTGCGGCCTCCCCTGGCCGTGCCCCACCGCCCGGGCCGGCCTCCTGGAGGAGTACCGCGGTTTCCCGTCGCTGCTCAAGGTCTATCTGTCCACGCAGATGTACGACGCCCTGGACGACATGCTCGCGGACGGCGGGGCGCCACCGAACCTTTACGACCGATTCCTCGCCTGGGCCCGCAACCGCCCGGACGCCCCCTGACCGCCCACGCTCACGTCACGCCCGGGTGCGGCGGCGGTGACCCCGGCCGGCATGCCACGTCTCGATCACCAGGTGATCGGCGGGCACCCCGACATAGGTCAGCGCCACCTCGTCGATGTCCACCCGGAAGAAGCCGGCGCCCGCGTGCGGCGTGTCCGCCGGTGGCGGTGTCTCGACGGCCCGGCCGGCGAGTTTCGCGTCGCCCGGACCGGACTCCGGGTGATCGGCGGGCGGCTCCAGGGTGGGGCTGTGCATCGCGAGCCGCGGATCGCGTCGCAGGTCGGCCAGTTTCACCGAGCCCGGCATCATGCCGAACGTGATGTCGCCCTGCTCGAACTGGGCCTCACAGGCGCTGATCCGGGGCGAGCCGTCCTTGCGCAGCGTGGCGATGGTCTTGTTGGTGCCGGACTCGAAGAGGGTCTTCACCCTCGCTGCGAACTCCGGCGCGTCCTTCTCGATCTCTTCCCAGCGTGCCATGGGGGTGAGGCTAGGCCGGGGGTATGACAAGAATGGGCTCATGGGAGCGACGCGTATCCGCCAGCTGCACGAAGCCCTCCCGCCGCAGCTGCGCGCGGCGGTCGACGACTTCGGGCACCACCTGGCCGGTGTCGAGAACCGCTCCGAGCACACCGTCCGCGCCTATCTCGGCGACGTGGTCTCGCTGCTCGACCACGCCGTGCGGGAGGGACGGACCACGCTCGCCGAGCTCGACATCGCGGTGCTCCGTGGCTGGCTCGCGGCTCGATGGGGCAGCGGCGCCGCCCGTACCTCGCAGGCTCGCCGGGCGGCAGCGGCGCGCGCGTTCACCGGCTGGGCCCACCGCAGCGGCCGCGCCCCCGGCGATCCGGGCGCCCAGCTCGCCAGCCCGCGCGCGCACCGGGACCTGCCCGCCGTGCTCCGCGCCGACCAGGCGGAGGCGCTGATGAGCCCGCCCGCGCCGGATCCGGAGCAGGAGGGCGGCCGGGCCCTCGCCGTCCGCGATCGGGCCGTCCTGGAGCTGCTCTACGCCACCGGCGTCCGGGTCTCCGAGCTCTGCGGCCTCGACCGCGCCGACGTCGACCACGGCCGGCAGGTCGTCCGCGTGTTCGGCAAGGGCGCCAAGGAACGGGCCGTCCCGTACGGGCATCCGGCTCGGGACGCGCTCGACGAGTGGCTGCGGACCGGCCGCCCGGAACTCGCCGGGCGGCACAGCAAGGACGCCCTCTTCCTCGGCGTGAAGGGCGGCCGCCTGCAGCCGACAGTGGTGCGCCGGATCGTGGCCGGTGCGGCGCGGTCCGCCGGTCTGCCGCACACCAGTCCGCACGACCTGCGGCACTCGGCCGCCACCCACCTGCTGGACGGCGGCGCGGACCTGCGCGCGGTGCAGGAGCTGCTCGGCCACAGCTCACTGTCGAGCACACAGATCTACACCCATGTCTCGACCGAGCGCCTGCGCGCGGCGTTCAAACAGGCACACCCGCGCGCCTGAGGACGTACGATCCGTTCATGAGCGCCGATGATCCGCCCCGGTCCATTCCGGGCGCTCGCCTGATGTTCTCGCTGGACCCGTCGGTGTCCTATCTGAACCACGGCTCGTTCGGCGCCGTCCCGATCAACGTGCAGCGCGCCCAGCAGCGGCTGCGCGACGAGATGGAGGCGAACCCGCTCCGGTTCTACGGCACCGGCCTTCTCGACCGGGTCGTCCACACCCGACGGCATCTGGCCGCGTTCCTCGGCGCCGACCCGGACGGCAGCGCGCTGATGCCGAACACCACGGCCGCGATCTCGCTGATCCTGCAGTCGATCCGTTTCGAACCGGCCGAGGAGGTGCTGCTCACCGACCACGGGTACGGGTCGGTGGCGATGGCGGTCCGGCGGGAGTGCCGGCGCACCGGGGCCACCGCGCGCACCGTGGCGATTCCGCTCGGCGCGACGAACGCCGAGGTGGTGAGCCGGATCCGGTCCGCGTTGCGGCCCGGCCGGACCCGGCTGCTGGTGGTCGATCAGATCGCTTCGGCGACAGCCATGATCTTTCCGGTACGGGAGATCGTCGCGGCCGCCCGGGAACATGACATCCCGGTGCTGGTGGACGCCGCGCACGTGCCCGGGATGCTGCCCGTCGACGTGGCCGCGATCGGCGCCGACTTCTGGGTGGGCAACCTGCACAAGTGGGGCTGGGCGCCGCGCGGGACGGCCCTGCTGAACGTGTCACCGCCGTGGCGCCGGCGGATCGAGCCGCTGGTGGTCTCCTGGGAGCAGGAACAGGGTTATCCGCTGTCGGTCGAATTCCAGGGCACGATCGACTACACGCCCTGGCTGGCGGCTCCCACGGGTGTCTTCACGCTGCGGACACTCGGATGGGAGTCGGTCCGGGCGCACAACGTGGCGCTGGCCGCGTACGGGCAAAGGGTTGTCGGTGAGGCCCTCGGCCTCGCGCCCTCCGACCTGCCCGGCCCCGGCGGACCGGGGATCGCGATGCGGGTGGTGCCGCTGCCCGCGGGGCTCGCGACGACCACGCCGGAGGCGATCACCCTGCGGCAGCGGATCTCGGACAAGCTGGCGGTGGAGACCGCGATCAACGCGTGGGGCGGCCGCGGGCTGCTGCGGCTGAGCGCCCAGGTCTACAACCGCCCGGAGGAGTACCTCCATCTGGCCGAGCACCTCCCCGCCCTGCTGGCCGAGCACCAGCGATAGCGCCGGCCGCCGGTGCGGGGGCCGGGCTCGGCCCAGCGCGGACCAGCCGGGCGCGGACCAGCCGGGCGCGGACCAACCGGGCGCGGACCAACCGGGCGCGGACCAACCGGGCGCGGACCAACCGGGCGCGGACCCGCCGGGGTCAGAGGGGCAGCAGCCGGACGCGGCCGAGGCCGAGCAGGGTGAGCGGGTCGAGGTAGTCGCCGCCGCGGCGCAGGCCCCAATGCAGGCAGACCGGCTCGGGGCAGCCCAGGTGACCGATTTCGATCGTGCCGAGCGGATCCCCCGCCGTGACCTGATCGCCGGTCGTGACGGCGGCGGTGACCGGCTCGTAGGTGGTGCGCAGCCCGCCGGCGTGCGCCACGCTGATCACCCCGCGCCCGGCGACCCGGCCCGCGAAGATCACGACGCCGGCGCCGGCCGAGCGCACCGTGGCGCCCGGCGCCGCTCCGAGATCAACGCCGCGGTGGCCGGGCAGCCAGCGTTCCGGCGGCGGATCGAACCGCCGCAGCACGCTCGGCGGCGCCACCGGCCACGAATAGACGGCCGGACGCGCCGGTCCGAGCGGAAGCACCAGCAGGACAGCGAGGAGGAGCGACATGCCGGCCAGCGTGCCCGGCCACCACCCCGCCCGCGACCGGCCCTGTGGACGACCCCGCGCTGTGGAAAACCACTAACCGCCGAAACCGGCTTCGTCCGGCAGCGAGATGTCCGGCTTCTCCAGCTCCTCGACGTTCACGTCCTTGAACGTCATCACCCGCACGTTCTTCACGAAACGGGCCGGACGGTACATGTCCCACACCCAGGCGTCGTGCATCTCGACCTCGAAGTACACCTCGCCGTCGGAGTTGCGCACGTGCAGGTCGACCTGGTTGGCCAGGTAGAACCGGCGCTCGGTCTCCACCACGTAGGAGAACTGGCGGACGATGTCGCGGTACTCCCGGTAGAGCTGCAGCTCCATCTCGGTCTCGTACTTCTCGAGATCCTCTGCGCTCATCGTGTCTCGCCCTCCATGGCCTTTATCTTCCCCCACCGACGCCGGTGGCTGAGGCTTGTCCGCCCGACGCCACGCCGACGGTACCCTCAGCCGCTTCCGGAAGCAGCAGCGGCTCGGTAACGGCTGCGTCGAAATTGGCGGCCGTGCCCGCGTCAGCGGTGTCGAAGAGCGTCGCCGCGACCGGCTCGGCGGGCCGGCGCGCGCGGGGCGGCCGGTTGCCGCGCCCGGAGGCGGCGGCCACATTGACGTACGAGAACCGGTGCTCGGCGCACGGCCCGTGCTCGCGCAACGCGGCGGTGTGGTCGTCGGTGATGTAACCCTTGTGCACGGCGAAACCGTACGCCGGGTACTTGTCGTGCAGCTCCACCATGAGCCGGTCCCGGGTGACCTTGGCGAGCACGCTGGCCGCCGCGACGCAGGCGGCGACCCGGTCGCCTTTCCACACCGCGAGGCCTGGCACACCGAGGCCGTCCACCGGGAAGCCGTCGGTCAGAACGTACTCCGGGCGGACGGTCAGGGACGCGAGCGCGCGCCGCATCGCGGCCAGGTTGCAGACGTGCAGCCCGCGCGCGTCGACCTCGGTCGGCGGGATGATCATCACGGTCCAGGCCAGCGCTCGCGCCACCACCTGGTCGTAGACCCGCTCCCGGGCGGCGGCGGTGAGCAGCTTCGAATCGGCGAGCCCGGGGATCTCACCGCGCTTGCCCTCGGGCAGGATCGCGGCGGCCGCCACGAGCGGGCCGGCGCACGCGCCCCGGCCGGCCTCGTCGGCGCCGGCCACGTGCCGGAAGCCGCGGCGCTGCAGCGCCTGCTCGAGCGCGTAGAGCCCGGCCTCACGCCGGATCACCGTCCGCGGAGGAGCCAGCATCAGAAGTCCTCCCCGGCCACAGCGGTGCGCACCAGGCCGGCCAGGCCCAGCGGGAAGATCTCCTCGCTGCTCGCCTCGATCTCGGCGGCCGACCACCAGCGGTGCTCGGTGATGGTGAGCTGCTCGGTCACGTCCATCCCGGCCGTGTCGACCTGCCATTCGGCCACGTGCAGGACGAAGAACTCCTGATCCTGCCGGTACTGACCGCCGTCGAACTCGAACTCGGTCACCTCACGCCAGACCGGGCCGCCGAGGTCGCCGGGCGCGATGCGCAGCCCGGTCTCCTCGAAGAGCTCGCGGGCCGCCGCCTCGGCGACCGTCTCGCCCGGCTCCAGACCCCCACCGGGCGTGAACCACCAGTGCCGGCCGGGGCGGGCCGGATCGCCACCGTGCAGCAGCAGAACCCGCCCCGCCCGGTCGAGCAACAGGACGCGCCCGGCACGGCGGTCAATCACGGTCACGGGACCAAGCCTATTGCGCCGGCGGGCGCCTCGGCGAATCGGTCATTTGCCGGCCGCGTTCGGAATCGCGTCGTACTCGTCCGGCACGGAGAGCCAGGTGGCACGACCGGCCGGCCAGAAGATGGTGAACGCGCGGCCGACCACCGAGTCGATCGGCACCGTCGCGTCGTCCAGCTTGCCGGCCTCGTCGGTCGCGGTGCTCTGCTCGTAGTGCTCCAGGGAGTCGCCGGACGCCTCGCGGTGGTCACCCATCACCCAGAGCCGGCCGGCCGGAACGGTGATGTCGAAGTTCTGATCGGCGACCTGGTTGCGGGTGCCGTCGGACTCGGTGTAGATGTACGGCTCGTCGAGCGAGACGCCGTTGATCATGAGGCGCTGCTCGTTGTCGCAGCAGACGACGTTGTCGCCGGGGGTGCCGATGACCCGCTTGATGAAGTCCTCGCCCTCGGCGCCGGACTGCCACTCGGTGGGCGCCTTGAACACCAGGATCTCGCCGCGACGCGGGTCACGGAAGTCGTAGACGAGCTTGTTGACCAGGACCCGGTCCCACACGTTGAGGGTGTGCTCCATCGACGGGGACGGGATGTAGAACGTCTGCAGGACGAAGGCGCGGACCAGAACCGCGACCAGGATCGCCACGCCCAGCAGAATGGGGAGTTCGCGCCAGAACGAGCCGCGGCGCTTTTCGGTCTGCTCGTCAATCACGCTCGGAGCCTACGTCGTCGAGTCACGAACGACATGCCGGAACGCGCGGATAAAACGACACCGAGCAGAAGCGGCAGCACCTCGGTGGCGACCATCGGCGCCTCCTCGCGAGGCTGGACCGGGCGCCCCGCGGCCGCTGTCGGATGCTCCGCCGCGAACTGTTTCCACACGTCAGGCACGCTGAGGCTGGTGAACCGGTCGCTCGGCCAGACCACCACGAAGGCCCGGCCGATGACGTTCTCGATCGGCACCGGACCCTGGCAACGGGCGTCCTGTGAGACCGACCGGTGGTCACCCATCACGAACATCTGCCCGGCCGGCACGGTCACCTCGGTGAACCGCCGGCTCGTGCACTGCCCGGCGATCGGAGGCTGGTTCAGGTCCGAGTTGAAACCCTCCGCGATGTACGGCTCGTCGATGCCGATCCCGTTCACCGTGATCCGGCCCTGATCGTCGCAGCAGGCCACCTTGTCACCCGGAAGGCCGATCACCCGTTTGATGAAGTCGCGCTCGCCGGGCCGGCTGACGCCCACCAGGTCACCGATCGTGCGGCCGAGTTTCGCGAGGAAGGTGTTGCTGACCGCCTCGGTCACCTCGGGCGCCCAGTCGTCGGTGCCCCGGAACACCACGATCTCGCCGCGCAGCGGGTCACGCATGTCGTAGACGACCTTGTTGACCAGGACCCGGTCCTGGATCAGCAGCGTGTTCTCCATCGAGCCGGACGGGATGTAGAACGCCTGGACCAGGAAGGTGCGGATGAGCACGGCCAGGCAGAACGCCACCACGAGGAGCAGCGGCAGCTCCTGCCAGAGCGGCATCTCCTTGCGCCGGATCGCGCTCCGGCGCCGTCGGGACGGCCGATAGCCTTCCATCGGTTCCACGCTTCGCATCTCCTGCCGTCGACCCGGCCGAACCGCCCCCGGATACAGCACTACCGCCCGAGTTTCCCGGCTAGGGAAAGTTACGGGCGGTAGGACTGAAAAGGTTCACCAGAACCGTCCGGCACGAGCGCAAGCGTAGTTCGCTCGCGCCCATCCGTGCCGGACCGTCTCGGCCGTCAGACGGACTGCTTCTCCCGAAGCTCCTTGATCTTGGCCTTCTTGCCACGGAGCTCACGCAGGTAGTAGAGCTTCGCACGGCGCACGTCACCGCGGGTGATGACCTCGATCCGGTCGATCGCCGGGCTGTTGAGCGGGTAGGTCCGCTCGACGCCGACGCCGAAGCTGATCTTGCGGACCTTGAAGGTCTCGCGCAGGCCGGCACCCTGGCGGCCGATCACGACGCCCTGGAAGACCTGGACACGGGAACGGTTACCTTCGACGACCCGGGCGTGCACCTTGAGCGTGTCACCGGCACGGAAGTCGGGAAGGTCGGTGCGCTGCGACTGGGCGTCGAGAGCGTCCAGCGTGTTCATCGCTGCATCCTCGTACTAGAGGCGCACCGGAAGTCGGTGCGCGGTGGGTGATTCTGATCTTCTGCGACTCCGGAAGATCCTCGTCTCCGCCCGCGGCGCGGATGGAGACGGCAACCCCACTACTCTGCCACATCCCGGCCGGGGATCTGAAATCCGCCCTCGACCAGCGCCTTCCGGTCCTTCTTGTCCAGTTTTTCCGGCGGGTAGGCGCCCCACATGTCCGGACGCCGGGACGCGGTCCGCAGCAGGCTCTGCTCACGGCGCCAGCGCGCGATCCGGCCGTGGTCGCCGGAGCGCAGCACGTCCGGCACCTCGCGGTCGCGCCAGGACTGCGGCTTGGTGTAGACCGGGGCCTCCAGCAGGCCGGCCGCGTGCGACTCCTCGGTCAGCGACTCGGCGTTGCCGAGCACACCGGGCAGCAGCCGGGTGATCGCTTCCATGATCACGATGACCGCGACCTCGCCGCCGAACAGCACGTAGTCGCCGAGGGAGACCTCGCGCACCGGCATCCGGTCCGCCGCGTCGTCGATCACCCGCTGGTCGATGCCCTCGTACCGGCCACAGGCGAAGACCAGGTGGTCCAGCTCGGCCAGCTCGTGCGCGTCGGCCTGGGTGAACGGCTTGCCGACCGGGGACGGGATCACCAGCGTCGCGCCCGGTGCGGCGACCGCGTCCAGGGCCTCGCCCCACGGTTCCGGGCGCATCACCATGCCGGGACCGCCGCCGTACGGGCTGTCGTCCACCGTCCGGTGCACGTCATGGGTCCAGGTGCGCAGATCGTGCACGGAGAGGTCGAGCGTCCCGGTCGTCCGCGCCTTGCCGATCAGCGAGAGGTCCAGCGGTGCGAAGTAGTCCGGGAAGATCGAGATGATGTCGACCTTCACAGATCCAGCAGGCCTTCCGGTAGATCGACGATCACACGCCCGCCCGCCAGATCGACGGTCGGCACGATCGCGGTGACGAACGGGATGAGAGCCGTCCCGCCGTCGGCCTTCTTCAGCACGATCAGGTCGGAGGAGGGCGCGTGGTCGATCCGCGACACGGTGCCGTGCAGCGTGCCGTCGGCCGACTCGACCCGCAGCCCGATCAGCTGGTGGTCGTGGAACTCCTCGGGATCCTCCGGCAGCGGCACGTCGGCGCTGTCCACCTGGAGGAAGACTCCGCGCAGCGCCTCGGCGACGTTGCGGTCGGAGATGCCCTCGAAGACGGCGATGCCGCGGCCCTGATGCCAGCGGATCTGCTCGAGGACGAGCTGTTGGGGAACTTCGAAACGAATCCCGGGAGCGCCCGCCGGGCCGGCGCTCACCCGGCGGTCCCGGGGGACCTCCGTGATGAACACCGACCCGGCGGTGAAGCGTTCCTCGGGCTCGTCGGTCCGCACGACCACCGAGACCTCGCCCCGGATGCCGTGCGGTTTACCGATCTGGCCGACGACGAGCAGCACTCAAACTCCCTTGCAGTACGGCGGAGCCGTTTAGGAAGCTCGGTCAGTACGCGTCGACGATGTCGACGCGAATGCCGCGACCGCCGATCGACCCGATCACCTGACGCAGGGCCTTGGCCGTCCGGCCGCCGCGCCCGATGACCGTTCCCAGGTCCTCCGGGTGCACACGAACCTCGAGCCGCTTGCCGCGGCGCGAGTCGACCAGCCGGACCCGGACGTCGTCCGGGTTGTCGACGATGCCCTTGACGAGGTGCTCCAGCGCGGGCCGGAGCGCCCCGTCAGCTTGCGTCGGCGCCGGCACCGGCCGGGTCCTGTGCAGTCTCGGCGACAGCCTCGCGGTTCGGCTCGGCCGGGTCGGCGGCCTTGGTGTCGGCCGGGCGAGCCTCGGCGACCTCCGGAGCGGCGGCCTTCTTCGACTTCGGCGTGGTGGCCGGCTTGGTGTCGGCGACACCGGCAGCGGCCTTCGCCTCTTCCTGGTAGATCTCGGTCCGGCTCTGCTTGCTCGGCGCGACGAGCAGCGGCGGCGGGGCCGGCAGACCCTTGAACTGCTGCCAGTCGCCGGTCTTCTCGAGGATGCGCTGCACGGCCTCGCTCGGCTGCGCGCCGACGCCCAGCCAGTACTGAACGCGGTCGGACTTGACCTCGATGACCGAGGGGTGTTCCTTCGGCTGGTAAATGCCGACGTACTCGATGGCGCGGCCGTCGCGCTTGGTGCGCGAGTCGGCGACGACGATGCGGTACTGCGGGTTGCGGATCTTGCCCATCCGCAGGAGCCGGATCTTAACGGCCACGGTGTTTTCGCTCCTGATGACTGCGTGGGTGAGCCGACCGGAACCCACGTGGGGATGCGGGACCGATGCCTCGTGGACTGGCGGTGCGATCAGGGGTTAGAGGGCGCCTGACGCATGCCGGATACCAACGAGCCATTGTGCCAGATGGGAGGCACTACTTCCCAACCGGGTCTCACTATGCCGCCGGACGATTCCAGCCCGGCGGGACGGCGAGCGGCGGCACCCAGTCCGGGGGCGGCTGGAAATCGGTCCAGGTGCCGTCGAACGGGAACTCGCCGGCCTCGATCTTCGCGATCACGCGGCGGCCCTCGGCCCGGACCGCGTCCGGGTCCGGCACCCAGTAGCGCTCCGGCAGCGCCAGGCGCTCGGCGAACTCGTCCTCGTCCTTCCAGCGCCAGGTGCGGTCCGGCGCGGCAACCACGTCCAGGTCCTGGTCGACCACGTCGACGCCGGCCACGTCACCGTCGTCCCAGCGGACGCCGTGCTCCTCGAGATTGACGTACCACTCGCGGAAGGCGCCCTCGTCGGTACGGAAGAACCAGACCGAGTGCTCGCCCTCGGCCGGCAGGAACATCAGGATGCCCGGCCCGGACCAGGTCGCCGGGACCAGGCGGCGCTCGCAGACCGACCACTCGGCGAACGGCATGTCCCGCACGCCCCGGCCGTCCACCGCCATCTCGTTGAGCACGGCCGAGCCGCGGGCCAGCCAGAGGAGCAGCCCGCGGTCGTCGTCGGAGATCACCCGGCAGGGCCGGACGTGGACCAGCCGGCCCCCCGAGAAGTTCCGGTAGAGAACCGGCCGGCCCGCGCGGAAAGGCATGCTCAGTACGAGCGGCCCAGGTACGCGATCAGGTTCGGCTCGTCGTCCGACTCGGGCATCGAGCCGTCTTCGCGCGTCAGGCAGCGGACGGTCACCGCCTTGCCGTTCGCCTCCTTCTCACCCGCCTCGCCGACCGCCGACCACGGCACCCGGGCGAACCCGGTCTGCGCCGCCTCGAGCGCCTCGGCCAGCGTCTTCACGTCGACCGTGTGCTCCTCGCGGAACGCCAGCGCGTCGTCGTAGAGGCGCTGCTGGTCGGCCTTGAGGGCGCTGGTGACCGCGCCGGTCACGTCGGCGAGCGCCATCGGGGACTTGGAGCCGTCGATCCGGCGGGCCACCGTCACGTTGCCGGTCGCCAGGTCCCGCGGGCCGACCTCGATCCGGATCGGGATGCCCTGGAGCTCCGCGTCGACCGCGCGACGGCCGAACGGGATGTCGGCCCGGTCGTCCAGCTTCACCCGTACCCCCGCTGTCGCAAGCTCGTCGCGCAGCTTGGCCGCCGCCTCCGTGACGCCCTCGCCCGCCTTGACCACCATGATCTGCACCTGGATCGGCGCGGCACGCGGCGGAAGCCGCAGGCCGTTGTCGTCACCGTGCACCATGATCAGACCGCCGACCATGCGGGTCGACGTGCCCCACGACGTGGTCCAGGCGTGCTCGACGGTGCGCTCGGCCGACGAGTACGTGATGTCGAACGCCTTCGCGAAGTTCTGGCCGAGCTCGTGCGACGTGCCCATCTGCAGCGCCTTGCCGTCGCCCATCATGGCCTCGACGGTCATCGTGTTCGTCGCGCCGGCGAACCGCTCGCCCCTGGTCTTGCGGCCGGGGATCACCGGGATCGCCAGGAACTCCTCCATGAACGCCTGGTAGACGTTGCGGTGGATGTCGCGGGCGTGCTCGCGCGCGTCCGCCTCGGTCGCGTGCGCGGTGTGGCCCTCCTGCCAGAGGAACTCGGTGGTCCGCAGGAACGTGCGCGGCCGCAGCTCCCAGCGCACCACGTTGGCCCACTGGTTGAGCAGCAGCGGCAGATCCCGGTACGAGTCGACCCACTTCGCCATGAACTCGCCGATCACCGTCTCACTGGTGGGGCGCACCACCAGCGGCTCGGCGAGCTCCTTGCCACCGGCGTGGGTGACCACTGCCAGCTCCGGCGAGAAGCCCTCCACGTGGTCGGCCTCGCGGCGCAGGTAGTTCTCCGGGATGAAGAGCGGGAAGTAGGCGTTCTGCACGCCGGCCGCCTTGATCCGGGCGTCCATGTCGGCCTGCATCCGCTCCCAGACGGCGTACGCCACCGGACGGATCACCATCGTCCCGCGCACCGGGCCGTTGTCGGCGAGTTGCGCCTTGGCGATCAGGTCCTGGTACCAGCGGGGAAAGTCCTCCGCACGGGGAGTGAGCACGCGAGCCATGGGGAGACATCCTAGTCTCGTCCGGCATGCAACCCGGCGGGTGGGCATCCCGTGTCCCTTTACGTCAAGGACGGGGGACGGATGGACTTCGACGGGTTCTACCGGGACACCTCCCGGCGGCTCATGCGTTACGCGTACGGCCTGACCGGCGATCCAGGTGAGGCACAGGAGCTGGTCCAGGAGGCGTACGCGCGGGCCTGGCAACGCTGGCGGCGGGTCTCCGGCTACGAGGACCCGGAGGCCTGGCTGCGGCTCGTGGTGAACCGGCTCTCCGCGGACCGCTGGCGGCGGCTCTTCGTGCGCCGCGAGCACGCAGCGGCCGCGCCACCGGCCCCGGCCGTCCCGCCACCCTCCGACGACGTGGTCCTGCTGGTCCGGGCCATGCGGACACTGCCGGCCACGCATCGCCGGGCGCTGGCCCTGCACTACCTGCTGGACCGGTCGATCGCCGAGATCGCGGCCGAGACCGGCACGTCCACCGGCACCGTCAAGTCCTGGCTGTCCCGCGGCCGGGCCGGCCTGGCCGCCGCCCTCGGCCAGGAATCCCCGGAAGGAGCCCGCCATGTCCGCTGATCTCGACGACCTGTTCACGGCGCTGGGCCGGCACTCCGACGCGCTGCCCCCGGCCGGGGTCGCTGACGCGCGCCGCCGCGGCGCCGCCCGCAAGCGCAGTCGCGCCCTGGCCGCGGCCGCCGCGGTGCTGCTGGTGCTCGCCGGCACCGGCGTGGTGGCCTGGCAGCGGCGGCACGCCGAACCGATCCTGCCGGCGACGTCCCCGGCCCGGATCCGCGGGATGGAACCGGTCGGCGAGCCGCTGCGCCCGCCGGCCGGGGAGACGTGGACCGCCCCGCTGGTCGCCGGTGGCTACGGGTACGCGATCTCCGCTTCCCCGGACAGCCGGGTGCACGCTTTCGACCTGGCGACCGGCGCCCCGACCTGGACGTCCGAGCCCATCGCCAGCCCGGCCGGCATCGCGCTGAGCGCGACTCCGACGGCCCTCGTCGTCCAGCAGCAGGCCGGCCTGGTGTTCCTCGATCCGCGCACCGGGGCGCGGCTGTGGGAGTTGACGAGCGCACCGCGCGACCTGCTTCAGTTGCACACCGACGTGCTCGCCCACTTCGACCTGGACACCGGCACGATCGAGGCCTACGACGTCCGGACCGGCGCGAGACTCTGGGCGGCGGCGGCCGGCGACGAGCGCCCCGTCACGATCACCGGGATGCGGACCGCGCCCGACGGCGACGAACCGGGATTCACGTCCGCCCCGCTCGCCGTCGGCACCGCCGACCGGGTGCGGCCGTTCACCGACGACCGGCTGATCGAAGTGACCGAGAAGGGCGGGGTGCGGATCCGAGACATCCGTACCGGCAAGGTTCGCACCACCGTGCAGACGCAGGAGGCGAGGCCCGACTACGCCATCGGGTACGAGGGCACCGTCTACACGTTGTGGCGGGACGGCGCCGGGAGTGTCCGGATCAGCGCCACCGGCACGGATCCCGGCGCCGGTCCGTCGCGGGTGGTCTACCGGGAGGAATACCCGGACGGTCCGTCCTTCGCCGATTTCTACCCGTGCGGGGCCGGAACCGTCTGTGTCTACGAGCGGCGGCCCACCGGCGCGTCACCTGAGATCAGGGACACCTACCTGCTCCGGATCGACGCCGTCGGCGGGCGCGTGCTCTGGGAGGCGCCGGCACGCTGGGCCCTCGAAGGGGGCACCATGCGAGTGGGACGCGCCGCGCCGGCAGCGCCCACCGACAGCATCGTCTCGACCGGTACCGTCAACGAGGCGCCCACGACGGCGGTCTTCGGACCCGGCGGCCGCTTGCTGGCCCGGGCGGAGGGCGCCGGCGGCATCGTCGACGACGGCAACGTGCTGGTGCTGGTCCGGGACGCCCGCTCCGGGCGGTTCGCCGTGCGGGCCATCTCCACGATCGACGGCCGGACGACCGACCTGGGTACCGTGCCGGAGATCTCCGGACGGTGTGACTGGAACGCCGACTATCTGACCTGCCCGTCCGGCACCGGGCTGCGCATCTGGAAATTCCGGCGCTGACCCGCAACCGATCGGCCAGGTTCGTCGTGTCTGATCCCCGGAAGGGGCGGTGAGATGACGGGGACCGACGACTTCGAGACCCGGAGGCATGGCTGCGGCTCGTGGTGAACCGGCTCTCCACCGACCGGTGGCGGCGGGTGTTCCGGCGCCGCGCCCACGACGCGGCGCAGGCGCCCCTGCCGCCGTCCCCGCCACCGTCGGAGAACACCGTGCTGCTGGTCCGCGCGATGCGGGACCTTCCGCCGGCACATCGGCAGGCGCTCGTCCTGCACTACCTGATGGACCGCACGATCGCCGAGATCGCCGCCGAGACCGGCGCGACGGCTCCCGGCTACTCCGCTACCGATTCGTCCGGTAAGTGATTATTTGATGACGGCGCCGCGCAGGACGATCCGGCGCGGCGCCTTCACCACGCGCAGGTCGGCGCGCGGGTCGGCCTCGTAGACCACCAGGTCGGCCAGCCCGCCCTCGACCAGCCCGGGGAAGCCGAGCCACTCGCGGGCCTTCCAGGACGCGGAGGCCAGCACGTCCGCTGCCGGGATGCCGGCCTCGTGCAGGTAGAGCATCTCCTCGGCGGCCAGCCCGTGCCGGATGCCGCCACCGGCGTCGGTGCCCACGTAGATCGGGACGCCGGCCTCGTGGGCGGCCAGCACCACGGACGGGAACCGGTCCCGCAGGTGGAGCATGTGGTCCGCGTACCCGTCGAACTTGCCCCGCGCCGAGTCGGCGATCTTGCCGAAGGTCCGAATGTTGATCATCGTGGGCACCAGGGCGGTTCTTTGTCTCGCCATCTGGTCGATCAGGTCCAGGGACAGGCCGGTGCCGTGCTCGACCGAGTCCACGCCGGCCTTGACCATGATCTCCACGCCCTCCTCGGAGAACGTGTGCACCGCCGCGCGGGCGCCGGCCGCGTGCGCCGCCTCCACCGCGGCCGTCATGGTCGCCGCGTCCCAGCTCGGCGCCAGGTCGCCGACGCTCCGGTCGATCCAGTCGCCGACCAGTTTCACCCAGCCGGTGCCGGCCTTGGCCTGCGCGGTCACCGCGGCGGCCACCTCGTCGCCGGCCACCTCGACGCCGATGTCCCGCAGATAGCGGCGGGGCGCGGCCACGTGCCGCCCGGCCCGCGCGAGGCGCGGCACGCCGGGTTCGTCATCGAGTTCCGGGTACGGGTACGGCGAACCGGCGTCCCGCAGTGCCAGAACTCCCGCGTCCCGGTCGATCACCGCCAGCTCACGGGCCTGGTCGACGCTCTCGATCGGCTTCGCCCCGTACGCGATCCCGAGGTGGCAGTGCGCGTCCACCAGGCCGGGCACGACGAATCCGCCGTCACTGATCGTCTCGGCCCCGGCCACCGGCTCGTAGGTGACCCGATCGCCGACCAGCCACAGGTCCCGGACCTCGCCGTCCGGAAGAACCGTCCCGCGCACATGCAACGCCATAGGACAGTCCTACCTGATCAACCGGTCAGCTGTCCGGCCGGGCCACCGCACGGATCCGGTCCCGCCGGCGCGTCCACGCCGGAAGGTCCAGAGTGATCCGCCACGGCCGGTCGACAGTGACCAGCTCATCGGTCTGGATCAGCTGCTGGTAGTCGCCGCCGGGACCGAGCGCGAACTGCGTGAGCGTGACGCGCTCGGCCAGCGGGTCGACGATCCAGTAGTTCCGGATGCCGACGTAGGCGTACTTCTTCAGCTTGCCATCCCGGTCGAACTTCTTCGACGACTCGGAGATCACCTCGACGACGAGCGGCACGTCGCCCGGCTTGACCGGCGACTTGCCGGCGCCCTCCTCGCGGATGAGCACCACGTCGGGGCGCAGCTCGTTACGCCGGTCCAGGAGCACCGCCTGCTCGCCGTTGATGAGCACGTCCTCCGGACAGTGCTCCAGCGCCGCATGGGTGACCATGATCGAGATGTACTGATGAATGGGCAGGCCAACGGGTGACAAGACGAGCCTTCCGTCGATCAACTCGTATCGAAGATCCTCGGGAAGGTCCGCGATGTCGTCGACGGTCAGGTCGTCTCGCTTCAACAGCTCCTCGACGTCAGCGTGCAGGGCGATGCTCATCGACTCCTCCTCCATGGGATTCACCCCCACAGTAGTAGTCGCTGAGCAACTTGCGCCATGCCACTTTCTAGCGATTGTCGTCCTTCGGCTTGTTCAGCTTGTTGAAGTCGAGTTTCGGCAGCTTGAAGCCGGGCGGCATGCCGCCACCGCCCAGCGCGCCCGGGTCCATCCCCGGCGGCAGCTGCGGCATGCCGCCCGGGAAGCCGGCCGGCATCCCGCCGCCCGCCCGGGGACGGTTGCCGCCCTTGGTGCCCTTACGCTTGTTCTTCGGGCTCTTCGTCGCCTTGCGGCGACCGCCCGGCAGGCCCATCATGCCGCTCATCTGCTTCATCATCTTCTGCGCGTCGGTGAAGCGGTTGAGCAGCTGATTGACGTCCATCACGGTGACGCCGGAGCCGTTCGCGATGCGCAGCCGGCGGGACGCGTTGATGATTTTCGGAGTGGTGCGCTCCTGCGGCGTCATCGAGCGGATGATCGCTGTCACCCGGTCGAAGTGGCTGTCGTCGAGCTCGGCCAGCTGGTCTTTCATCTGGCCCATGCCCGGCATCATGCCGAGGATGTTGGCGATCGGGCCCATCCGCCGGACCGCGATCAGCTGGTCCAGGAAGTCCTCCAGCGTGAACTGCTCGCCACCGAGCAGCTTGCTGGTCATCTTCTCCTTCTGATCCTCGTCGAACGCCGCCTCGGCGGTCTCGATGAGGGTCAGCACGTCGCCCATGCCGAGGATCCGGCTGGCCATCCGGTCCGGGTGGAAGACGTCGAAGTCCTCGAGCTTCTCACCGGTGGAGGCGAAGAGGATGGGCTGGCCGGTGACCTGCCGGACGGAGAGCGCGGCGCCACCGCGGGCGTCACCGTCGAGCTTGGAGAGGACCACGCCGGTGATGCCGACGCCGTCACGGAACGCCTCGGCGGTCTGCACCGCGTCCTGGCCGACCATCGCGTCGATGACGAAGATGACCTCGTCCGGGTCGACCGCGGCGCGGATGTCGGCGGCCTGCTGCATCATCTCGGCGTCGATGCCGAGGCGGCCGGCGGTGTCGACGATGACGATGTCCTTCGCCGTCCGCCGGGCGTGCTCGATCGAGTCCTTGGCGACCTGCACCGGGTCGCCGACGCCGTTGCCGGGCTGCGGGGCGTAGACGTCCACTCCGGCGCGGCCGGCCAGGACCTGCAGCTGGTTCACCGCGTTCGGCCGCTGGAGGTCGGCGGCGACCAGCAGCGGCTGGTGGCCCTGCGACTTGAGCCAGCGGGACAGCTTGCCGGCCAGCGTCGTCTTACCGGAACCCTGGAGACCGGCCAGCATGATGACGGTCGGCGGCTGTTTCGCGAACTGCAGGCGCCGGCCCTCGCCACCGAGGATGGTGATGAGCTCCTCGTGGACGATCTTGATGATCTGCTGCGCGGGGTTGAGCGCCTGGGAGACCTCGGCGCCGCGCGCCCGCTCCTTGAGGCTGGCGATGAACGCCTTGACCACCGGCAGCGCGACGTCCGCCTCCAGCAGCGCGAGACGGATCTCGCGCGCGGTGGCGTCGATGTCGGCATCGGTGAGCCGGCCCTTGCCGCGGAGCTTGGTGAAGATCCCGGACAGGCGGTCACTCAAGGTGTCAAACACGGATCGACTTCCCGTTGGCTAGGTGTTGGCGTTGCCGCAAGCCTAGCCGCACCACTCACGGCTCACCGGTTCCGCATGCGGTACGTGCGTGACGCCGCCTCGATCCGGCGCTGGGTGCGGGTGCCCGGAGCCAGCGAACGCTTGATCCGGCTGTAGAGGAACGCGCCGCCGCCGACCACGAGAGCACCCACGATCAGGTAATACAGGAAACCGCCGAGCAGCGAGCTGACCACCCAGCCCACCACGATCACCCCGGCGATCAGTGCTACCAGAAACGCCACTGCCTTGCCCATCTCGGCCTCCCGCCGTCGTCGCAATGCCGTTCCAGTCCCTGGCACTGCCGCGCTCACCCGTCGCCCTGCCGCTTTCCACCATGCAGTGCGTACGCAAGCGCCCGCATCGGCCGAGACCCCGATCCGTTCCCCTAAGGGTGGGACCACTCGCAAACGATCACAAGGTGCTCGTGAAAGGCGTATACCGCAGTTAAAGGGTGCAACTCCTGATATAGACCGCAACTTCATCTCATCCGGGGCGTTAAGCGCGTCGGCGGACCTGCGGCGAAAGGACGACGGCGTGACCCTGCGGCAGATCCTGCGGCTGACCCCCTGGTCGGTCCGGCGACGGATCTTCACGTCGGCCGAGCGGCACCTGCTGCCCCGCGTCGCACCGGAACGGCGGTTACGCGTAGCCCGTACCCTCATGCCTCTCGAACCCCGCCGCCGGGGCGCCGCCGCGCGAGTGACCACCGACGCCGCGCCCGCCGCCGTCCGCCGCGAGAACCTGGACCGGGTCGTCCGGGCGTTCGACGCGGCCGGGATCGGCTGGTTCCGGCTGCCGGCGCCCACACCGCTCGGCACCGCCGTCGCGGTGACCGAGAAGGATCGCGACCGGACGCTCGCCCTGCTGCGCGAGCTGGCCCGGCGCGACAACGGCCGGTTCCGGACCGTCCTGCGGCCCGGCCGGCGCGCCGAACCCCGCGTCGTGGCGATCTGCTGGCCGGTCACCGACCCCGGCGGAAGCATGCTGCTCGGCGACGAGTACGCCTGCGAGATCGAGTTCTGGCGGGAGAAGGGCGGGCGGCTCGTCGCGCCGCGCGGCAACCCGGTGGCCGACGAGGTGCCGGCCACCGAACCCGCGGTGATCGCTCCCGAGGTGGCCTTCGGACCGTTCTGCTCCCCCGACGACGTGACCGGCTATCGCACCCGCGCGGTCTTCACGGCTGTCGACCCGGACCGGATCGACTTCCCGATCGACGTGGTCTACACCTGGGTCGACGGCGACGACCCGGCCTGGCAGCGCCGCAAGGCCCGCGCCCTGGACGCCAACCCGTGGGTCGGCGGGGTCAACTCGCAGGCCGCCAACGACTCCCGGTACACCAGCCGCGACGAGCTGCGGTACTCGCTGCGCTCGCTGCACTGCTTCGCGCCGTGGGTGCGCCGGATCTTCCTGGTCACCGACGAGCAGGTGCCGGACTGGCTCGACCTCAGCGATCCGCGGATCACGCTGGTCAGCCACCAGGAGATCTTCGGCGACACCGGCACGCTGCCGACGTTCAACTCGCAGGCGATCGAGTCCCGGCTGCACCGGATCCCCGGCCTCGCCGAGCACTTCCTCTACCTCAACGACGACGTGATCCTGGGCCGGCCGGTCATGCCGGATCTGTTCTTCACGCCCGGCGGCCTGACCAAGTTCTTCCCCTCCAAGGCCCAGGTCGATCTCACCCCGCACGCGCCCGGCGACCGGCCCGCCGACTCGGCCGCCAAGAACAACCGGCGGCTCATCGAAGAGGCCTTCGGCCGGGTGCTGACCCGCAAGATGAAGCACACCCCGCACCCGTCCCGGCGCAGTGTGATCGCCGAGATCGAGCAGCGGTTCGCCGGGCACGTGGCGGCGACGGCGGCACACCAGTTCCGGCACCCCGAGGACGTGTCGCTGCTCTCCTCGCTGCAGCAGTACTACGCGTACCTGACCGGGCGGGCCGCCAAGGGCCGGATCCGCTACCTCTACACCGATCTGGCCGAGCCGGTCACGCCGCTGCGGCTGGCCAGGCTGCTGCGCGAGCGCGACACCGACGCGTTCTGCCTGAACGACGTGGACACCGACAGCGCGGCGGTGGCCGACCAGGAAGCGCTGCTCGCCGACTTCCTCCCGCTGTACCTGCCGTTCGCCTCGCCTTTCGAGTCGCGCGAGCCACGCGCCGGGACGGCCCCGGCCGCGCAGGCGTTCGCCGCGCCGCGCCAACCGCTTCCGGGCCGCGACGACGTGGCGCTGCCGCCCGTCGCCTGAGCTTCTTCCAAAGGAGATTCCGCATGAGCTACGACGTCGTCATCCTCGGGCTCGGGTACGTCGGGCTGCCCCTCGCGCAGCAGGCAACCCGGGCCGGCCTGTCCGTCCTCGGCTTCGACGTCGACGAGACGGTGGTGCGCGCGCTCGGCGACGGCCGGTCCCACGTGGACGACCTGAGCGACGCCGACGTGGCCGCGATGCTGTCCGACGGCTTCCTGCCGACCGCCGACGAGACGCTCATCGCGCAGGCCCGGACCGCGGTGATCTGCGTGCCCACCCCGCTCTCCGAGGGCGACGGCCCGGACCTGCGGGCGGTCCTCGGCGCCACCTCGGCGGTCGGGCGCAACCTGCGGCCCGGCATGCTCGTGGTGCTGGAGTCGACCACGTACCCGGGCACCACCGACGACGAGGTCCGCCCCCGGCTGGAGCAGCTCTCCGGGCTGACCGCCGGCATCGACTTCCACCTGGCGTTCTCCCCGGAACGGATCGACCCGGGCAACGAGGTGTTCGGCGCGCACAACACCCCGAAGGTGGTCGGCGGGTACACGCCGGCGTGCACGGCGGCCGCGGCCGGCTTCTACGGCCGGTTCGTCGAGACGGTGGTGGAGACCCGCGGCACCCGGGAGGCGGAGACCGCGAAGCTGCTGGAGAACACGTACCGGCACGTCAACATCGCGCTGGTCAACGAGATGGCCCGGTTCTGCCACGAACTGGACATCGACCTCTGGGACGTGATCCACGCGGCGTCCACGAAGCCCTTCGGCTTCCAGGCGTTCTATCCGGGCCCGGGCGTCGGCGGCCACTGCATCCCGATCGACCCGAACTACCTTTCGCACAATGTGCGCAGCAAGCTCGGCTATCCGTTCCGCTTCGTCGAGCTGGCCCAGGAAATCAACACCACCATGCCCGCCTATGTCGCCCGGCGGGCCCAAAATCTGCTCAATGCGGACGGCCAGGCGGTGCGCGGGGCGACGGTCCTGCTGCTCGGCATCACCTACAAGGCCAACATCGCCGACCAGCGCGAGTCCCCGGCCGCTCCGCTGGCCCGCCAGCTGGCCGCCCTCGGCGCCACCGTCGCCTACCACGACCCGCACGTCCGCACCTGGGACATCGGCGGCATCCCGGTCTCCCGCACCGACGACCTGGAGGGCGCGGCCGCCTCCGCCGACCTGGTGATCCTGGTCCAGAACCACCGCGAATACGACGCCGACCACCTGGCCCGGATCGCGAAACGCTTCTTCGACACCCGCGGGGTCACCACGGCCCGGGAGGCCCACCGCCTATAAAGATCCTTCCCCGGTACGCGCCAAAACTCCCACAACCGCACCAGACCCGTCCCGGGTCGCCCTTCGCGGGGCTGCCCTCCGGGGGCGCGCTGCTCCCGCCCGGCCGCAGCGCGCCCGCCCGCGCCCGATGCCGCCGGCATCGAAATCAGGGCACACGATGCGGTCCAGACACGTGGACGGAAGCACACCGAAGCCCTCGGCAGCGGCGACAGCGGCACACCGAACCCGTGCGTGTGCTCGCATCCAGGTCCTGGAGCCTGTTGCTTTTTGGCTACGGTGGTTACGGGTGACTAGCCACTTTGATCCATGTTTGTGATCATTTAGGGGTGGCGAAGTGGTATCGGCC